>NZ_CP046581.1 GCF_018141005.1 Erwinia sp. E602 | reverse complement strand
TGAATTATTCTCCTGAGCTGAAACGGCTGAGACCGAAAGCGCGAGTGACAAAGCAGCGGCGGCAACTGTCTTCATACAGGCTCCGTGATTCAGAGTTAAGGGCCGCATGCCGGGTTATCGGCTGCGGACATGAAACTGAGTCAAGCGTATAGAGAAAAAAAGGGGTTGATAAGAGGGTCAAATAAGAATGGGTCTATGAACAGGATGCAACAATGACCGGCGCTGTCGCTGGTGATTGAGGCGCTGCGGTATCAGGTGTGAGGGTCCGGGCGAGCGCTGGCAGCGGCAACCGAAAGCGAGAGGTACGCGAGAATGAACGGCCCGACCTCGCCATTACAGTCACTCTACGGCAAAAAATAAATCCATTTTATTGTTCTTTAACTGATATTATTTCATTTAAAACCCGTAATTATGGATTTAAGCAACTGTCCGGGTAGATGATTTCAGGCTATACTCTGACGCTATGCTCCCTGTTCTAAGGTCTTAACACCACCATGCTGGATTTATCTCTCACCCGACCGCAGGAGGTCGTCAGGCTACTGTGTGAGCGGCTACGCAAAGAGCGCCTCAGCCAGCAGATGACTCAGTCAGAGGTTGCGCGCCGCGCCGGGGTGGGCGTAAACACCGTCTCTAATCTTGAGCTGGGTCGCAGCGTCGGCTTTGAAAATCTGGTGCGGGTGGCGATGGTGCTTGGCCGCAGCAAAGAACTGGAGGGGCTGTTTATGCCAAAAATCGACAGTCTTGCGGATTTGCAACGCTACGAGCAGAGCACTTCTCGTCAGAGGATCAAAAAAGGCAAGCGTCATGGTGACTAAAGTAGACGTCTGGTATGAGGGCTGGGGCGAGCGCTGGCGGTGGGGAACGCTGGTCTCTTCCACCGCATTGGGCAGCCGGCCGCAGATCCTCTTCGAGTACAGCGCAGACGCCCTGCGTGCCGGGCTGGAACTCTCTTCCCTGCTGTTACCGCTGCAGGGCACCGCGCTGCGACGCGATTTTCCAGCGCATCAGCTGGGGCTGCCCGGCCCGGTTTATGATGCGCTGCCGGACGGCTGGGGGATGCTGCTGATGGACCGCCTGTTCCGTCAGCGTGGGCTGAACGCCGCGCGCATTGGCCCGCTGGAGCGGCTGACCTGGATTGGCAGCAATGCGATGGGGGCGATGACGTTTACCCCCGTACATGCCGATGCCACGCTGGCCGATGAAGATATCACCCTTGAACAGCTATCAGCCGAAGTGCAACAAGTGCAGGAAGGTGAAGGCGCAGAATTTTTGCAGCGGCTGCTGCAGATGGGCGGTTCACCGCAGGGTGCAAGACCGAAAGCGCTGTTGTGGCGTAACCCGGCGGATAACCGATTCAGCACGGTAGCCTCAGCGGATCGCGAAGGGTGGCTGGTGAAATTCCCCGCCCGTCAGGAGCACCCGGAGGTCTGTGCGATTGAAGCTGTCTATGCGCAGTGCCTGCGCGATTGCGGTATCTCCACGCCTGACACCAGCTATTTCACCTTGCCCAACGGTCAGGCCGCCTTTGCCTCACGGCGTTTTGATCGTCAGCTGGGCCAGCGCGTGCCGATGCAAAGCCTGGCGGCCTTTACCGGGGCCGACTACCGGCATCCCGGGGCGCTGGACTACGGCACTTTTCTGCGCGCTACCCGATTGTGTACCAACGATGCCCGCCAGGTAGAACTGGCCTTTGAACGGGCAGTATTTAACGTCGTATTTAACAACCGCGATGACCATCCGAAAAACTTCGCCTGGACGATGAGCAAATCCGGTGACTGGCAGCTGGCGCCGGCGTACGACGTGACGTTCTGCGAAGGGCCGGGCGGTTATCATCAGATGGACGTCACCGGTGAGGCGCTGGATATCAGCCGCCGCCAGCTTCTCGCTTTGGGGGAACAGGAAGCCGATATCAGTAACACACAGGCAGGTGAGATTATCGACAGAGTCTGTGAGGTCGCCAGCGGCTTCCGCCGGGTGTCAGATGAACGATTTCAGGGGGAGATCACCGCTGCAACGCTGCGTATGATCGAAAATCGCATTGCAGAAAATAGCCGGGGAGTGCAGTCAAACTGACCCCGCATTGAAAGTGTTAACGCATCGCACACCCGCCACACTATTACAAAAATCATGGCTACTATTGATCCTGTACCCGCGACGGATCCTGTTTCACGTCTGAGCAGAACTTCTGAAAACCTGAGCAGGCCAGACGACGTTCGGCGCAGCGGTTTTTTAACTTACTGTGAGCAATCAACAGCCATGAGCAAACATAAAAGACAGGTTCCCGGGGTTCATCCCTACGACGGCCCGGCGGGCGGCTGGGGTGCCCTGAAGGCGACGGCCATCGCCGTGCGCAATGAGATGGAGACGGTCAACGCACCGGCCACGCTGTTACGCACCAATCAGCCCGACGGCTTTGACTGCCCCGGCTGCGCCTGGCCGGACAAGGCGCACGGTTCAACCTTTCAGTTTTGTGAAAACGGCGCCAAGGCGGTCACCTGGGAAGCCACCAGTAAACGGGTGACCCCGGCTTTTTTCAGCGAACATACGGTCGCCGATTTATTAAAGAAAACCGATCACCAGCTGGAGGGATTCGGCCGGCTTACCGTCCCGCTGCGCTATGATGCCGGCAGCGACAAATACCGTGAAGTGAGCTGGGATGACGCGTTTGCAGAGATAGCGGCCGCGCTGGGCAGGCTGCAACCGCAGGAAGTGGAATTTTATACCTCCGGCCGGGCCTCTAACGAGGCCGCGTGGCTGTTTCAGCTGTTCGCACGGCAGTACGGTTCAAATAATTTCCCCGACTGCTCGAATATGTGCCACGAACCAACCAGCGTCGGCCTGCCGCAGTCGATCGGTATTGGTAAAGGGACGGTGCAGCTTGACGACTTCGATCGCACCGAACTGCTGATCTCAATTGGCCATAATCCGGGCACCAACCATCCGCGCATGATGGGCACCCTGCACGAGCTTTCACGCCGCAACGTGCCGATTATCGTCTTTAACCCGATGCGCGAGCGGGCGCTGGAGCGCTTTGCCGATCCGCAAAACGTCGTTGAAATGGCCACCTACGGTGCGACCGATATCGCCTCCACCTACTATCTGGTTAAGGCCGGCGGCGATGCGGCGGCCCTGAAGGGCATCGCCAAAGCGGTGATCGCGCTGGATGCCGCCACGGGGGCCGCCGTCGACCGCGCCTTTATCGCGCAGCATACCGAAGGGTATGAAAATTTTGTCGCCGACGTGCAGCTCACCCGCTGGGAGACGATCGAAGCCGAATCCGGCCTCACCCGCGAACAGCTGGAAGAGGTCGGCCGGGCCTATGTAAAATCTCAGGCGACCATCATTACCTACGGCATGGGCATTACCCAGCACCCTCGCGGCACCGAGAACGTACGGCTGATTGCCAACCTGCTGCTGATGCGCGGCAATATCGGCAAACCCGGTGCCGGTATCTGCCCGCTGCGCGGCCACTCCAACGTGCAGGGCAACCGTACGGTAGGCATCACCGAGAAGCCGTCGGCGGCGTTTCTGGACAAGCTGCAGGCGGTATGCGGGTTTTCTCCGCCGCGGGAACCTGGCCACGACGTGGTTAAGGCGATGGAGTCCGCCATCGGGGGGCGCTCTAAGGCGCTGATCTGCCTCGGCGGCAACCTGGCCGTGGCGATGCCGGATCCAACCCGCTGCTTCCCGGCGTTTAAGGCGCTGGAGCTGAGCGTGCATATTGGCACCAAGCTCAACCGTTCCCACCTGCTGACAGGCAGGCAGTCGTTTATTCTGCCCTGCCTCGGACGCACCGAGCGTGACGTGCAGGCGGAAGGGGAGCAGTCGGTAACGGTGGAGGATTCGATGTCGATGGTGCATGCCTCCAGCGGCAAGCTTAAACCGGCATCTCCACTGCTGCGCTCGGAACCCGCGATTATTGCCGGCATGGCGGAAGCCACGTTACCGGACTCGCCCACTGAGTGGAAAAGGCTGATTGCCAGCTATGACCGCATTCGCGATCTGATCGAGCAGACGGTGAGCGGCTTCGATCGCTATAACCAGCGCATCCGTCAGCCGGGCGGCTTTCAGATGCCGCTGCCGCCGCGCGATCGCCAGTGGCCGACGCCGTCCGGTAAAGCCGTGTTCTCGGTCTATCCGGGCGTTCAGGAGGACCCGCCGGCGGACGGTGAAAACGTTCTGCGTCTGATAACCTTACGCAGCCACGACCAGTACAACACCACCATTTACGGGCTGGACGATCGCTACCGCGGCATCTTCGGCCGGCGTGACGTGCTGTTTATGAATGAACAGGACATGCTGGAGATGAATATTGAGCATGGCGATGTCGTCAATCTGGACACGGCGCTGCCCGGCCACAGCCTGCGCCTTGAGGGGATTACCGTGGTCGCGTACGCCATCGCCAGGGGCACGGTGGGCGCCTATTACCCCGAATCCAACGTGCTGATCCCGCTGGACTATATCGACCCGCAAAGCGGTACCCCGGCCTATAAATCCGTGCCGGTGCGTGTCTGTCCGGTCTGAATACGTATGAAAGTTAACCCCTGGTTTTCCCCGGGGGTTAACGCTGCAAAATCCCTAACGCTGGCTGAACCAGCCTCCGCTCTGAAAATTCTGCCCGCGACAGGTCGCCCTTCAGCTGCCGCGGTAGGTCGACCAGCCGCCGGGGGCGATGACAAACGGCAGGTGATAGTGGCCCTGCCCGGCCTCCAGCATCACTTCGAGCTGCGCCTGCACAAACGGCGTGCTGATATCACGCTGAGCAAACCACGCGCCGGTTTCCGCCGTCAGCCGGTAGCGGCCCGGCGGCAGTTCCTGCGCGCAGAAACGGGCAATGCGCCCGTTGTCGTCGGTCTGTTCGCTGCCGATCAGGCTGTAGCCCTCCGGCTGATAGCGCTCCAGCCGGACCCTGACGCCGGCGGCGGGCCGTCCGGTGGAAATATCCAGAATATGACTGCTGATGCTGCTCATGCGCTAATGACTCCTTCCAGACGGATCAGGGTTATCTCACTTAACTGGGCCAGCGCTTCGGCGGTCTCCTGCGCCGGGCTGTTGTGCAGGCGACGCCGCAGCTCCTGCAGCATCTGTTCGCCGCTGCGCCCGCGGGCGCGGATCAGAAAGACATGGCCAAAGTGCGCCTCATAGCGGGCATTCTCATGGCGCAGCGCCTCGGCCAGCGGCGCGTTCGCCGCATCCACCCCCGCCTGCTCCTGCCTGGACAGCGCGTGGTGTTCATCCGCGCCTGCCGGTTTTTCACCGATGCGCGGGTGCGCGCTGAGCGCCTGCTGCAGCTCCGCCTGCTGCCAGCGGCTGGCCGCCAGCTGCGCCCGTTCCAGCAGCTGGTGCCGCCGGGCGTAAGGACGGCCGGCGACCAGCTCGCTGACCCACGCCGGGATCGCCACGCACGGGGTCAGCAGTGTGACCGCGTCCGCCTGCGACAGCTGATTAAACTGACCGAGTGTGACCATCCTGTTCTCCGTGGATTATCGTCGATCCGGGCGGGTACAGCCGGGATCGTCATGTGAAGTATAGGGCCACCAGCCTGCCAGCGGGAACGGTGAAGCAAAAGCAGAACAGGTGCCCTCCATAGCCCCGCTGATAGTACGCAGCTGAGCTGTTGCAGTTGCGGGCCGTATTTCTCTGCGGTCTTTGCATGACGGGATCTGCACAGCGCCCCGAACCTGACGATTCACAGGAGATTGCACAAAGCAGGCCAAATCGGATTTACCGGAAATAAATGCCTTCGCACTCCAAATATTTACTCTTTATATCAATTGGTTAAAACATCCCTCACCTGCACCAGCAAGCAAGAACCCTCACCCACAGATGAAACTATAAATTCACCCTGGCCTTTAATGGCTGCTTTTGATTCACAAAAAGGCATCCCGATGGGATTTTGCACCCTTCTGGTGCCAGGCAATCGTTCCGACTTGCGCGGAGCCGCTGATATCGCCCTCCGGCAACGTGGTACGCAAATTGCTGTGTAGCCTTATCGGGTTGAAGAGAAGGATCGAAAGATGAAAGCACTGGTGATTGGCGCCAGCATTGGCGGTATTAGCGCGGCGGCCGCGCTGGCACAGGCGGGTATCGACTGTGAGATCTTCGAAGCGGTAGCGGAGATTAAACCGGTCGGGGCGGCCATCTCGGTATGGCCGAACGGCGTGAAGTGCCTGCAGCACCTGGGGATGGGCGCGCTGATAGAGACCTTTGGCGGCCCGCTGCGGCATATTGCCTACCGGGACGGCTTTCGCGGCAGCGTGCTGACCGAATTCAGCCTGGGCCCGCTGACCGAACGGGTGGGTGCCCGCCCCTGTCCCATCGCCCGCGCCGACCTGCAGCGTGAAATGCTGAATTTCTGGGGCCGCGAACGGGTGCAGTTTGGCAAACGGGTGGTGCGCGTTGAGGAGCAGGGCGAACAGGTTACCGCCTGGTTCAGCGACGGCAGCCACGCCAGCGGTGATCTGCTGATCGCCGCCGACGGCAGCCGTTCGGCGATCCGCCCGACGGTGCTCGGCCGCACCCCGCCGCGCCGCTACGCCGGTTACGTTAACTGGAACGGGCTGGTGACCGTCGATACCGCGATCGCGGCGGCCGACGGCTGGACCACCTTCGTCGGTGACGGTAAGCGCGTGTCGGTGATGCCGGTCTCCGGCAACCGCTTCTACTTCTTTTTTGACGTGCCGCTGCCCGCCGGGCTGGCGGAAGACCGCAGCAGCCTGCGTGACGATCTGCGCCGCTACTTCGCCGGCTGGGCCGCGCCGGTGCAGCGGCTGATCGCCGCGCTGGATCCGAAGACCACCAACCGCATTGAGATCCACGATATCGACCCGTTTGAGCGGCTGGTGCGGGGACGCATCGCGCTGCTGGGTGACGCCGGCCACAGCACCACGCCGGATATCGGCCAGGGCGGCTGTGCGGCGATGGAGGATGCGGTGGTGCTGGGTCAGGCGTTTCAGCAGCATACGACAGTCGCCGACGCGCTGGCCTGGTACGAGGCGCAGCGTGTCGAACGGGTGCAGGACCTGGTGCTGAAAGCGCGCAAACGCTGCGACGTCACCCACGGCAAAGATCGCCAGCTGACCGACGCCTGGTATCGCGAACTGGCGCAGGAGAGCGGCGAACGGATTATCAACGGACTCTGCGACACCATCCAGGGCGGGCCGCTGGGCTAAAACCTGCTGCGGTGACAGGTGACAGGTGACAGGTGACAGGTGACAGGTGAGTGTGCCCGCACCGGTAACGCGCCAGGCTAAACCGGTGTCGACTCTCGTTCAGGAGCGGCGGCCGCATCGCTTAGCCCAGGATCGACCTGACGCCCCTCAGCTCACGTGCGGCTGATGTAGTCCTTCAATCACCTTCGTCAGCTGCTGGATCGCCTGCTGCGCCGCGCGTGACAGCTGCCGCGCGGGGGCCACGCACAGCGCCAGCGTCAGCGGCCGCAGCCGGGCGTGGCTGAGCGGCACAAACGCCAGCTCACCGCGCGCCAGCTCCGGCAGGACGTCCAGCTTACTCAGCACCGCCACCCCGCTGCCCCGCGCCACCAGCGATTTAATCAGCCGCACGTCGTTGCAGCTGATCGGGTTGCCCGGAGCCAGATCGTGATGGCGGTAAAGCATCGCCACCCGTTCATGCACCATCAGCGGCGGGCCGGGCAGGATATGACGCCAATCGCTCAGCGCCCCCGGCGACAGGCTCTCCGCCCCGGCCAGCGGATGGTTCGCAGGCATCACCACCCCCATCGCCAGTTCGGCAAACGCCATCACGCTCAGGCCCGCCTGCCCTTCCGGCTCCAGCACCAGGCCAAAATCCAGCTGCGCGTCGCGGATGCGCTGGCTGATGCTCTGGCTGTCGGCCACCTGCAGATCCAGCGCCAGCCACGGCCAGCCGGCGATGATCTCCGCCAGCGCATCGGCGATCGCCCCGCCGGATAACGCCTGTACCAGCCCGACGCTGACCGAGCCGCGCTTCAGCCCCTGCAGCTCGTCGAACTTTTGCCGGGTGACGCGAAACTCGCGCTGCCAGCGCAGCAGATCGCCGTACAGCAGCTCGCCGGCGGTGGTCATGCGCAGCCCCTCCGGCAGCCGTTCAAACAGCGGCGTGCCCAGCTCCTCTTCCGCCTGCAGGATCTGCCGGTTGATCGCCGACGCTGAGATATGCAGCTGCTCCGCCGCGCGGCGCAGGCTGCCGCTGCGCGCCACTTCGGCAAAGTAAAGGGCAAAACGGGAAAACGGGCTCATCGGTGACCTGTACGCATTTTTGCAACACCTGATTGAATTAATGCTGATGGATGCGTACACCCTATTATGACCACAATAAGCCTGCAACTACTATCGTTAACCCCGGCAGGTATCCCTATGACGAAAATCACGCCCCCCGCGCACTGCACCTTTGAACCTGACGACTGGCTACGCCTGGCGCGCTACTGGCACCCGGTGGCCCGTTCCGCCGACGTCGCCGCGGCCCCGGTCAAAGTGACGCTGCTGGACGAACAGCTGGTGATTTACCGCATCGGCGGTGAAGCGGTGGTGGCACGCGACGTCTGCCCGCACCGCGGCGTGCCGCTGACCCTCGGCTATAACGATGAGGAGGGCATTATCTGCCCGTATCACGGGCTGCGTTTTGGTGCCGGTGGCCGCTGTAACCGCATTCCCTCGTCACCTGACCAGCCGATCCCGGCCAAACTCAACCTGATCAACTACGCGGTGCAGGAGCGCTGGGGGCTGATCTGGACCTGCCTCGCCCCGGACGAGGAACATCCGGCGGCGCTGCCGACGATGCCGCACTGGGACGACGCCGGTTTTCAGCAGATCAACTGTCCGCCGTTCGAGGTTAACGGCTTTGCCGGTCGCCAGGTCGAGGGCTTCCTCGACGTGGCACACTTCGCCTGGGTGCATACCGACACCTTTGCCGACCCGGCCAACCAGCTGGTGCCCGACTACCATCCGCAGGAGACCGACTACGGCTTCTTCGCCGACTACTGGAGCAGCGTCAGCAACTACGCGGCCAACTCCGGCCGGTCGGCTCCCGCCGGTTTTCAGTGGCTGCGCCACTTCGAGATGCATCTGCCGTTTACCGCCACGCTGACCATTCACTTTCCCGGCAGCGAGCGGCTGGTGATTATGAACGCCGCCTCGCCGGTCTCCGCGCGGGTGACGCGGATGTTTGCCCCGATCGCCCGCAACCTGGATCTGCATATTCCGGTCGCCGACGTACACGCCTTTAACCAGCGGGTGTTTGAGGAGGATCGCCTGATGGTGGAGACACAGCGCCCGGAACGCCTGCCGCTCGATCTGAGCATGGAGGCGCATATCCCGGCGGATCGCAGTTCGATCGCCTACCGCCGCGGGCTGAAGAAGCTCGGCTTCGGCGAATTTTTCCTGGTCTAAGGGGGCAGCATGGAGACAACGCTGAAGGTGGTGGTGGACGGCATCTGGCGCCAGGGCAGCCACAGCCTGGCGGTCAGCCTGGCCGCGGCGGACGGCGGCGAGCTGCCGGGCTGGCAGCCGGGCGCGCATATCGATATGCAGCTGGCCAGCGGGCTGACCCGCCAGTATTCGCTGACCGGCAGCCCGCAGCAGACCCGGCGCTATCTGGTGTGCGTGGCGCGCGACGCGCGCTCGCGCGGCGGCTCGCGCTACGTGCATGAGCAGCTGCGGCCGGGACAGACGCTGACCATCTCCGCGCCGCGCAACCTGTTTGCCCTGCAGGAGAGCGGCCGGGTGCTGCTGCTGGCGGCGGGGATCGGCATTACGCCGCTGTACGCGATGGCTGAACGGCTGGAGGCGCAGGGCCGCCCGTTTGAACTGCACTACTATGTGCGCCACCGGCATGAAGTGGTGTTCGCAGAGGCGCTGACGCGGGCGTGGCGGCACGGCAGCTGCACCCTGCACGTCAGCGCCGAAGGTGACAGCGCCCGCGAACGGTTGCCGGCATCGCTGCGGCAGCCGGACGGCCACCTATACCTGTGCGGGCCGGTGGAGTTTATGGCGGCGGTGACCGCAGCGGCGCAGGCGCACGGCTGGCCCGCCGACTGCGTGCACAGTGAGGCGTTTCGCCCGGCCGAAGCGGCGGCCAGCGCCGCATCGCAGCAGGCGTTCAGCGTGACCCTCGCCTCCTCCGGCCAATGCTGGCCGGTGCCCGCCGGGCAGACCATCGCCCGCGTGCTGCTGGCGAACGGCGTCGACGTGCCGCTCTCCTGTGAAATGGGCATGTGCGGAGCCTGCCTGACCCGGGTGGTCAGCGGCGATCCCGACCACCAGGACAGCGTGCAGTCGGCGGCGGAGAAGTGCGCCCCGGAGCAGTATATCGCGCTGTGCTGCTCGCGCAGCCGCTCGGCGGAGCTGGTAATCGATCTTTAGTCGTCAGCCTGGCCAGCCCGGAGAATATCACCGGGCTACCGGGGCAAGCCTTCGCGTTTACGCCCTGCCTTCAGCTATTCAGCCATTTTTGGCAATATGCTGCCCTTCACGATTCAGGGTGATCTGCCCGCCCATCTCCTTCGGCAGCCGTCGCGCCTGATAGTAAACTTTTTGCCAGTAAGGGTTATCCAGCGACGAGCGCATTACCCCTTTACTGACCGACGCGTGCAGGAAGTTGCGCGAGGTATCATAGAAGCCAACGTGCATGCCGCCGTCGATACGGAAGAACACCAGGTCGCCGGTGCGCAGCTGGCTCTCTTTCACCGGCTGGCCCATCTTCAGCAGATCGCCGGTGTTCATCCGCTCAACCGGCAGATTGAAACGATCCTTCAGCGTGCGCCAGACAAAGCCGGAACAGTCAACGCCGTTAAGGTTGGTGCCGCCCCACTGATAGGGGGTGTCCTGCCAGGTGTGCATCTGATCGTGCAGCGCGGCCAGCACCGGGATCAGGTCCTGCTGGGAAGCATCTTCAGCCTGGGGTGCGGGTGTGGAAGATGCGGCCTGTTGATGATGTGCACAACCGGCCAGCGTCAGCAGGCCACAGCAGAATAAAAATCGGATTGCTCTTAAATTCATAATCAAATCAACAGGTAAGAAAGAGGTTTAATTTCGTGGACTTATAACACCGAATCCGCCCCGGCAACATCATGCACCTGCCCCTTTACACATATTTACCTTACCGGCGGTCCGTCAGCCCGGGATGGCGCAGATTCAGTATCTGAAATTCTGCGCGCTCCCTTCTCCCACCGACGTAAAAGGGAAAAGCGGGCTAATCATCTGAGGACTGTGACGGCAATAAGGGTAATGGGTGTAAAGGTTTACGCAATACCAGCATCAAGCGTAGTCAAGGATCGCCGCGTGGTGAAGCAGGGTCCACTAAAAACCGCCGGGAAAGAGTGCAAATATCCGGGATAGTGTGACGGGTCAAGAGTGCTGCGAGGATTGCGATTGCCGGGATATCCGAATTATCTGGCTGACCGGCAGACCTGGAGGCAGTGCAGGTATCAGGCCGTGAGGCTGTGAGGCTGTGAGGCTGTGAGGCTGTGAGGTTGTAAGGTTGTAAGGTTGTGAGGTTGTGAGGTTGTGAGGTTGTGAGTGTTTTCTACGTTCTGTGCGTTCTGTGCGTTCTCTGCGTTCTGTGGGGATTATCCCCCACGCAGGCACACGGCCAGCGTGGGGGATTGGGATTACCTGCGGTTAAGAATGCGCAGGAAGTCCTCTTTACCGGAGATCAGCGACAGCGCGTTAGCGATAATCTCATCGCTGAACACCGACGCCACGTCCTTCAGCACGTCGATATGCTCTTTCTCTTTCGCCGCCACGCCAATCGCAATAAACATCACGTTGCTGCGGTCCCAGATCACGCCGTCGGGGAACTGGAAAATCTCCACGCCGGTTCTCAGGATAATGCCGGTCTGCGATTTCGGCAGGTGCGGCAGCGTAATGCCGTTGCCTAAGAAGGTCGACACCTGGCGTTCCCGCTCGTCGAGAAACGCCACGCACTCCTGGCTGACGTAGCCTTTAGCCTTAAACTCCCGGCCGACCATGGCGAGGACTTCGGCCTTGTTTTTCGCCTGGCATCCAAGATGCAGGTTATCGGTGGTGATGGTCTCGATCATACTCTTTCTCCGCCTGATGAGGTGTTGATAGCGGTTTCACTGCCCGAAGAGAGCTCTTCTTCCAGCTGCTCCAGTGACTTATTGGCCGTTTCCGGCAGGGCTTTCACCACAAAGATGATGGCCAGGTAGTTAATTACCGCAAAGATCAGGAACACCGGCCCCAGCCCCAGCTTGGCCTGCAGCAGCGGGAACAGGTAGCTGACGATGGCGTTCATCACCCACATAAAGAACACCGAGATGCCCATCGACAGGCCGCGCACCTTGAGCGGGAACAGTTCCGCCAGCACCACCCAGGTGAGGAAGCCCAGCGTCGCCTGCATCACGCCGACGAAGAGCGCCCCGAGCAGCCAGATCACCGTTGCCTTCAGATCGCCGACCAGCAGATAATCCGCGCCGGCAATAATCAGGTGCAGGGTGGCCATCAGCGCGAAGCCGTAAACAATCAGGGTTTTTCGTTTGAAACGGTCCACCAGATACAGCACGCCGAAGATCATCCCGCCGACGGAGAACACGCCGTTAAGCACGTTAGCAACCAACGACATTTTCTCCGAGAAGCCGGCGGTTTTCAGGATCTCGGTACCGTAATACATAATCACGTTCACGCCGGTGGTTTGCTGTAAGGCCGCAAAGGCCATGCCCACCAGAATCAGTTTAAACAGCCATGGCGTATTCAAAATAATCGATACGGCGCTTTTCTCGTGCAGCTTCTGCTCTTTTTCCACCTTCATCAGCGTCAGAATATCTTCATACTCTTTAATCGCGCGTTGTTCAGGGCGGATCTGTTTCAGGATCGTCAGCGCTTCCTCATTTCGCCCTTTACTCATTAACCAGCGCGGACTTTCCGGAGAGCGCAGCATGCCAATCAGCAGGAAGATAGCCGGCAAAGCCTGCACAATCAGCATATAGCGCCAGACATCAGGCAGATGCCCAAAACCAAAGCCGATAGCTGCGTTGATGGCGAAGGCGGCCAGCTGGCCGACCACAATAGCCACTTCGTTTAAACCGGTTAGCCGACCGCGCATCTCGGTGGGGGCAACTTCAGAGATAAACGTAGGTGCGGTAACGGAAGCACCGCCAACGGCATAGCCGAGCAGGAAGCGCGCCAGCAGCAGACTGGTGACGTTTGGTGCAACGGCTGAAAGTACCGCGCCACCAAAGAAGATGACGGAGAGCCAGATCAGGTAGGTACGGCGGCCGAAGAAATCCGCCAGTTTTCCCCCGCAGACGCTGCCGATGGCGGCACCGATCAGCAGGATCCCCATCACCAGCCCTTCTGTTTCCGGCGTTAGCGCCATATTGCTTTTCAGGGAAGAAAACGCCCCGTTAATCACCCCGGTATCATAGCCAAACAGTAAACCGCCGAAAGTGGCGACTAAGGTTATCTGATGTAATCGCTTTCTTTGCTGCGGATTGAGACTCATCGCTAACGACATGTTGTTATCCTTCGTGTAAATGTTCCGTCAAAAAATTTACGTTCTGGTAACTAACATATCAGCAAATTTGAAATTAAAGTTCTACTGTCGTCACACAATGGCGATTTGATTTCAAAATGGGCGCATTTACAAACTTACATCACCGTACTCAATTTAGGTATTAGCTGCTGATAATGATGGTTTTTACTCCATAATAACCTGAAAAACAGTGCGTGTTTTCTGAAATAAGTGGAAAGGTGATTTCAGAACCATCTCTTTTTACAAAACTTTTATTTCATATTGTGGCGAGGAGTGGAAAACTTGCTTTGCCGCTGTCGGGCAATGTCGTTACCGGGCAAAGGGTGCCCGGTAACGGAGGGAACGTTAAGAGGAGGAACGGTAGTGCCGTGTGGCTAACCCACTATGCTTCATCATCCTCGTCATCGCGCACCCGCCCGCCGAAGCGGTTACGCACCACCACAAAGAACAGCGGCACAAAGTAGACTGCCAGCAGGGTGGCGGCGACCATGCCACCAATCACCCCGGTGCCCACCGCATTCTGCGCGCCGGAGCCGGCCCCGGAGGCGAGGGCTAACGGCAGCACGCCGAGGATAAACGCCAGCGAGGTCATCAGGATCGGTCGCAGACGCATGCGTGCCGCTTCCAGCGTGGCTTCCACCACCCCTTTGCCCTCTTTCTCAATCAGATCTTTGGCAAACTCAACGATCAGAATGGCGTTCTTCGCCGACAGTCCGATGGTGGTCAGCAGCCCCACCACAAAGTAGACGTCATTATTCAGACCGCGCAGCAGGGTCGCCACCAGTGCGCCCAGCACCCCGAGCGGCACCACCAGCATCACCGAGAACGGGATCGACCAGCTCTCATACAGCGCGGCGAGGCACAGGAACACCACAATCAGCGACAGCGCGTACAGCGCCGGCGCCTGCTGGCCCGACATCCGCTCCTGCCAGGACATGCCCGTCCACTCATAGCCGATACCGGGGGGCAGCTGCTGCGCCAGGTGTTCCATCAGCGCCATTGCCTCGCCCGAACTTTTTCCCGCCGCCGGTTGCCCGAGAATTTCCACCGCCGACAGGCCGTTGTAGCGCTCAAGACGCGGTGAACCGAACACCCACTGCGCCGTGGAGAAGCTGGCGAAGGGCACCATCTTGTCGTTGCTGGCGCGCACGTACCACTGGTTAAGATCCTGCGGCATCATGCGGTACGGGGCATCGCTCATCACGTAGACTTTTTTCACCCGACCCGCGTCGATAAAGTCATTAACGTAGTTACCGGCCCACGCGCTGCTCAGCGTGGCATTGATGTCGGCCAGATCCACCCCGAGCGCCAGCGCTTTTTCCTCGTCAATATTCAGCCTGAACTGCGGGCTGTCTTCCATACCGTTAGGACGTACCGCGGCCAGCGTCTCGGGATGCTGCCGCGCCAGATCCAGCAGGGTATTGCGCGCGGCAGTCAGCTGCTGATGGCCGAGTCCCGCCTGGTCGGTCAGCTCAAAGTCAAAGCCGGTGGCGTTACCCAGCGCGATAATCGGCGGCAGGTTAAAGGCCACCACGTTACCGTCAATAATCGCGCTGAACGCCTTCATTGCGCGGCTGACGATGCCGTCGACCTTGTTCTCATCGCCCGCACGCGCGGACCAGTCTTTCAAGCCCACAAAGGCGATCCCGACGTTCTGCCCGCGGCCGGCAAAACCAAAACCGTTTACCGTCAGCACGTTCTCCACGTTATTTTTTTCCGCCGTCAGATACCAGTCACTAACCCGATCCAGCACCGCCTGGGTACGCTCCTGGGTGGCACCGGCAGGCATGATCGCCTGGGTGGCCAGTACCCCCTGGTCTTCCGAAGGCAGGAACGAGGTTGGCAGGCGCACAAACAGCACCGCCATGCCGACCGCCAGCACGCCATAGATCGTCAGGAAACGACCGCTGCGGTGCAGCATCCGCCCGACGGCATGGCTGTAATGGTCGGCGCTCTGGTCGAACCGGCGGTTAAACCAGCCAAAAAAGCCGCGATGCTGGCCGTGGCCGCCCGTCTTAACCGGCTTGAGCAGGGTGACGCACAGCGCAGGGGTGAGGATCAGCGCGACCAGCACCGACAGCACCATCGCCGACACGATGGTAATTGAGAACTGACGATAGATAACGCCGGTACTGCCGCCAAAGAACGCCATCGGCACAAATACAGCCGACAGCACCAGCGCAATCCCCACCAGCGCGCCCTGAATTTGTCCCATTGATTTGCGGGTCGCGGCCTTCGGTTTCAGCCCCTCTTCCGCCATGACCCGCTCAACGTTTTCCACCACCACGATCGCATCATCCACCAGCAGACCGATCGCCAGCACCATACCGAACATCGTCAGGGTGTTGACTGAGTAGCCAAAGGCATCGAGGATCGCAAAGGTGCCCAGCAGCACCACCGGGACGGCAATCGTTGGGATCAGCGTGGCGCGCAGGTTCTGCAGGAACAGGTACATCACCAGAAACACCAGCACGATCGCTTCTGCCAGCGTCTTAACCACCTCATGAATTGAGATCGTGATAAACGGCGTGGTGTCATAGGGATAGACCACCTTCAACCCCTGCGGGAAGTAAGGTTTGAGCTGTTCAATTTTGGCACGAATGGCGTTAGCGGTGTCGAGGGCGTTAGCGCCGCTGGCCAGCTGAATACCCAGCGCCGAGGCCGGTTTACCATTTATTTTCACCACGAAGTTGTAGTTTTCACCGCCACGTTCAACGCGCGCCACGTCATGCAGCCGCACCTGCGAACCGTCCGCGTTAACCTTCAGCAGAATATTGCCAAATGCCTCCGGCGAGGTCAGCCGCGTCTGGGCGATAATCGAGGCGTTAAGCTGCTGGCCTTTTACCGGCGGCGCACCGCCCAGCTGTCCGGCTGCCACCTGCGCATTCTGCGTTTCAATCCGTGCGATCACGTCAACCGGCGTCAGCTGATAGGTGTTGAGTTTGCCGGGATCCAGCCAGATACGCATCGCATACTGCGAACCAAACAGGGTGGTATCCCCTACGCCGCTGATGCGGCTGAGCGGATCCTTCAGGTTGGTCGCCACATAGTCAGCAATATCTTCCATGCTCATGCGGCCGGTTTCATCATAGAAACCGGGCACCAGGAAGAATACGCTGGAGGATTTACGCACGGTAATGCCCTGCTGCTGCACTTCCTGTGGCAGCAGCGGCGTGGCCAGCTGCAGCTTATTCTGCACCTGGACCTGGGCAATATCCGCGTCGGTGCCGTTTGCAAATGACAGCGTCAGTTGCAGCGTGCCGGAGGCGTCACTGGTGGAAGACATGTACATCAGCCCGTCCAGCCCGCTCATGTTTTGCTCAATCACCTGGGTGACGCTGTTCTGCAGCGTGGCCGCATCGGCACCCGGATAGGTCGCACGTACCTGCACCGCCGTCGGGGCGACGTCAGGGTACTGTTCTACCGGCAGTTTCGTAATCGAAATCGCCCCGGCCAGCATCACGATTATCGCCAGTACCCAGGCAAATACCGGCCGATCGATAAAGAATCTGGACATCAGTTGTTGGTTCCTGTGAGCGCTAAAATAGCCAGCGCACAGAATAAGGCCGAAGGCTTAAGTGCCGCATGATAGGGCATTATTATTTTCTCCCGGAGACCGGTTACCGATATATTTAAAGTGGATGGGTGATGCAGGTGGTATTCAACCGCCGATAGGTTGCCGGAGGAACCTGATATTTTTTAGCGAACGAGCGGGTAAATGACTGCTGGGAGTCGTAGCCATATTTAACGGATATCGTAATTACCTTCTCAGTAGTGCTAATCAGATCATCCGCCGCCAGCGTCAGCTTGCGGTCGCGGATATAGTTTCCCAGGCTGACGTGAGTAATGCGGTAAAACATCCGCTGCAGGTGCCACTTCGAGTAGCCTGAGCGCAGTGCGACATCGTCGACCTTAATCGGGCTGCGGATATTGTCGTCGATCCAGTGCAGCAGCTCATGGATAATCGTTGTATGTCGATCCATTCTCACCCCGACTTACTAAACGTTGCTGCGGATAAAGACAGACGAAACAGACGCGCAGAGCTCACGATAGCCGATACAGATGCAGACGTCAGAAACGTCAATTAGCGGGTAGTATTAGGCCAGCGGGAATATTTCGTCCTGATCACGGATTATTTGTAGATTTCTGCCACACCCTGCATTTTATTTTCGCCACCGGCGGCGATAATTTTCATCGAACCGGCCCCTTCCCGCTCTGCTTTAACAGCCAGCTTGCGGGTCAGGTTGTCCAGCGAGTATGCACCGCTGGCGGAGACCACGCCGATTTTGGTTTTACCGGCGGCATCATTCACCAGTTCGACGGCAAACGCCGTGTTAAGGCTAAACAGCGCGGTCAGCGCCATAATGGCAACGGAGTATTTTTTCATAACAACCTCACAGATAAGTCGTACCGTCAGAGGCGTCTGACAGCCGGGCAAAGAGTATCATTGCGAGTTGCACTTTATTAGCGGGGGAAAGTTGATAGGCTTTATGATTAAAAATCATTAATAACCTCAAAAAACACGCTAAGGTAGCCGGGGTGAGGTTCAGGAGCTGATGCATATCACACAAAACAGGCTGCCGTTGCAGGATTCGTGAAAATTTCACATATATTTCAGTTTATGTATATCGGTCAGGTTGAAGTCTGGCTCACATTGACAAAGGCGTACACATGCTCAGAGAAAATTTTAACGACCTGATCTATCTGGTGATGGTCGCCCAGGAGCGCAGCTTTACCCGGGCTGCGGCGAAGTTAGGCGTTTCTCAGTCGGCCTTAAGCCACGCGATCCGCGGCCTCGAAGAGCGTTTAAACACCCGTCTGTTAACCCGTACCACCCGCAGCGTGGCCCCGACCGAGGCCGGGGAAAACCTGATCCAGAGCGTCGGGCCGATGCTGCTGGATATCGAGAAAACGCTGCTGCAGCTGACCGACAGCCAGGGCATTACCGCCGGCACTATCCGTATTACCGCCGGCGAACATGCGCTCTCTTCCACGCTGTGGCCGCTGCTGAAACCCTTCCTGCAGCAGTATCCGCAGGTGAAGGTGGAACTGTCGGCGGATAACTCGCTAACCGATATCGTTAACGGCCGCTTCGACGCCGGCGTCAGGCTCGGTGAGCAGGTCGAAAAGGATATGGTGGCGGTGCGGATTGGCCCGGACTGGAAAATGGCGGTGGTCGCCTCCCCCGACTATCTGCGGCAGCACGGCACGCCCGCCACGCCGTATGAGCTGCAGCAGCATAACTGTATCAATATGCGGCTGCCGACGATGGGCGGCTTGTACAGCTGGGAGTTCAGCAAGGACGGCAAAGAGATCAACGTTAAGGTTGAAGGCCAGCTGGTGTTTAATAACCTTGCGTCGCGGGTCGATGCGGCGCTGTCCGGCATCGGCATCGCCTGCGTGCCGGAAGACTGCGTGACTGAACTCGTGGCCAGCGGCCGGCTGGTGTCCATGCTCGGCGACTGGTGCCGGCCGTTCAGCGGCTATTACCTCTATTATCCCAGCCGCCGGCAGCATACTCCGGCCTTTGCAAAACTGATTGAGGCGGTGAGATATCGCGGGTGAGCGCTGTCTGGTGACGACAACCCCGCCATCACCAGACAGCGCGGGAGAGTCCCGCGACCGGCCTGCTGCGCGCCCGCGGCGCGTGCCGGGCGCTGGCTTCACGCCAGGTTATCCGCGGCCAGTAATCCGGTGCACGTTGCTCTCCAGCCAGTCGGCCAGCCCGGTGACCTGGCCTTCCACCTCGTGGCCAAGCGGCGTCAGCCGGTACTCGACGTGCGGCGGCACCACCTCGTACGCAATACGCTCAACAAAACCATCTTCTTCCATATAGCGCAGCGTCTGCGCCAGCATCCGTTCGCTGACGCCGCCAATTTTGCGGCGCAGTTCGCTAAAGCGCAGCGTGTCGTCGCGCAGCGCCAGCAGGACCAGCACGCTCCAGCGGCTGGTAATGCGTTTGAGCACGTCGCGGGACGGGCAGTTGACGTTCAGCAATTCGCCGCGTTGAAATTTTTCACTCAGGTTTTCAGACATTTACCCTGCTCTCTGCAAACTAACATTTCTGTAAGTACTTACTAAAAGTTAGTTTATCGTCCACACTCTTTCCACACCAGTTAAAACTGAAGGAGAGAACGATGATTGCGATTACCGGTGCCACCGGCCAGCTGGGCCGTCTGGTGATTGATGCCTTACTGAAAAAAATCCCTGCCGCTGAAATCATTGCCTTAGTCCGCTCGCCGGAAAAAGCCGCTGACCTGCAGGCACAGGGCGTGACGCTGCGCGTGGCCGACTATAACCGGCCGGACACGCTGGCCGGCGCCCTGACCGGCGTCAGCAAGCTGCTGCTGATCTCCTCCAGCGAAGTCGGCCAGCGCGTCGCGCAGCACCAGGCGGTGATCGACGCCGCCAGAACGGCAGGCGTCGACTTTATTGCCTACACCAGCCTGCTGCGGGCAGACACCACCCCGCTGGGCCTGGGCGTCGAGCACCGCGCCACCGAAGCACAGCTCAGGGCGTCCGGTATTCCGTTTGCGCTGCTGCGCAACGGCTGGTACACGGAAAACTACGCCGCCAGCATTGCGCCGGCGCTGGCGCATCACGCCTTTATCGGCGCGGTCGGTGAAGGACGCATTGCCTCTGCGGCACGAGTGGATTACGCCGAGGCGGCGGCGGAAGTGCTGGTGCGCGACGGCCAGGGCGGTAAGGTGTACGAACTGGCCGGTGACGACAGCTACCAGCTGGCCGATTTTAGCGCGGAGATCGCCCGCCAGTCCGGCGAGCAGGTCGACTATGTCAATCTGCCGCAGGCCGAGTTTGCCGCCGCGCTGAAAGGCGCCGGGCTGCCGGACGGCCTGGCGGAGATGCTGGCCGACTCTGACGCCGGCGCAGCACAGGGCGGGCTGTTTGACGACAGCCGCACGCTGAGCGGGCTGATCGGCCGGCCAACCACGCCCTATGCTGAGGTGATTAAGGCCGCGCTGAAGGGCTGATGTTTTTCGCTGGCCGGTCAGTACAGGAAACGCCGCCCGGCCAGTGCGCAGTTTCTGCACCAGCCAGCGGGTTGACTAAGCAAGTCATCAGCCACTCGCTGGTTTTTACTGCGCTGGTCTGACCGGCGGCGCGGGGCCCTGGCTATCACGGGTTACGCCGGGCTTTCTGGCTGTGCGGTTCAGGGTAGCGATGTCACCGGCTGGCTCATCACCGCTTTACTCAGCGATTCAATAATATAGATCACCGGCATCTGGCTGGTGATGTTGATCACCTCTTCAATGCGCGTCTGCTTCATAAAGTAACAGAGCTGCGAGTCGGCCATCTGCGCCAGCGGCGAGCGGATATCGCTGGTGATGGCAATCACTTCACAGCCGGAGCTTTTCAGCTTAGCGGCGATCTCCAGCGTCGGCGGGGACTCCCCGGAGACCGACAGCACCAGCGCAATATCCCCCTGCCACGCCGAGGCCGACACCGGAAAGGTGGCATCGTCGATGTAAAAACACATTTTTCCGGTGCTGGAGAGATAGCGCGCGCCGTACTTGGCCATAATGCCGGAGATACCGGTGCCGACGAAGACGATGTTCTTTTTGCTTTTGATTTTCTCCGCGCAGCTGGCGATGGCGCGATCCATCTCGTCGTTGTTGATCAGGGTGAAAAAGCCCCGCGCTTCCTGCGCGAGGTCCACCGCGCTGCCCTGCGGATGCGTGTCCAGATAAGCCTTTAACCCCCGCTTAAAATCGCTGTAGTTTTTGTAGCCCACCTTGTGGCAGAAACGCAGGATGGTGGTGGTGGAGACGTCGCAGGCGGCGGCGAACTCGCGGATGGTCATATAGCCGAGCGTGGCGTAATTTTTAATCAGATAGTCATAGACTTTGAGGTCGGTGTTGTTGAACTCCCTGACCCGCTGCAGATCGATCATGCTGCTCCCTGGTGCTTATCAGCTGCGCCGTAAAACCCTTTCTTCAGGGCGGGGGAGGTCCACACCCGCTGAAGTGAGCGCTTATCATAAGTCGCGCTTTTTTTTGTGACAAACGTATTTATTTTTTTCAAATGAAAATAGATTATTTACATTCACAAAACAGCGATCTAAATAAAACCTCTCAGCAACACAAACAAAATGTTTTTTAGACGGCGCTATTTTTCACCATAAAAAACAGGGTGTTTTTATTACGGCCCATGTCGTTTTTTATCTGTGACAACAATCACACAAAGGTCGCTAACCAGCTGTTTTTACTTGATGTAAAAATCTGGCCGTGCCAACGTATCACCATCGACCGCATCGCAGAATGTATTTATCTGCAACGCTTTAATTCTTTAACCGCCGATCGTGGCGAGTGAAATATCACTAACAACGTGTGTTCATTGCTATTTCACCATCGGTCTGACACACGCCTCTTTTATTCGCACTATGTCGGTTTAACCCGTTCATCCTTCAGGAGACAGCGTGATGACTTATCAATTTCCGGAAAACTTTTTATGGGGAGCCGCCACCGCCGCCAACCAGCACGAGGGCGGCTGGCAGGAGGGTGGTAAAGGGATCAGCATCTGCGATATCTATCGCGGCGGCGATCTGCACACCGCCCGTGTAGTGACGCCGGAAATCCAGCCCGGCGTCTTCTACCCGAACCACCACGGCACCGACTTTTACCATCGCTACGAGGAAGATATCCGCCTGCTGGGCGAGATGGGGCTGAAGTGCTTCCGCTTTTCCATCG
Source organism: Erwinia sp. E602 (assembly GCF_018141005.1). Taxonomy (NCBI): domain Bacteria; kingdom Pseudomonadati; phylum Pseudomonadota; class Gammaproteobacteria; order Enterobacterales; family Erwiniaceae; genus Erwinia; species Erwinia sp. E602. The sequence continues at coordinate 303,773 of NZ_CP046581.1, read as the reverse complement.
CCTGGTCACGTATTTTCCCCGCAGGCACAGAGCAGCAGCCAAACGCTGAAGGGCTGGCGTTCTATGACCGGGTGCTGACCGAGCTGGAGAAATACGGCATTGAGCCACTGGTGACGCTGTCACATTACGAGATGCCCTACGGGCTGACCAAAGCCTTTGGCGGCTGGGACAACCGTGAGCTGATCGGCCATTTCACCCGTTACGCTGAAGCGGTAATGAGCCACTTCCGCGGCCGGGTGACCCGCTGGCTGACCTTTAACGAGATCAACATTCTTACCCTGCCGTTTGGCGCGTTCCTCGGCGGCGGTATGATTTTCCCTCAGGGTGAGGATTCGCCGCAGCGTCGTTACCAGGCGATGCACCACCAGCTGGTCGCCAGCGCGCTGACGGTGAAAAAAGGCCATGAGATCGACCCCGGCAACCAGCTGGGCTGCATGATTGCTTACCTGACCGCCTACCCGCGCACCTGTTCACCGCAGGACATGCTGTTACAGCAGCAGTGGAACGAGGAACATAACGCGCTGGCCGGCGACGTTCACGTGCGCGGCCACTATCCGGCATGGGCACAGCGCTATTTCCGTGAACATAACGTCACCCTGCAGCAACGGCCTGAAGATGCGGAGATCCTGCGCGACGGCGTGGTGGATTTCTACAGCTTCAGCTACTACAACTCGGTGTGCGTCGGCGAGAGAGGCGAGAATGACCAGGTGAGCGGCAACGGCCATATTGACGCGCTGGATAACCCGTACCTTAAGGCCAGCGACTGGGGCTGGCAGATCGACCCGCGCGCGCTGCGCTGGGTGCTGAACGGCCTGTCACAGCGTTACCCGAACACGCCGCTGATGGTGGTGGAAAACGGCCTCGGCGCGCTGGACGAGGTGGCGGCAGACGGTGCGATCCACGACGATTACCGCATCAGCTACCTGCGCGATCATATTGCTCAGCTGGGCGAAGCGGTGGCCGACGGCGTAAACGTGATTGGCTACACGCCGTGGTCGGCGGTGGATATCGTCAGCGCCGGCACCGGCGAGTACCGCAAGCGCTACGGTTTTATCTATGTTAACCGCCACGATGACGGCACCGGTGACTTTGCGCGCAGCCTGAAGGATTCGTGGTACTGGTATCGCGGAGTGATTGCGTCTAACGGGGCCGATCTGGCGTAAGTCGCTGTGGGGTTGGCGCCCGGCTTATCGGGGTGTGGCTTCGGGGCCGGGTCGCTTTAGGATTGGTGCCCGGCTTATCGGGGTATGGCTTCGGGGCCGGGTCGCTTTAGGATTGGTGCCCGGCTTATCGGGGGGGACATCCGGAACGCGGACACGCTGTAAATACGTCCCTTGTATCTTGAATCTTGTAGTGGGTGGTGGTTAGCTACCACCATCTGAAACAGGGTGAATTTGATACATCCATAAGGTTATGACCTTGTCGTACAGCATAAATCCCCTGCTTCACCTTTCACGCCAGAACAGACTTTGAACGGTTGCCGGGAGCACTGACTCCGCATGCACAAGGATAATGGGCGTGATGGTTATATGTGAAAGGAGACGCATGATGATCCAGTTAGGTATTGACGTTGGAAAAAGTAAAATCGACCTCTGCCTGCTGCCCGATGGTCCCGACGGCAGGAAGAAAACGAAAGTACTGAGCAATGGTCCCCGGGTTGCAGCGGCCGTTCTTGAATGGGTTGTGGCCAGGAAAGTGAACGTGGCCGACCTGCAGGTCGTTCTGGAACCCACGGGCACCTATCACGAACATCTGGCCTTTGGCCTTTACGACCAGGGCGTCAGAGTGGTTATCGCTAATCCGGCCCGCGTGAGGAACTTTGCTAACGGCATGGGGATCCTGACGAAAACGGACCGGGTGGATGCGTTTGTTCTTGCCTGCTACGGTGAGCTGAGAAAGCCCGAAGCGTGGAACGCGCCTCCTAAAGAAATCAGTGAGCTGAAGGCGCTACTGAGCAGGCGGGATGCTCTGCTTAAGGATGCGATGCGGGAAGAAAACCGGCTGGAAAAAATCCTGTCAACGCGCCCTTCTCCTCTGGTTGAAACCTCCGTTCGTAAGATGATAGCCGTGTTGTACGGCGAACTTAACGCGGTGGAAAAACTCATTGATGAACATATCAACAGGTATCCCGGCCTTAAGCGTGACCTGGATCTGCTCACGTCCATCAAAGGCGTGGGGCGTCAGATCGGCCCGAACATGCTGGTCGCCCTGAAAAGCCACGATTTTGAGAGTGCCCAACAGGCCGCGGCCTGGTTTGGTCTTGTACCTAAGGAGAAGCGTTCAGGCACCTCGGTACACTATCGCGCCCGGCTGTCGAAAAACGGCCCCGCACACCTGCGGGCAAAACTGTTTATCGGCGCACTGGTTGCGGTGAAGTATAACAAGCCAATGAAGGCCCTCTACGAACGGCTGCAGGCAGGGGGCAAATGTAAGATGTCGGCGCTCGGAGCGGTGATGCGAAAGCTGGTTCATCAGTGCTTTGGGGTGCTGAAACATCAACGCTGCTACGATGAAAATTATGGTGCAGTGGGTTGACGTTCAAGACGGTAGCTGTACGCTCGGCGTCGCACATCCCTGTGCTCCGACGGTCCGCTTATCCGGATGTCCCCCCCGATTGCCTTTTAACTGTTGTGTCGCTGCCATAAAACCTCTTTACTGAATCCAGCACTCAGCACTCAGCACTCAGCACTCAGCACTCAGCACTCAGCATATAAAATCTATCCTTAGCCGCAACACCTTCCTCCGACGATCAATCTGAGCCTAAAGCCCGGCCTTTAACAGCAACGTAAGTGCCAGCAAGGGAGGCCGTTGGCGAGCAGGTTAGCCGGGCGTACGGCGCAAGGACGCGCCGTCCGAGCCTCCATGGATGGATTATTTTTTAAAGCCGGTTTTTGGGCTTTAAAAAATTAACGGCGTCCCGGCGTTCTGTCGCCAGCGGCCGAACCCGGCACCAATCCATGAAGCTATGCCCTTAAAGCAGCAACGCAAATGCCAGAGAGTGAAGCCGTTTGCGGGTAGCAGCTGGCATCTGACGCGGGGGTTACTGCACCCCGTACTCCCGCAGGCTGTCGCGGCACGATTTCGCGATATCGGCGAGGTCCCACTCCCAGTGCTGCGGGCTGAGCAGCTCCGGGCACCAGCCGCCCCGATAGCCGGTTTCCCGCACCGCCGCCAGCCAGGCCGGAATATCCACATCGCCCTGCCCCGGCGCGTAGTCGCGCTGCACCCACTCATCCCAGGCTTCGCCCGGACGCGCCGCGCGGCCATCGCAAAAGTGCACGCCGTAGATCAGATTAACATCCATCGCCGCCACCTCTTCCGGCCGGGTGTTACCGCCCGCGTGCAGGTGCCAGAAGTCAACCACCAGGCCGACGTTGTCGCGGCCGCAGGCGGCGATCATATCCAGCCCCTGCTGCAGCGAGTTGAAGGCGGTAAACGCCACCACTTCGATCTGGAACTTCAGCCCTAAGGGTTTACCGATATCGGCGATCGCGCAGATATTTTCACGCAGGATGGCGTTGCGTTCTGCTTCCGGCAGGTGGTCCAGCTCGGTCAGCGCCATGATCTGCACCACCGGGCAGCGCAGCTCTACCGCTGCTTCGCAGATGCGCGCGGCTTCACGCAGCAGCGCCTCACGCTCCTCCGGCCGGTGGCGGCCAATGCGTTTCAGCGCGTTGATGCAGGTGATCTCAACCTGATTTTCCGCCATCAGCTCGCGGAAGCGGGCATAGCTGCCGCCGTTCTCCAGATAGCGGTACAGGTGTTCGGGCAGCAGTTCCAGCCCGTCAAATCCGGCTTCACGCGCCAGCCGCAGCTGGGTAACGGCGTTGCTGTACCAGACAGAGACGCCGTGCAGAGACAACTTCATGTTCGCTCCTTGATGCCGGCCAGCCGCTGAGCGCATCCACGACGCGCCGGGCGGCTGGCCGCGGTTGAGTAAGCCTGTGCCGGCACGTATTACGCACCTGCGCGGCGATTATGTGATCAGATGCACCCGGGTGCAAACTGCATTTTGCAACCGGGTGCGATTTAAATCAATTCTGTGAGCATGATTTTATTTCTGAAATGAGGCCAATTGACTAATTTTCCATCATGGCAGAGATTCAGGTTAACAGCATGTTGCCATATGCGACGTAATGTTAATTATCCGGGCTGCTCTCATTTTTTCTTGCACCCGGGTGCATAAAAACAAAACCAACTGACCTGACAGGAAATAACAATGAAAAAATTCAAGTGGTTACTGATACTCATAAGCGCCCTCAGCGTATTCACAGCCCAGGCAAAAACCTATATGGTCGGCGTGGCGCTGGCCAATCTGGATCTCAACTTTGTCTCAATCCTGCGCAGCCAGATGGAGAAGCAACTGAACGAGAAAGGGGTTAAGAGCCAGTACGCCGATGCCAAAGGGGACGTGTCGCTACAGATCCAGCAGGTCGACGACTTTATCAATCAGGGAGCCGACGCCATTATCCTCAACCCGGTGGATACCCAGGGCGTGCTGCCGATTATCAGGGCGGCGCAGAAGGCCAATATCCCGCTGGTATTTGTAAACCGCAAGCCGGAAACCGCGCTGACCGGTAAGGTCGCCTACGTCGGTTCTGACTCCGCCGTCAGCGGCAAAATGGAGATCGAGGCGCTGGCGCAGCGGATGAACCACAAGGGTAATGTGGCGATCCTGATGGGCTCGCTGTCGACTGAAGAGGCGCGTCAGCGCACCAAAGCGGTGGAAGATTTTGTAAGCGCCCATCCGGGCATGAAGGTGGTGCAGAAGCAGACCGCCAACTGGCAGCGCAATGAAGCGGTGGATAAAACCCTCTCCTGGCTGCAGGACGGTAACCAGATTGACGCGATAGTTGCCAACAACGATGAAATGGCGATCGGTGCCATCATGGCGCTGGACCAGCTGAAGAAGAAAGATGTGCTGGTGGCGGGGATTGACGGTACGCCGGACGCGCTGCAGTTTGTTAAAAACGGCAAACTGGCGGTCACCATCTTCCAGGACGCCAAAGGTCAGGCGATCGGCGCGGTCGACGTTGCCCTGGCGATGCTGGCCGGTAAGAAAACCGAAGCCTATAACTGGGTTCCTTATCAGACCATTACCCAGGCCAATCTGCAGGAGTTTAGCGATAAAAACCTGAAGTAGACCCTCATCCGCAGGCGGCCATTCCGGTATGGCCGCCGTGCAGGTTTACGCCTTTATCCGCCGTAGCGCAGCAGGCAGCAAATTCAGCGCCGGCGGGTCAGCTTCGCCGCCATCTTCGTCACCGCGATAAACAGCACCGGTACCACGAAGATCGCCAGCAGCGTACCGCTGATCATCCCGCCAAACACCCCGGTACCGATGGCGTGCTGGGTGCTTTCGCTGGCACCGGTTGCCAGCATCAGCGGCACCACGCCCAGCGTAAAGGCCAGCGAGGTCATCAGGATTGGCCGCAGGCGCAGGCGGGCGGCCTTTACCGTGGCCTCCAGCAGCGGCGTACCCTGTGCGTGCAGCTGCCGGGCGAATTCGACGATCAGAATGGCGTTTTTGGCGGACAGGCCGATCAGCGTAATCACCCCCACCTTAAAGAACACGTCGTTAGGCATCCCGGCGATCCAGACGGCAGCCAGCGCGCCTGCCAGTCCGGCTGGCACCACCAGCATCACCGCCACCGGCACCGACCAGCTCTCATACAGCGCCGCCAGCACCATAAACACCACCAGGACAGACAGCGCGGCCAGCAGCGGCATCTGCGCGGCGGAGTCGCGCTCCTGCAGCGAGCTGCCGGTCCACTCCAGCAGGTAACCTTTCGGCAGTTCTGCCATCAGCTGCTCCATTTTCTCCATCGCCGCGCCGCTGGAAGCCCCCTCCGCCGCACCGCCGGAAATACTGACCGCCGGATAGCCCTGAAAGCGGTTTAACTGCTGCGGTGCCTGGGTCCAGCCGGCGCTGGCGAAGGCGGGGAACGGCACCATCTCACCGCTGGCGTTCTTCACGTACAGCTTCAGTACGTCCTGCAGGTGCATTCGCCAGGCCACGTCGGCCTGCACGATCACCTGCTGGACGCGGCCGTCATCGGTGTAGTCGTTAACGTAGTAAGAGCCGGTCGCCGCGGAGAGCGTCTGGTTGATCTCCTCAAAGGAAACGCCCAGCGCCCGGGCTTTTTCACGATCCACGTCCAGCGTGGCGCTGACGCCTTCCGGCAGACCGTCGATGTAGGCATACGCCGCCACGCCGCTCTGATTGGCCAGTTCGGTTAACTGCTGCGCCGCCGCCATCAGCGCGGCGTAGCCGTGGCCAGCACGATCCTCAAGCGCCAGCGTAAAGCCGGATGAGGTGCCCATCTCCGCAATCGCCGGCGGCATCAGGCTCATCACCGTGGCGTCAGGCTGCTTGCTCATCTCTTCCTGCACGTAAGCGGCTTCTCCGGCGGCGGTCGCGCCCTGACGCTGGTCCCACTCCCTGAGGGTGGTAAACGCCATCGCGGTATTCGGGCCGGAGCCGGAAAAGCTGAAGCCAAATATCGACAGGTTGCTCTCCGTGCCCGGCCGCCCGGCGACCAGCGATTCCAGATGGCCGACCACCTCACGGGTGCGCTGCTGGGTCGCGTCCGACGGCAGCTGGATGGAGGTCATAAAGTAGCCCTGATCCTCGTCCGGCAGGAACGCCGAGGGCAGCGCCCGCCAGGCAAACAGCAGCACCACGCACAGCACGCCGTATAAGGCCAGCACCCGGCCACCGCGCTTTAGCGTGGCGCGCAGGCCGGACTCATAGCCTGCCGTCAGACGGGTAAAGCTACGGTTGAAGCCGCCAAAAAAGCCTTTCTTCTCATCAGGATGTCCGTTCACCGGTTTGAGAAGCGAGGCGCACAGTGCCGGCGTCAGCGTCAGCGCCAGAAACGCTGAGATCAGGATCGACACCGCCATCGACAGCGTAAACTGGCGGTAGATAATCCCCACCGAGCCGCTGGCAAACGCCATCGGAATAAACACCGCGGTCAGTACCAGGGTAATACCGATAATCGCCGGAGTGATCTCCTGCATCGCCTGCTGCGTGGCCTGCTTTGGTGACAGACCCTGCTGCGCCATCAGCCGTTCGACGTTTTCCACCACCACGATGGCGTCATCGACGATGATGCCAATCGCCAGCACCATGCCAAACATGGTCAGCACGTTGATCGAAAACCCGCTGAGCAGCATCACGGTGAAGGTGCCCATCAGCGCCACCGGCGCGACGATGGCCGGAATAAAGGTGTAGCGCAGGTTCTGCAGGAACAGCAGCATCACCAGGAACACCAGCACCATTGCTTCCAGGAAGGTGTGGATCACTTTTTCAATCGACAGTTTGACGAACGGCGCGGTATCGAAGGGCACCGAAAACGCCATATCGTCCGGCAGCACGCCGTTCAGCTCCGCCAGGCGCGCCCGCACGCCGGCGGCGGTGCTCACCGCGTTGGCACCGGGCGACAGCTGTATGGCCGCTGCCGTTGACGGCTGGCCGTTCTCGCGAATGGCAAAGGCATAGCTCTGCAGGCCCTGCTCCACCCGGGCCACGTCGCCGAGGCGCACCCGCGCGCCGTTGGCCTGCGCTTTCAGTGTGATATTGCGGAACTCCGCCAGTGAATGCAGCTGCCCGCGCACGTTCAGTGGATAGGTGACGCGTTGCCCTGCCGCCGCCGGCTCATCCCCCACCCGGCCGGGTGAGATCAGCGCATTCTGCGCGCTCAGCGCGGCAATCACCTCAGAAACCGACAGGCGATAACGGAACAGCTTGTCCGGATCCAGCCAGACCCGCATCGCCTTTTCGGCACCGAACAGCTGTACCTTTCCGACGCCGGGCACGCGCTTCAGCTCGTCAGAGGCATTACGGGCAAACCAGTCGCTGAGATCCGCCTCGCTATGGCTGCCGTTGGGGGACTTCAGGCCGACCAGCATTAAAAATCCGGAGCTGGCCGCTTCGACGCTGAGGCCATTCTGCCGCACCGCAGCGGGCAGCCGCGACTCCACTTCTTTAAGTTTGTTCTGTACGTCAACCTGCGCCAGCTTGATATCGGTACCGGGACGGAAGGTGATGGAGATACTGGCGCTGCCGGACGTATCGCTGGAGGACTCAAAGTAGAGCAGGTTTTCCACGCCGGAGAGATCGCGTTCCAGCAGCGAGATGACCGAGGTATTCATCGTTTCCGGCGTAGCGCCCGGATAGCTGACGCTCACCGAAAGCTGCGGCGGGGCCACCGAAGGATACTGCGCCACGGGAAGCTGCGGAATGGCGATGACGCCGGAAAGGACGATAAAAAGAGCCACCACCCAGGCAAAAACAGGGCGATGAATAAAGAACTGCGGCATCGGTAATTTCCCAGGGTATATCAGAGTTTATAAGAGTGATCAGAAGGAATAGAGCAGGCCCAGGCCGACATCCGTGCCGTTTTTTGTGAACACAATCGGGCTGTGGTTAACATTGTCAGTTAAGCGGGTATAGGTGAATTCAGCATAGCTCCACCAGTTATCACTATAATGATGCACCCAGCTTAAACTGGCATCGACGCTATACAGGCCGCTGGTGGCATGATAACGCTGATAGCCCGTATGCTGGCTTTGCGCGTGGCTGACACCATACCAGAGATTGTTGTATCTGGCGTCGCCAAAATGCGCATTGGATGACAACACCAGCGTATCCTGGCGGCCCGACCAGAGACTGAACTTCGCGCCGGTGCGATAGTTAAGCCCCTGGCCATCGCTGAGCGGTGCCGTGACGTTACCTTCTACAGCCAGCCACGGGTTTACCTGCCACCCCAGCGTGGAAGAGGAGACTAACGCGAATTTTATATTACCCATGCCTTTCAGTTTTCGGGAACCGCTGCGCCATTCGCCCCCTTTTGCGGCACGCCCCAGCGAATAACCGATGGCCTGAGTAAAATACACGCCATTATCCCAGTCGAGATCCAACCCCAGCCCGGAATAACTGTCGGCAAACCAGATCCCTTTTTCCATTCTGAAATAAGGAATAGCCGATGAGCTGGATTCATCAGAGCCGCTATATTTATTTGAATAACTGTAGCCGATCCCGAGGGTTATCACGGAATCCACATTTTCCGCTGCGATTACCGGACAGGAAATCACGGCGACGGTGGTTACCGCCATTGATATGAGTTGTTTCATTTTCATCTTCTTTCATCATCCTGATTGTCATATACTTACCGGGATCTCATTATCACTTTTATTCATCAACGAACCGGCAATAAATTATCAAGGTTTAATCAAGAGCCCATGAAGAAAGTATTGATCGTCGAAGATGACCTGGACGCCGCCAACGTGCTCGAAGCGTATCTTAAAAAAGACTGTTTCGAGACGATGACGGCCAGCGACGGGCAGCGCGGGCTTGACCTTGCCCTGCGCTGGAAACCGGACCTTATCCTGCTGGACGTGATGCTGCCTGGCCTTAACGGTATCGACGTGCTGATGGCGCTGCGGCGCAAAAGCGAAATCCCGGTGATTATGGTTACCGCCATCGGTGACGGTCAGGATAAAATCAGCGCGCTGCGCTTTGGGGCGGATGATTACGTGGTTAAGCCTTATAATCCGGGTGAAGTGGTGGCGCGGATCCATGCGGTGCTGCGCCGTGCTGCGGGTTACCGGGCAACGTCGCCGCTGATTGAGTACGGAAAGGTTCGGATTGATACCGAGGCGTTTCGGGCATCTGTGCTGGGGGATGACGGGCAGTCCCGGCCTCTGGAGCTGACGCCCACCGAGTTAATGCTGCTGACACAACTGCTTGCGCATCCGCACAAGGCCTTTTCACGTCAGTCACTGCTGGAGGCCAGTTTGCCGGAAAGCGACGCGCTGGAGCGCGTGGTGGATACCCATATCTATAATCTCAGAAAGAAGCTGGAGTCGGCGGGCCAGACCGGCGTGTTGATTAACGTGCGCGGTATTGGCTACAGGTTCAGCCACTGATGTCGCTTACGCGTAAGCGGCGTCAACGTGCGCGCGAACAGATGGTTAAAACCCGCGCAGGCGGTGTCATCACGCTGTGGCGATGGATCTGTACGCGCCTGCTGTCGCTGGCACTCGGCGGCACCTTTCTGATCATCTCAATCCTGTGGCTCCGCTACTACCTCCCGCAGGCATGGATCAGCAGCAGAATTCCGACGGCAGACAAAATTGAACTGAGCCGACTGCTGGAAAATCCATCGCAGGACATCAACCGCTTTCATCAGCTGGTCGATAAGTGGTACGGGCTGAGTTATTCGGACCCCAGCATCTATCCGTCTGACTGGTTTCTGGTGGGGGCGTTGCTGCTCAGCGCCATACCGGTATTTATTGTGGTGACACTGCGTGCGGTCAGGCCGATCTCACGGCACATCAGCCGCCTTGCGCAGGTGGCGAAGGCGGTGACGGAAGGTGATTTTGGCGTCAGGGCGGACCCTCCGCAAAACATGCCGCAGGAGATCCACGAGCTGACCGGCAAACTCAATATCATGTCCAGCCAGCTGGCAGGCTATGACAAAGAACTGAAGGCGTCGCATATTGCCCTCGCGCATGAATTGCGCTCACCGCTCACCGCCGCCATGGGTCGCCTGCAGGGGATGATTGATGGCGTATTTCCCCCCTCGCAGGATCAGCTGGCAACAATCATGCGTCAACTGCAGCACCTCAACCGGCTGACCGACGACCTGCATCTGCTTTCACTGACGGACGCCGGGCAGTTACACCTGAACGTACAGAAAATTCCCCTGGATGAGGTACTGCGCGAAAAAATTTCCTGGCTGAGGCCGCGGCTTCAGGCGCTGGAATTTGACGTTACACTGGATGGTTCACCGCAGATAGTCTGCGAAGCGGATCACTTCAGAGTCGGTCAGGTGTTCTCTATTTTGCTGGACAATGCGCTGCGCTATGCATCCGAGGGGAAGCGACTGGATATCCGCTATCAGCAGTTCGGGAAGACGATCGTTATCCGCTTCAAAGACTACGGGCCCGGCGTCAGCGAGGATTTCCGCGGTAAGCTCTTTCTGCGTTTTGCCCGCGCGGAGGCCTCACGATCGCGGCATTCCGGCGGTGCCGGGCTGGGGCTGTCGATCGCCAGGGCGATCTGCCTCGCGCACAACGGCACCATTTCGGCACGAAACAATGACGGTGCCGGGTTAACATTCACCGTGACGTTGCCCAACGAACATCGCCCGAACGTGTTCGGCCAGCCGGGTTAAATCAGCCTCTTGCCGGCTTTTTAAGCTCCTCACGGCGCCCCTGGTTAATCACGCAATAAATAAGTTGCACCTCGTCGACAACACGATCGCCTGTTAATTATCGGAAGCAAAAGAATCGTCCCGCTCAATTACTTTGCTAAACACATTCTAAACACAGCAATAGATAGTTCAAAATTATATCTCACCACCTCCTCCGACAGACGGCATTTAATAAAATCACACGAATTTATAAAATACCAACAAACCATTGACGAAACGTTGATAATTACTGCGCATAATCGCTCATACGCTTTAGCGTTCTGGCTAATGGGGTTTTCACTTAAAAAGATGTTATGCCCACCGTAAAGTTTCTCTGAAAAGGAGGTCGTGCGGTGCGTTGAATATAATAAGGTTAAATATGTCGCAAATAACAGATGTTAATCGCCCTGCGCCGCCAGCCACACCACTGGCCCTTTTTATCGCACTGTGTACCGGGAAACTGGTCCCCCACTCCGTGTGGCAATCCTCGCAATTTCGCCGTAAATACTTGCTGCGTGGGCTGCTGATGCCAATGCCTACCTTCACCCTGCTGACCATGCTTACCCGTCACCCGCACTATGAGCAGTTGCTCTCTTCACAACCCCGCCTGCCGTGCCGCAACCACCGCCCCTATCTGACCAACCGCCTGGGCAGGCAGGCGGGCGCGCGGGCGGTAATCCAGCATTATCAGCACATTACCGAACGCCTGGGCGTAACTCTCTTTGCTCAGCACCTTGGCGGAGCGGGGCTCTGCCTTGCGCAGATCGCCGCGAAAGACGAGCAGCGTTATGTAATGAGCCTGATCTCAACGCATACCCTCGATCGCGAAGGCGAAGCGAGCATTATATTACGGGACGCCGCCGGGCAGCTGCTCTGTGAGCTGACCTTTACCCTTTGTCAGCACCACGGGCAGTTAACCCTGATGATTGGCGGCCTGCAGGGGCCAAATAACCCGGACGCCCAGCAGATCGTGCAGCAGGCGACCAAAACGCTGTACGGGCTGTTCCCGAAAAGAGTGGTATTCGAAGCGCTGCTCCAGGTCAGTAAATGGCTTGACGTGAAAGCGATCTGTGCGGTTTCAAACGCCACCCATGTCTACCGATCCCTGCGCTACGGCAGCCGAAAAAAACTGATGCACGCGGATTATAACGACTTCTGGGAAATGCTCGGCGGCACGGCGACCGCCGAAGGCTATTATTCACTGCCTGCGGCGATCCCCCGCAAAGAGATGGAAGAGATCGCCAGTAAAAAACGCTCTGAGTATCGCAAACGCTATGCGCTGCTTGACCAGCTCGAACAGGATATCAGGCAGGTGCTGCCGCGGCCGCTATCCACTCACGTGAACGCTTAGCCGACGTAACGTTTCAGCCGCCCACCCACCCGTTAATTCCCTTTGAAAAGACGCCTGCCATCACGTTTCTCAGAAATGGCGGCGTCCGTCATGGAAAATTAAACTATCTCGTATAGAAGATTAAGTAGCGCTGGTTTCAGCAAAAAATACCGAAAAAGAGGCTCGTATGATCGTAACGCATCAATCACTTCGTTTCAGCAGCCTGGCCATCTTCCTCGCCCTTACCGCCCCTGCCTGGGCATTTGATTCGCTAACGGTGTTTGGCGACAGCCTGAGCGATACCGGCAACAACGGCCGCTGGACCTGGAACAGCAGCCAGAACCCGATCTACGCTGAACAGCTGGCCAGCCATTACGGGCTGAGGTTAACCCCTTCAGATGCCGGCGGCAGCAACTATGCCGCCGGTGGCGCCACGGCGGTGGCCGCGCTGAACGCCACCGATAACAGCGCGGCTCAGGTAGCCGCCTATCTCAGCCAGAACGGCGGCCGTGCCGACGCTAACGGCCTCTATATTCACTGGATCGGTGGCAACGATCTGGCCGCCGCCGCGACGCAACCGGCGCTGGCGCAGGGGCTGGCGGTGAACAGCGCCACCAGCGCCGCGGGCCAGGCCGCCAGCCTGCTGGATGCCGGCGCGGGGCTGGTGGTGGTACCCAACGTGCCGGATATCTCTGCCACCCCAACGCTGCTGGAGCTGGTGTTGACGACAGGGCTGGGGGCAGCGGCAGCGCCGGCTATCCAGGCCGCGTATGCGTCACTGAACGCCGCGGCGACGCCAGACCTCGCCAGCCGTCAGCAGGCGATCGATCGCTCACTGCTGGCCGCTGCATCGGTCGTCAGCGGCAATTCCGCCGTTCAGCAGGCTATCGCCGCCCAGCTGAGCGCCGCTTACGCCACCGCCGCCCAGCAGGCTTCTGCGCTGACCGGCCTGTATAACCGTACCGAAGAGGCGGCGTTGCAGCAGCACGGCGGCAACATCGCGCTGGCCGACATCAACGCCGTGTTCCGGGAGCTGCTGGACGACCCGCTGGCGTTTGGTTTGACCAATACCGCCGGTATGGCCTGCCCGGCCGGCGTGGCCGCCACCGACTGCACCACCAGCACCAGCGGCTTCAACACCGCGCAGGATTATCTGTTTGCCGACCATTTCCACCCCGGCCCGCAGGTACACGACATTATCGCCCGGTACATTACCTCAATTGTTTCCGCCCCGCTGCAGGTTACGGCGCTGAACCAGGGCACGCTGGCGATGGTTAACGGCAGCCGCAGTACCCTCGATAGCCGTTATCAGCAGCTGCGTCAGAACCCGGCGGCCACCGGTGCGCTCGGCGCGTTTGGCGGCTACAGCGGCGGTTATCAGCGCTATCGCGATAACGGAGAAAACGGTTCCGGCAGGGGCAATGCCAACAGCCTGACGGTCGGCGTCGACTACCAGCTGAGCGACAATCTGCTGGTCGGTGGCCTGATCGCCGGTTCGCTGGACAACCAGCGCCCGGACGACCGCTACCGTTATGATGCCCGTGGTTTCCAGACCGCGTTGTTCAGCCAGCTGCGGCTGGGCCAGGCGTGGATCGCTGGCGACGTGCACTATCTGTCGGCGGACTTTGCCAATATTCAGCGTGATATCACCCTAGGCCAACTGACGCGCACCGAAAAAGGCGAGACCAGCGGCAGGCTGTATGGTACGCGGCTGACGGCAGGCTACGACTTCGCGGCGACCGACTGGCTGACCACCGGGCCAACGCTGCAGTATGCCTGGGACTATGGCCACGTGCGCGGCTACAGCGAACAGGGCAACAGCAGTACGTCAATGCGCTTTGGCGACCAGAACGGCCACTCGCAGATCGGCAGCGCGGGGTGGCGTATTGATGCCCGCGCGGGTACGATCAATCCCTGGGCACAGGCCAGCTGGCGTCATCAGTTCGGCGATGACGTGTACCGCGCCAACGGCGGCCTGAAATCCACCGCGCTGACCTTCACCCGCGTCAGCGAGAAACAGGATAAGGACTGGGCCGAACTCTCCGCCGGGGCCACTATGCCGATCTCGGACAGGGTGTCGGCCTTTGCAGCGGTTGCGCAGACCGCCGGGCTGAGCGACGGCAACCAGACCCGTTATAACGCCGGTATCAGCGTGAAATTCTAATCAGCAAAATGTGATGAGCCTCATAGCCCGGTCCCCGGAGCATATTTTTCTATGTTCATGGCAGCTTATTTTATCTTTGCGCTTTTCATCCCGGCTAACGTACCGCAACTGTGTACGAGAACTAACGGGGATGAGAGATGGAAAAGCTGTTATACGGTGTGGCCTATTATCGTGAGTATCTGCCGGTAGAGCGGCTGGATGAGGACATCCGGCTGATGAAATCCGCCGGGATCAACGTGGTACGCATTGCCGAGAGCACCTGGAGCACCTATGAACCGCGCGACGGCGAGTTTGATTTCAGCAGCGTGCTCACCGTGCTGGAACGGATGCATGCTAATCAGATTGCGGTGATTATTGGTACGCCAACCTACGCACTGCCCGCCTGGCTGGCAAAAAAACATCCGTCGGTTATGGCCACCACCCCACAGGGAGTCAATAAATACGGCCCGCGGCAGAAGATGGACATCACCAGCCCGGTCTATCTGCGCTACGCCGAGCGGATCATTCGAAAGCTGTTGCAGGCTACCGCGCAGCACCCGGCGGTGATCGGTTTTCAGGTGGATAACGAAACCAAGTATTACGACAGCTGTGGCGAACACGTGCAGCGCGGCTTTATTCAGCAGCTGAAACAGCGTTTTAACGGCGATCTGCAGCAGCTCAACGCGGCGTTCGGTCTTGACTACTGGAGCAACCGCATCGATGCGTGGGAAGATTTCCCGCCGCTGGAAAGCACCATCAACGCCAGCCTTGGCGCCGCGTTTCAGCACTATCAGCGCCAGCTGGTCACCGATTTCCTCGCCTGGCAGGCGGCGCTGGTGCGCGAGTACCGGCAACCCGCGCAGTTTATCACCCATAACTTCGATTTTGAGTGGCGCACCTGGTCTTACGGCGTGCGCGGCGAGGTCGATCACTTTGCGGCGTCAGAAGCGCTGGATATTACCGGCGTGGATATCTACCACCCCAGCCAGCATCAGCTGACCGGTGCCGAAATCGCCTTCTGCGGTGATATCGCCCGCACCACCAAAGATGCCAGCTACCTGGTGCTGGAGACCGAAGCCCAGGCGTTTAAAAACTGGACCCCGTATCCGGGCCAGCTGCGGCTGCAGGCCTTCAGCCATATCGCCTCCGGCGCCGGGATGATCGGCTACTGGCACTGGCATTCGCTGCACAATTCGTTCGAAACCTACTGGAAGGGGCTGCTCAGCCACGACCTGCAGCCCAACCCGGTGTATCGCGAGGCGCAGCAGATCGGCGCGGAGCTGGCACGGCTGTCACCCCAGCTGGCCGGCCTGCAAAAACCCAACCGGGTGGCGCTGCTGGTCAGCAACGACTGCCTGACCGCCATCGACTGGCACCCGTATCAGGGGCATCAGTTTGGCCGTCACAGGGAGCATCAGTACAACGACCTGTTCCGCCGCTATTACGACACGCTGTACCGGATGAACGTTGAGGTGGATATCCTGACGCCGGACGACCCGCGCATTGAGCGCTATCAGCTGCTGGTGGTGCCGCTGCTGTATGCGGTAACGGACGAGGTACTGCAGCGTCTGAACCGCTTTGTCGCCGAGGGCGGCCATATCCTCTATTCGTTTAAGTCGGGATTTGCCGACGCCGACCTGAAGGTGCGTCATGAACGGCAGCCGGCCATTATCCGTGAGACGATCGGGGCCAGCTATCAGCTGTTCGTTGAGCCGCATGAGGTCACGCTGCAGTCGGAGGTGCTGGATCTGCCGCCGCAGCACGGCGAGGTCAGCCACTGGATGGAGCTGCTGGAGGTGGATAACGCCGGAGCAGAGGTGTGGGCGCGCTATCAGCACCCTTACTGGGGAAAATACGCCGCCATCGTGCACAACCGCAGCGGCAAGGGCAGCGCCACCTATATCGGCTGCGACATCAGCGAAATGGCGCTGCAGGCGGTACTGACCCGTCTGCTGCCGCAGGCCGGCGTGCACGACGTGAGCGGTCATCGCTTCCCGCTGGTGGTGAAGCACGGCGTGAGTCGTACCGGTCATTCACTGATGTTCTATCTCAATTTCTCGGCAGAGCCGCTGAACGTGGCGTGGCCGGCCGCCGGCCGTGAGCTGCTGAGCGGCAACAGCGGACGGCACGGTGAGACCCTGACGCTGGCCGACTGGGGCGTGGCAATCGTTGAACTGGAGAAGCAGGCATGACGCAATCAACTCTGCCGGATGAGCTGCAACGCATTGGCCTGAAGGAGCGGCTGGCCTTTGGCATCGGTGACTATGGCACCAATCTGACCTACACCATGATGGTGACCTTTCTCGCCTATTTCTACACCGACGTGGTCGGCATCTCCGCGCTGCTGATCGGTTCGCTGATGTTCTTCGCCCGCGTGCTCGACGGGATTATCTGTATCTGGGTCGGCATCCGCATCGATAAAACCCGTTCACGCCTCGGCAAGGCGCGGCCGTGGGTGCTGTGGACCGCGGTACCCTTTGGCCTGTCGGCGTTTCTAATGGCCACGGTGCCGGACGTCAGCTACGGCCTCAAGGTGGCCTACGTTTGCGTTACCTACCTGCTGGCCAACGTCTTTTTTACCGCCAACAATATCGCCTACGGATCGCTGCTGGCGCTGATCACCCGCGATCCCTATCAGCGCGGCATTCTCAGCGTATTTCGTAAAGGGCTGTCCACCTGCGGATCGCTGACGGTGGGGGTGCTGACCCTGCCGCTGGTGGCGCTGTTTGGCGACAGCCACGCCTCATGGGTGATTGTTTTCGCCATCTTCGGCTTCTTTACCGCGCTGCTCCTGCTGCTGACCGCCCTCGGCACCCGCGAACGCATTGAGCCGGTGAGCAAGGATAACAGCCAGCGTATTACCCCACGCCAGGTGGTCAGCTCGATGCTGGCGAACCGCTACTGGCTGATTATGTTCTTCTATCTGCTGATCACCTTTACCGGCTTAACCGCGCTCTCCGCCGTCGGCGTTTACTACTCGAAGTATATTCTCGACGACGTGTCGCTGATCGCCTATATCAGCATGGCGCAGTATATTCCCGGCCTGCTGACGCTGCTGATTATACCTTTCCTGCTGAAAAGGCTGGGTAAACGCCGGCTGGCGATGCTGGGCCTGCTGGTCAGCTCGCTAGCCTACCTGCTGCCGCTGCTGGGTAAACAGGACGCGCTGTTTGTGATTATCGCGACCGCCATCCGCAGCGTCGGCTTCTGCGGCATCGGGGCGACCATGTTTGCGCTGCTGGCAGATACCATCGACTACGGCGAGTGGCGCACCGGGCTGCGCATCGAAGGTATCCTGTTCAGCGCCGGCACGCTGGGGCAGACGCTGGGTATGGGGCTGGGCACCGCCAGCGTCGGCTGGATCCTCGGTGCCGCCGGCTTTGTCAGCGGCGGCAGCACACCGCAGCCGGCCACGGTGGTCGAAACCATCGAGTTTCTGTTTATCTTCTTCCCGCTGATCCTCGCCGCGCTGAACCTGCTGCTGCTGTGGTTCTACCGGCTGGATGAGATCTACCCGCAGGTGGCGGCGGACCTCTCCGCAGGGCGCTACCAGCAGGGCGTCAGCGGCACAGCGGTATCGACCGGAGAGCAGTTGCCCGGTCAACCGTGAGCGATAGCACAAAAGTAACCTGCGGCCTCCGGTGAGACGGGGGCCGCGGCTATACTAGCCGCACTTACTTCCGCCGGATGCCGCCGATGACCGCGTCAGACAACGCCGAGCTGTTAAACTTCTCCCCGCTGATGAAGCGCTTTACCTTTAACGCCTTTATGGTTTCCGGCTTTACGCCTATCACGCCCGGCAGCAAGCTTGACTGGTTTATTCACCGGCCCAGCGGCATGAAGGGTTATATGCTTAATCTGACCCTGAAAGGCCGTGGCGTTATCCATCACGCCGACGGGCAGTTTTACTGCAGTGAGGATGAGATGCTGCTCTTTCCACCCGGCGTGATCCACCATTACGGCCGCGCCAAGGAGAGCCCGGCGTGGGATCATCTGTGGATCTATTTTATCCCGCGCCCCGGCTGGAGCGACTGGCTGCGCTGGGATCGATACCAGGGCCAGATTGGACGCACGGCGCTTGATGCGACCGCCAGCCGGCAGATGGCGCTGCTGTTTAAAGAGGTGATCCGCTGGAACGCGGCGGCGGAGCCGCTGGCCGAGGCGCTGGCGATGAACACGCTGGAGCGGCTGATACTGCAGACTTTTCAGCTGCAGCCCGCCAGCAACCGGCAAAACCGCGACCCGCGCATCCAGACGGTGTGCCACTACATCAATGAACACCTGGCCGAGGAGACCCGGGTAGAGCAACTGGCGCGCATGGCCTTTATCTCCACCTCGCGGCTGGCGCATCTGTTCCGCAAAGAGATGGGCACCACCCTTTCCGCCTGGCGCGAGCAGCAGCGCGTCTCCCGCGCCTGCGATCTGCTGCAGCAGACGCAGCTGTCAATTGCCCAGGTGGCGCGCGCGGTCGGCTATGAAGACCCGCTCTACTTCTCGCGCATCTTCAGCCAGCACCGCACGCTAAGTCCACGCGAATACCGTAAAAAGTTCGATCAGGCACCGCTGTTTTGACCGGTGAGGGTGATCCGGAAGCGTGGCATTACAGAAAAGGAGGCGCCAGGCTTAAAGATCACTGGACAGCGAAGTATAAAGACGCTGAGACAGAAAAGCGGAGAGCGGAGAGAATGGCTAATGGCTAATGGCTAATGGCTAATGGCTGCCGGGTGGCGGGTGGCAGGATAAACCTGACGGAAAAAGGGCCCTGAGTTCCCTCAGAGCCCTTTGTAAAAGCGCTTGCGCTGCCCGCCACATCAGTGACCGAAAGGCGGGGTTACCCCCGCCAGTGGTTCGCTACTTACCCGGTTCGCAGGTCATCATCGCCGCCACCTCCCTGAACGGATCCCGGTAGCGGATCTCACACAGCGATTTCCGCATCAGAAACGTGAATATTAACAGCGTTAAACACAGCGTTAATACGCACCAGAACAGGGTGCTTTGCGGCAGTTTCATGACCGTCTTCTCCTTGCCTTGCGGCAGGTAAGAGGATACTCTGATGTTGCTATGCATACAGAGGCCTCGGGGTTAATGAGAATTAACTTCGGGGCTTTTCTGCATCTGCATCACGCACATCAGCAATGCTGCCGACAACCTGAAGCAGAAGCCTCAAGCGCCGGGGTCATTATACTGCCGTCTTTCCGTTCCCGCCTGACGATTACGCCAGGAATACATCCAAAATCAGTGTGTTACGCTAACCCGTTAGTGGCAGTTTCATGACCTTCTTCTCCTTGCCTTGCGGCAGGTAAGAGGATACCCTGATGTTTCTGGGCATACAGGGGCCTCGGGGTTAATGGAAATTAACTTCGGGGCTTTTCTGCATCTGCCTCACGCACATCAGCACTGCTGCCGACGACCTGAAGCAGAAGCCTCAAGCGCCGGGGTCATTATACTGCCATCTGCCTGTTCATACCTGACGATAAAGCCAGGAATCTGTCCAAAAACATAGTGTTACGGCAACCCGTTAATCGCCCCGCCCACGGATTATCGGCCCTCTCCGCCCTGGCGGAACTGCCGTTTCGTCAGAGATATCAGTGGTGCAGCATCTCGTCAACCACCTGCGCATCGTTCAGCTGATAAGGATAGTAAGTCGGCCAGTTGTCCATCTCTTTCAGCAGCGCTTCCTGAGAGGTATTTCCGGTGAAGATATGGAAATGGGCAGACTTGCGCGGACCGATGGTGTGGTCACTGAACTGCACATACTTTGGCGCGCTGCTGTTGGCCTCTTTGCACTCGAACAGGTAGCGCACGCCTTTTTTACCGGAGGCGTAGGTCAGAATTTTGTAGCCGGCGTAGTCGTAGCGGCAGGCGCTGCTTTTGTCGCCGCGATGGAACTCCATCACGCCGTTTTCGATACCCAGCATATCCACATCGGTGGCGTAGCCTTTGCGATAGTACTCTTTGAATTCTGCCGCCGTTTTACTGCCGTCCTGCTTAGCCTTTTTCTCAAACACCGGATCCAGCGCCCCCTTCTGCAGCAGCGGATAAACCGACTGCCAGACGCCTTCCCAGTCGGTCAGCGCACGGTCTTTCACGTCTTTATCCGCAAATACGCCTGCCGCCGCCTGGGTTTCAGCCGCGGTCAGCGGCTTGCCGTGATCGTGATGGCCATGGGCCAGCGCCTGATAGCTGAAGCATAATGTTCCCAGAACCACTGCCAGTTTTGTTACCTGTACCAAGGGGGGATCCTCTCTCTCTGTTATTTTGTGTTACGTTATAACATATTGTGACGCATTTCAATGAAAGTTCCTCGATCGTCTCTAAAGTTCAGTACCGCAACGTCCTGCTGTGAAGCCGTGCGGAATGCCAGCATTGCCTGCGTGCATTAAGCCCAACCGATACCCCTGTGGTTATGCCTGACTTCCTGTTTGCACTTAAAATAAAAAATGCACATATGTGCAAACGCATCGCAAAACTGTCATACGGCGTCGCTATAGTCCGCTTACTCTTTCACTGACCGAGGTCAGAGCGTGTCTTATCAAGCTGAACGCCCGACAACGATTTCCCCGTGGCAGCGGTTACGTCACGGTTTCGCCATCGCCAGCCATGAGCCGGCCAACCTGCTGGGCATGCTGCTGGTGCTGCTCTTCAGCGGATTAATTCTGGCACCGGTACTCTCGGTACTGGTGAACGCCGTGCTGGTGCAGAGCGGCGACGAGAACCGCACCGCCGCCGCAGAAGGCAGCCTCACCGCTTACTACCTGCTGCGCACCCTCACCTCACGGATGTCCGAGCTGCTGCTGTGGACGCCGCTGCTCAACACGCTGACGGTGGCACTGTTTACCGTGGCCGGTGCGCTGCTGATCGGCGTGGAGCTGGCCTGGCTGGTTAACCGCACCGATCTCGCCGGGCGCAAAAGCTTCGCCACGCTGCTAATCGTGCCCTTTATGCTGCCCTCCTGGACCTTCGCGCTGGCGTGGAGCACCCTGTTTAAAAACCAGGCGATCGGCGGCCAGCCCGGCTGGCTGGAAGCAATGGGCATTCAGACGCCAGACTGGCTGGCCTACGGCGCGTTTCCGATGGTGGTAATTATGGTGCTGCACTATGCGCCGCTGGTGATCCTGATGGTCGGTAACGCGCTGCGCAGGATGGACAGCCAGATGGAGGAGTCCGCACGCGTGCTGGGCGCATCGCGCCGCACTATTGCCCTGCGCATTGTCCTGCCGCTGCTGCGCCCGGCGCTGCTCTCAGGCGCGCTGCTGATCTTCGCCGACTGCATCGGCGAGTTCGCCCTGCCCTATATTCTCGGCCTGCCGGTCCACTTCGATACGCTGTCTACCGGCCTGTATCGCGCCATCGGCACCCGTCAGTCTGGCGTGGCGGCGGTGCTGGCCTCGGTGATTATGCTGATGGGGATGGTCACCCTGCTGCTGGATATGAAGATGCTGCGTGAGGCGAAACGCTTTGTCACCGTCGGCGGCAAAGGGGTAATGGAGCGCCGCCGCGGGCTGGGCAGCTGGCGCATCCTCGCCGCCGCCGCGCCGCTGGCGTTTGTGCTGCTGGGGGTGGCGATCCCGCTGCTGACCCTGTTCCTCTCTACCATCATGATCCTGCCCGGGCGCTTTAACAGCGAGAACTTCACCTTTGCTTACTGGATCGGCCACAACCTCGATACCGTGGCGCTGCACAGCGGCATTCTGTTGACCGGCGAGTTCTGGCGCGCTGCGGGCAATACGCTGGTGATTGTCGGTTCGGCCTCGCTGACCTGCGGCGTACTGGGGCTGCTGGTGGGCTATGCGGTGATGCGCTGCCACCTGCGCTGGGTCGGCACCTTCCTGCGTCAGGTGACCTTTGTGCCTTACCTGGTACCCGGCATCGCCTTCGCCGCCGCGTTTTTATCGTTGTTTGCGGTCAGCCACGGTCCACTGCCCGCGCTGTACGGCACGCCGCTGATTCTGGTGCTGGCGCTGATCGCCGAAAAGATGCCCTACGCCAGCCGCTCCGGCATCGCGGCGATGACCCAGCTGGGCAAGGAGGCGGAAGAGGCCGCACGCGTGGCCGGTGCAGGCTGGTTGTCGCGTATCTGCCGCATCGTTATCCCGATTCAGGCCGGGCCGCTGGCCACAGCGATCCTGCTGCCGTTTATCTCCGGCATTAAGGGCGTCAGCCTGTTTATTATCCTGGCCATCCCCGCGACCGACGTGTTGACCACGTACTCACTGCGCCTGATTGATTACAACTACCAGCAGGCGGCCAATGCCGTGGTGCTGATGATCGCCCTGATTTCATGGGCCGGTACCCTGCTGATCCAGAGGATCACCGGCAGCGGGCTGGCCAGCGGACTGGAGAACTGACATGCCCTCAATTCAGCTAAGCAATCTGAGCAAACGCTATCCCGGCAGCGAGACGCCGGCGGTGAACAACGTCAGCCTGACGGTAAAAGACGGCGAGTTTTTGTGCCTGCTGGGCCCGTCCGGCTGCGGCAAAACCACCATCCTGCGGATGATTGCCGGTATAGAGCACGCCAGCGGCGGTGAAATCACCATTGGCGACCGGCTGGTCGATTCCGTGGCGCGCGGCACATATCTGCCGCCGGAAAAACGCGGTATCGGGCTGGTATTTCAGAGCTACGCGCTGTGGCCGCATATGACCGTCGAACAGAACGTCGATTTCGGCCTGCGCCTGCAGAAGCTGCCTGCACGCGAGCGCAGCGCCCGCTGTCAGGACGTAATGGAGAAGCTGCGCATCGCCGACTATGCACGCCGCTATCCGGCGCAGCTCTCCGGTGGCCAGCAGCAGCGGGTGGCGCTGGCGCGGATGCTGGCGGTTAATCCCGGCGTGCTGCTGCTCGATGAGCCACTATCCAACCTCGACGCCACGCTGCGGCTGGAGATGCGCGCCGAGCTGAAGCGCCTGCATGCCACCTTTGGCACCACCATCGTGTTTGTCAGCCACGACCAGTGGGAAGCGATGACGCTGGCCACCACCATTGCGGTGATGAGCGCCGGTGAGATGCAGCAGGTCGGCACGCCGGATGCGATCTACGCACGCCCCGCCAACCGCTTTGTGGCGGAGTTTATCGGCACGCCGAAGCTGAATATGATCCCGCTGCATCAGCCTGTAAGCCTGCTCTCGGAACATCTGCAGCAGCGCTACCCGAGCGTTAACGGGGAGGCCTGCGTGTGCGGCATCCGTCCGGAAGAGATCGTGCTGCATGAGCGACCATACCCGCACAGCGTCGCGATGACCCTCGACAATATTATGCCCACCGGCGGCAGCTGGGTGATTGAGCTGGTCAACGGCCACGACCGGCTGTTCCACTCCACCCAGCTGCGCCCGCGCTGGCAGGCCGGCCAGCAGGTTTACTGCCAGCTGCCGGCCGATGCGCTGCACTTCTTTACCCCCGCAGGCCAGCGCCACGAGCCGGCCGCCGCCGCCGATTTTTCACTTTTCACTCAGGAAGCAGGATGAAACAGACTCTGACCGCCCTCGCCGTTTTTGCCGCACTGACCGCCAGCCCGCTGACCCACGCACAGGACAGCCAGCTACAGGCGCTGATCGACGCCGCCCGTCAGGAGCAGCCGATTACCGTCTACGCCTCCACCGGCAAAATTGTTCAGCAGGCCAAATCCTTCAGCGCGCAGTACGGCCTGCAGGCGGTGGGCGTGAAGGCAGATGCGCCGCAGATCATTGAAATTATGAGCCGCGAAGCGCAGGCCAAAAACGTGCGCACCGACGTGGCGATCGTGGAAGACGCGCCGGCGGGGATCACCCAGCTGCTGGATAAAGGCTACGTACAGAGCTGGGTGCCCGACGACCTGAAGGGCAGCATCGGCGACCGCTATCAGCAGCCGCTTACCCTGGTACTGGCCCCTAACGTGTTTGCCTATAACATCGCTCATCACGCCACCTGCCCGGTGAACAACATCTGGCAGCTGACCCAGCCGGCGTGGCGCGGCCGGGTGGCGATGCAGGATCCGGGCAGCAAGCCGGCCTACACCGACTGGTTCAGCCAGCTGGAGACCCATTATGACGCACAGATCCGCGCGGCCTATCAGCAGGCGTTTGGCAAACCGCTGCAGACGACTGAAGCTTCGGCCACCGCCGCCTGGGTCAAGGCGCTGGCGGCCAACGGAGTGCTGCTGACCCATTCCGATAACGATGCTGCCGCCGCCATCGGCGCGCCGGACGCCAAATCCGATTTTGTCGGGCTGGTCTCTACCGCCAAGTTTCGCGATAACAAACAGGGCATGACGCTGGGGCTGTGCAGTGGCATGCAGCCGTTTATCGGCTGGAACTACCCGAGTCTCGGGGTGATCGCCACCGGCAGCCGCAGCCCGAACAGCGCGAAGCTGTTTATCCGCTATCTGCTGAGCGCCGAAGGCATCGCGCCGCAGGGGGTGGATGGCAAGATGTCGACCAACCCGGCGGTCAGCCTGCCGGCGGATGAGGCCTCCGGCATTGGTGCGCACCGCGGCGAGCTGATGGAGTACCTGACCGCCACGGCGAAAGAGGACTGGCGCAGCCGTCAGGACTGGCAGGACCTCTGGAGCCTGAGCGTTAAAAAATAACCGACCGCCGCGCCGGGCGCGGCGGTTTGCTTCTTTGCAACAGGGAGTACATTTTGACTCATTTTGAGACAGAGCCGCGTGAAGCGGCGTTAAAACAGCTGATCCTGCAGGCCGGCACGACCGCACTTGCCGGTTTTAACGCGCGCCAGCCGGGCGAATACCAGCTGAAGGGCCATCAGGATATCCTTACCGAAACCGATACGCTGGTGGAGGCGCAGCTGATGCAGGCCCTGCGCGAGCGGTTCCCACAGGATCTGATCCTCGGGGAAGAGTCCGCGCAGCCGCCCGCCGACGCGCACAGCCTGTGGGTGATTGATCCGATTGACGGCACCGCCAACTTTGCCCGCGGCATCGCCCATTTCTGTATCTGTATCGCCTGGGTGCGCCACGGCGTCACCGAGCTGGGGGCGATTTATAACCCGGTCAGCGAGGAATTGTATCTGGCACGGCGCGGCCACTACGCGCTGAAAAACGATCGCCCGCTGCGCTGCGCCGGCACCGACGACAGCCGCCGTGCCGCCTTTGAGCTGGGCTGGTCATCACGCCACAGCCAGCGCCGTTACCTCGACGTGATGGCAGCACTGCTGAACGGCGGCGCCACCGTGCGGCGTGGCGGTTCCGGCGCGCTGGCGCTGGCCTGGGTGGCCGAAGGGCGCAGCGATGGTTACGTTGAGGCCCATATGAACGCCTGGGACTGCCTTGCCGGGCTGCTGCTGGTGGCGGAAGCCGGCGGCCGCATCGGAGTCGTGCCCGAGGATGCCGCCGGGATTTACGCCGGGCTACCGGTGCTGGCTGCGGCACCCGGCGTGGCTGCGGCGCTGGCGCAGGCCAGTGCGATCCCGCTGGCAGAGCATTCAACAAAGGATCTGAAGGCTGAACGGCATAACGTCAACGCGGCGGGCAGCGAAACAGCCCTCTTCACCGATACGCTGCCGACTGACTCTGCCAACACCGGCGGATCACCCGCCAGCCAGCGGACGGCTGCTGGCCACGCTTCCGCAGAGGGGGAGGATGCGCTGAATAACGCCGCCCGGCATTATCCTCGACCGCCGGTCAGCCTGATTGCCGCCGACCTTCCCTGCTGGGGAATGGATATTTATATCGGCGGCTCCGACGGCGTCACCGATCTGGCCCTGCTGGACCAGCACCATATCCGCACGGTGATCAACTGCGCGGTCAATCTCGATATTGACTGGGTCAACCTTGCGGAGCCGGGCAGCGCGCCGCACCTGTTGCGCCACGGTAGCGGCAGCGTGCGCTACTACAAGCTGGGGCTGATCGACGGCGAGGGTAACGCGCCGGAGATGCTGCACGCCGGCTATCTGCTGATGCGCGCCGCGCTGCTGCAGCAGATCCCGGACAAAGCCTCCTACCGCAACCGCGAACGCGGCAATATTCTGGTCAACTGCCGCGGCGGGCGCAGCCGCTCGGTGGCGCTGGTGGCGCTGTTTCTGCATCTTGAATGCCCGCAGCAGTTTCCGACGCTGGACGCGGCGATTGCGCTGATCCGCGATAAACGTGAGCTGCACCCCGACGAGTGGTTTGAAACGCCGAAGCCATCGCTGACCCGGCTGGCCGAGTGGGCGATCGTCCGTGAACGGGCGCTGCGGGCCACGGAGCACCGCGATGACCGGGCGTGACGACGGTGGAAAGGGCCAGCCCCAGGCTGGTGGATTAGCCAGTCTGGCCAATGTTGACCACGGCGACACCGGCCTGGCTCGCGCCGGTGAAACGACAGAGCAGGCCGCCCATGACGCTGGCAATAAAGGCCTGCACCACGCCGGCGCAGCGGCAGCCTGGGCCGAGGGTGTCAACGCCACAAAAGGCTTTGCCAGCGCCAGCGAGGTCGCGCGGCTGGCGGGCGTGTCGCGTTCGGCGGTGTCGCGCACCTTTACCACCGGCGGCAGCGTCTCGGCGGAAACCCGCCGCAGGGTGCTGGCCGCCGCCGAAACGCTGAACTACCACGTTAATCACCTGGCGCGCGGCCTGTCGAAGGAGGCAAGTCGCCCGGTGTGTATCCTCGGCGGCAACCTCAGTTCGCCGTACCAGGCCAGCCTGCTGGAGCACCTGACCCGCCGTCTGCACCAGGCGCAGCGGGCGGTGATGGTGATCAACACCGATGAGGGCGCGGAGAGCGCACGCGACGCGCTGGCGCAGACGCTGAACTACCGCTCTACCGCCACCATCGTACTTTCCGGCAAGCCGGACCGCTCGCTGATTGAGACCTGCCTGCAGAGCGGGCAGCAGGTGATCCTGATTAACCGCATGGGGGAGTTCAGCGGCGCTGACCATATTGAAATTGACTACCGGTCCACCATGAGCGAGGCCTTTGCCCTGCTGCGCGAGGCCGGGCGGCGCCGGCTGGCGCTGGTCTCCTCTACCGCGCGCTCACCCAGTATGGTGACGCGGGAAGCGGGTTTTCTCACCGCCGCACGGCAGGCAGCCATTGACTGCCGGGTCGTACGGGCCGGGCCGGCCAGCTATCAGAGCGGGGTGGCCGCCGCGCGTGAACTGTTCGGCGGCGGCCAGCCGCCGGACGGCATCTTCTGCGTGACCGACCTGCTGGCCTGCGGCGTGCTGGACGTGGCACGGCACGAATATGGCCTGCGCGTGCCGGAGGATCTCAGCGTGCTGGGGTTTGATGATATTGAACAGGCGGGCTGGATTGGCTATCAGCTGACCACCTTCGCCCAGCCGCTGGCGGAGATGGCCCAGGCCGCCTGCGAGATGCTGCTGTCACCGGCAGCGTGGCCGCCGGGCAAACGGCTGTTTCAGGCGGCAGCCGTGCGTCGCAGGACGCTGTAAGCGCGCTGGATGAGAAACGCCATCCCTGGGGATGGCGTGGACGGCAGAGCAAAGGCAACCCCGGCCGGGTGTGAACCCGCCCGGCAACTACACCGCTTCGCGCGGGCGTGATTTCATCCATGAGAGCGGCCCCGGGCCGCTGAGGGTGAAGACGGAAATCAGCGTAAAGGCCAGCGCCACCAGACCCATCACCAGGTACGCGCCCTGGAAACCGATGCTGTCATACATGTTACCGGCAAACACCGACATAAAGATCATCGCCAGCTGCTTGAAGAAGCAGAAGCACACCAGGTAGATGGTGGCCGAGAAACGCACCTCAAACTGGCTGGTGATGTATTTGAAGCAGCCGACGATCAGGAACGGAATTTCAAACATGTGCAGCGTCTTCAGCACCACCACCTCCACCGCGGTGGTGGCAAACGAGGAGCCGATAATGCGCACCGACATGATCATCCCGGCCAGCAGCAGCGCGTTCTTACCGCCGATGCGGTTAACGATCAGCGGGGCGAAGAACATCACGCTGGCGTTAAGCAGCTCGCCCAGGGTGGTGACGTAACCGAACACCCGCGTGCCCTGATCGGTGGTGGCGAAGAAGCCGGTAAAGAAGTTGGCGAACTGCTGGTCAAACACGTCATAGGTGCAGGAGACGCCGACCACGTACAGCGACAGGAACCACAGCTTTGGCTGTTTAAACAGCTCCAGCGCCAGCCTGACGTTAAACGTCGGCTGATTGGCCCCGACCGCATCCGCCACGCCGGCGGTGGAGTTTTTATCCGTACGCGAGAAGTACAGCAGGATAGCGAGGATCACTGCACAGCCGGATCCGAGCCAGAAGACAAACTGGTTGTTGATGGTGAACATAATGCCGACGATCGAGGCGCACAGCGCCCAGCCCACACAGCCGAACATGCGCGCGCGGCCAAATTCAAACTGGCTGCGGCGGCTGGCTTTCTCGATATAGGCTTCGATCGCCGGCGCGCCGGCGTTGTAGATAAAGCCCAGGTAGATGCCGCCGACGATCGAGCCCAGCAGAATGTTGGTCTGCAGCAGCGGGCCAAACACGTAAATAAAGAACGGCGCAAACATCACCAGCATGCCGGTGATCACCCACAGCAGGTGCTTACGCAGCCCTAACTTGTCGGAGAGCAGGCCAAAAATCGGCTGAAACAGCAGAGCAAACAGCGAAATACAGGAGAAGATAATGCCGGTGTCGCTTTTGCTGATGTGGTTAATGTCGTGCAGCCAGATCGGGAAGAACGGGAAATAGGCTCCCATAATGAAGAAGTAGAAAAAGAAGAAGAAACCAAACATCCAGAAATTGGTGTTCTTTAAATAGTTCATGCTGAAGATCCTTACGCCAGTGACGGGCAGGGTTAACTTCCCTGCCCGCTGAGGATGCCGTTAATTATTCTGTGACCAGCACAGCTGATAGTGATAACGCTGCGCGCTGAGCAGATACTCCGGCGACACCGACGGGCTCCAGGAGTCATCGCCGCCGACCCCCATATGGAAGCCGTCAATATTCAGCCAGGTGCCCTCTTCCGGCAGCAGCAGGTGGCGATGGCTGGTGGCCATCAGCTGCTGCTGGCCGTAGCGGCCGATGCTGAACTGGAAGTCGCCGCGCCACTGGTGTGCGCCGTACCGCAGTTCGCGGGTGCCGCAGCGCAGGCCGTTCTCACACGGATGCACGTAAGGGGTGTGCATCTCCTCCAGCGTCAGCTCCCAGCGGTCGAAGCAGGCGGAGGCCAGACGATCCGGGTAGTTTTCATGCGGGCCAAGGCCCAGCCAGCTGACCCGCGGCTGCACGGTCGCCAGCTGGCAGCTGAGGCCGATGCGCGCCGGGTGCGGCGTATTGCGCGACACCTCCACGCCCACGTCAATCTGCACGCTGCTGCCGCTGAAGCGGTAAGTTTTGCGGCTGATAAACTGCGTCTGGCCCTGGTGCTGCCAGGCGTGCACGGTGGTCACCAGCACGGCGGCGGCAAGCGCTTCTGCCTCGCACTGCAGCAGCTGCGCTTCGCCCTGATAGTGGCCGGCGGCCTTCCAGCGCTCAACCCAGGCATTGGGATCGATGCGGCTGGCTTCGCTGACGCCGATATCGTTATCCAGCGGCGCGCGGGTAAACTGGTCGGTGAGCGGGCTGAGCAGCTGCGCCTGTCCGTTGACCCACTGCTGCACCAGCAGCCCCTGCTGGCGGCAGATCTCCCAGCGGGTGCTGCCGCTGTCAATCGTAAAGCTCTGCTCACTGACGCTCAGCTCTGGCGCCTGACCGGCAGGCTGCTCCGGCGTGGCGCTCAGCACCTCCGCCAGCGGCCACTGCTGCCAGGCGCTGATATGCCCGGCATCGGACCAGGCGGTGGCCTGCGGCTGTTGCACACGTACGGTGAGCCACAGATCGCCTGCGCTGGCGGGCAGGGTAAAGGCCGGCAGCGTAACAACCTGCGTCCCTTCCGGGCCGATATCCAGCGGCCACTCGCCGCTGGCGAGCTGATGGCCGTTCTGCGCCAGCGTCCAGTGCAGGACCTCGTTATCGCTGTGGCGGAACAGGTATTCGCTGGTGACTTCAATTTTCGGCGTTTCACCGTTCAGCAGGCGGAACTGGAAGAACTGCTGGGCGTGTTTCGCCTCGTACAGCGACGGGTGCGGCGTGCGGTCGGCAAACACCAGCCCGTTCATGCAGAACTGACGGTCGTTCGGCGTGTCGCCAAAGTCGCCGCCGTAGGCCGACCACGGCTGACCCTGGTCGTCGTATCTGATCAGCGACTGGTCGACCCAGTCCCAGACAAAGCCGCCCTGCAGGCGCGGGTAAGCGCGGAACGCCTGCCAGTATTTGTCATAGCCGCCGAGGCTGTTGCCCATCGCGTGGGCGTATTCGCAGAGGATCAGCGGACGCTGCTCGCCCGGCATCGACAGCCATTTTTTGATCGACCATTTCGGCACCGCGGGGAACGGCTGGTCCTGGTCGACGCGCGCGTACATCGGGCAAATAATATCGGTGGCCGCGCTGTTGGCCCCACCGCCTTCATACTGCACCGGGCGCGACGGATCTTCCGACTTCAGCCAGCGGTAGAGCGCGTCGTGGTTTGCGCCGTGGCCGGATTCATTGCCCAGCGACCAGATGATGATGCTCGGGTGGTTACGGTCGCGCTGCACCATGCGGGTAACGCGCTCGCTCATCGCCGGCAGCCACGTTGGATCGTCGCTCAGGCGGTTCATCGGCACCATGCCGTGGGTTTCGATATTGGCTTCATCCACCACGTACAGGCCATACTGGTCGCACAGGCTGTACCACAGCGGATGATTCGGGTAGTGCGAACAGCGCACGGCGTTAAAGTTATTCTGCTTCATCAGCAGGATATCTTTAATCATCGTCTCGCGATCCATCACCTGACCGTGTTCCGGGTGGTGTTCGTGGCGGTTGGTGCCGCGGATCAGCAGCGGTTTGCCGTTCAGCCGCAGCAGCCCGTCCTCAATGCTTACCTGACGGAAACCGACGTCGCTGGCTTCCGCTTCAATCAGCTCGCCGTCAGCACGCTGTAGCAGCACCACCGCGCGGTAGAGGTTCGGCGTTTCAGCGTTCCACAGCGCCGGATTTTCAACCTTAAGCGACAGCGTGGTGCGGTCCGCGTACGCGCCGCGTTCGTCAATAATGTCGCTGCCCAGCGCGGAGGTGGCGCTGCCGACCTGGGTTTCCCCCTGCCACAGCTGCAGGCAGATGCGCAGATCGTCCGATAAGGTCCCCTGCACTCTCACCTGCGCGTTCAGCACCGAACGGCTGAAATCATCGTTAAAGCGGGTGGTGATACGCAGGTCGCGCAGCCGCGTGGCCGGCTTGTGCAGCAGCGACACGTCGCGGAAGATGCCGCTCATGCGCCACATATCCTGGTCTTCCAGGTAGCTGCCGTCGCTCCAGCGCAGCACCAGCACAGCCAGCCGGTTTTCGCCCGGCTGTAAAAACGCGCTGAGATCAAACTCAGACGGCAGGCGGCTGTCCTGGCCGTAGCCGACCCAGCGACCGTTGCACCACAGGTGAAACGCCGAGTTGACGCCGTCAAACACGATGCGGGTCTGTCCGTCGCGCAGCGCGTCGTCATCCAGAGTAAAGGTGTGCGAGTAACAGCCGGTCGGGTTATCGGCGGGAACAAACGGCGGATTGACCGGGATCGGATAGGTGACGTTGGTGTAGATCGGCGCGTCATAGCCGTCCATCTGCCAGTTTGAGGGCACCCGCACTGAATCGGCATCGGCCAGATCGCCGTTTACCCAGCTTTCCGGCACCGCTTCCGGCTGTGAAAAATACGAGAACTTCCAGCTGCCGTTCAGGCTGCGGCGCTGGTCCGAATGGCGGTTGTCACGCGCATCCGCGGCGTTACGCCAGCTAAAGAACGGCGGGTGCGCCTCAAGGCGGTTAATCTGCGTTACGCCGGGGTTTTCCCAGTCGCGGCGGGCCAGTACGGCGTTCAGTGAATCAGTGTTCAGGGTCATCGCGCGATCCTCAGTAAAATTGTTACTCGCTCACAATTTTTTCAACATAGGTTGCGGAAATGATGCTGTAAAGCAAACGATGCCCAATGAGTGAGGTGCCTCACAGATATCGTTATCTGAACGGATGATATGCGTGGAAAACTGCGCCCTGCGGCGGGAAATTAACCTTCCGGTTTCATCTGCGCCAGCTGGCGGGAGATCTGCAGCAGCGTATCCGCCAGCGCCTGCGGTGAGGCGGCATGGGTACCGGGAGCGCTCACGGTCTGTCGCTCCACCAGCGTCACTGATAACAGCTGGTTGCCGGTGATCGTTTCACCCTGGGTCATGCGCAGCAACCGGTCAACGCTGCTCTGCCCCAGTAGCGGGAAATCCTGCTTGACGGTGGTCAGCGGCGGAATATAGCAGGAGCTGTCTTCGGTATCGTCATAGCCAATCACCGAAATATCCGCCGGCACCCGCAGGCCATACTCGCTGATTGCCCGCATCGCCCCCAGCGCCATCTGGTCATTGGCCACCAGCAGCGCCTGCGGCACCGTGCCGCCGTTGAGCAGGCGGCTGGTTTGCTCAAAACCGGAGATGGCGCTCCAGTCTCCTTCCAGCTGCGCCAGCGGCTGCAGCTGATGCTGCGCCAGCCAGCGATGCCAGCCGGCCAGGCGCTGGCGTGCGGCCACCGAACTCTGCGGGCCAGCCAGCAGCGCGATACGCCGGTGTCCGCACGCGACCAGGCGCTCCACCCCCAGCCGCGCCCCGGCCTCATGGGAGAAACTGACGCTGTTGATCGGCGAACTGTCGGAGACGTCCAGAAACAGCACCGGCACGCCGCCGCAGGCGGCGGCTACCGTGGCGGCATCGTCATCTTCCAGCGGGAAATTGACGATCAGGCCGCTGACCCGCTGCCCGAGCAGGTTGTTGACCGCCGCCACGCAGGCCTGCACGCCGCTGCGCTCGACCATCGCGATCACCACGCTGGCACCGGCGCGGTCGGCGCGGGATTTGATCGCCGCCACGATCTGTGACGGGGCGTGCAGCGCCAGGTTGACGGTGGCCACGCCGATCAGCGCCGTCTGCTTGCCCGCCAGCTGCTGCGCCACCCGGTTAGGAATGTAGTTCAGCTCCGCCATCGCCGCTTCCACCCGTTCACGGGTGCGATCCGAGACGTGCTTTGCCTGGTTCACCACCCGGGAAACGGTCTGATAAGAGACCCCGGCGTGGTCGGCGACGTCGTACAGCGTAACGGGTTTCATAAGAGGTTCCTGATGGCGGTGGGGGTTGGCGGGTATCATGCCACAGCGAGGCGGGGGTGGCACAGCAAAAGGGACGCTGTGCGTTCCTTCAGACAGTCGAATGGGTTGCCCGCTCAACCGCTTCCACCAACCCGACGGCCCTCGGCGACGGTGCTTTGAACAAAACAGCGCAAGCCATCGCCAGGATATCCCCTAATATCATTATTTCTGATGTCTGACATAAAAGATCACGATTGGCCTTATGTCTTAACCTCCGCCACTATCCTGCCCATGCCAGCCGCTAAGCGCCGGATCATTTCCGCCGCCGGTGCGCGCAGCATCATCCTGTACTGGCTTGAGACACACAGAGGAGCTTTACCATGAAAATGAACGCGATTATCTGGCCGGAAAACTACCTTCCCGGCTTTACGGAGAATTTTGCTTCAAACGAAGTGATTGTCGCTGGCCTGAGCGCTGCCGATATCTGGCCACTGCTGAGCGTCCCGGCTGAATGGCCGGGCTACTATGCCAATTCGGCCAGTATCCGCTTTTACGACCACGCTGGTCCGACTCTGGCCGACGGCAGCCGCTTTTACTTTGAAACTTTCGGTTTTCCGGTGGAGGCGCGCTGCAGTGAGTATGTACCACCGGCGGCGGGCCAGCCCGGGCGCGTGGCCTGGCACGGCTGGGTGGGAGAAGAAGGCACTGACCAGCGGCTGGACGTGCATCACGCCTGGCTGGTGGAAGATCTCGAGGGCGGCCGGGTGCGTATTCTGACGCAGGAAACCCAGAAGGGGAAACCGGCGGAAGCGCTGCACGCCGCTAAACCTAATGCGATGATCAACGGCCACCAGGAATGGCTGGACGGGCTGGTGGCGGCGGCACGGGCACGCGTGCCCCGCGAATAAACACCGCCTGTCACATCTACCCCCACCTGCCGCCAGACACGGCGGCGACCCGTGGCCCCGGCTGACTGTTGCCCCCCCGTCGGGCATGTATACCGATCGCTGACCTGTTGCGACAGCAGGGATTCGACGTCGCCTGGCAGGGTTTAACGCCTTTGCGTCCAACGGCCAGGCACGGCGGTCAACCCTCGCCAACGCCACCTGTTACACAACTGCTGAACAGCAGCTGCCGTAGCCAGCGCTGCGCCACGTCGTGATGGCTGCGCGGGTGCCAGGCGGCGACTTTGACAAAGCCGGGGATCGCCAGCGGCGGTTCACACACGGCCAGCCCCACCATCCCGGCCACCAGTCGGGCGGGCAGCACGGCCACCATATCACTGGCACGCAGCACCTCCGGCAGGATCAGGAAGCTGTTCACCGACAGCGTCACCCGGCGCTGCCTGCCCTGCTGCGCCAGCGCGGCGTCGGTCACGCCGTGGAATCCGCCGCCGGTATAAGAGACCAGCGCCTGATCGAGCTGGCAGAAACGGTCGAGGCTCAGCGCACCGCCCCCCGCCACCAGCGCCGGATTCCCCTCCCGCAGCACACAGACATAGTGCTCGGTAAACAGATCGCGCGCGTGCAGATCCGCTAGCGTACTGTCCCGCGTGACCAGCGCTACGTCAATCTCCCCGCGCTCCAGCTGCCCCTGAATCTGCCGGTCGTCCAGCGCCACCTGAATCTGCGGTGCCAGCGTCTTCAGCGCGGCAAGAAACGGCAGCGCCACCGCCCGCAGCGCATAGTCGGTTGCCGCCAGAGTAAAGGTCAGCCGGGCGGAAGACGGGTCAAATCCGGGAGGCTGCAGCAGGCCATCGATCTCCCCCAGCAGCTGTTTCAGCGGCAGCTTCAGCGCCTGCGCGCGCGGCGTCGGCACCATGCCGTGCCGGGCACGCACAAACAGCGGATCGCCAAAATTATCCCGTAGCCGGGTCAGCATGCCGCTCATCGCCGGCTGGGTGACACCGATACGTGCAGCAGCGCGGGTGACGTTGCACTCCTCCAGCAGCACGTCCAGCGCCTTTAGCAGGTTGAGATCGAGGGTTCTGATAGTGGTCATGGTGATGAGCACGGTTTATGGTAATCCTACAGATTATATCATGTAGTGATAAAGGGTTAACCTTTATTTACCCTGAATCTTTCTCTGCCCGTCGGTAAATACGCACTGAACATAAACGACCTTAATTTTTTAATAAAGAATTAATTACCTCAAGGATTTTCGGCAATTCCATGATTGCCCTTACCCGGCACATTGATAAAGTGGCTTTTAAACTCAAGGAGGAATGTATGGATTACTACAAAAACCCCGGTGAGGACGACGTAACAAAACCAGGCGGCCTGCGGTTGTTAAAACCCGGTGAAATTGTGCTGGCTGTTACGCTTTTCGGTTACAGCATTCACTATAATAAAGTGTGGGTACACAGAGGAAGCTATTTACCGTTCAATCTTCAGGGTAATTTCACGGCGATGACGCCTAATGGCGAAATGTGGTTTCAGGAAGGCGTATATGAGGAGGATTTTTCTAAAACTTCAATAAAGATGCAACATATGTTTCTCCATGAAATGATGCATGTATGGCAGCATCAGCGAGGTATGTGGGTCAGAACACGAGGTGCTTTTTCGTGGGCTGCTGATTACAGCTACAGCCTGGACAAAGAAAATCTACTTGATTACAGTCTGGAACAACAGGCCAGCTTAGTAAGTGATTATTGGGTATTACTACACGGTGGTTTTTATCATACTAAAGCAAACATTAACTACAGGCACTACCCCTCATCTGAATCAGTAGAAAATCTGATAGAAAAATACAGGGATATTTTAGGGAGCTTTCCACAATGAAACTATCGCTGTTCACTGTCACCCCGCTGATCTTTTTATTGACAGGTTGCCCAGGCGAGGGCGACAGACTAATTTACAATCACTGGAGATCGATTTATCTTTCGCCAGAAAAAGTTTGTTTTAGTGTTGACAAAAAAGACGTTCTTAAAAAATATTCACTTGAGTACATCAAAAAAATATCGAGTGAATCAGTTCTTGAATCCGGTTATGGAAACCCAGGATTATCATATCCTGAAACCTGCTTTGATATAAAATTAAAGACGGGATACAAATACTACGCCTACTACATTTTGAATGACACTAAGTATCGTTATGTTTTTTTCATAGATAACAACTGGAATGTATTCAGCATGCAAAGGAGTCTCTAATGTCTTTACCCGCTTATCTGTTCTTATACAATGAAAATGGTGTACTTATCAAAGGAGACTGTCTGTTAGCAGGCAGGGAAGGCGCAATCGAGATCATGAGCAGCAGTTATGCTGTATCTCTTGGCGTGGACGCTCACAGCGGAAGTATCACCGGAACACGTATGCATAAGCCTTTTATCATTCACAAGTATATCGATAAGATTTCGCCTTATCTGGCAATAGCCGTGTGTGAAAGCCGCAGGTTGCAGAAAGCAGAGATGCGATATTACGACACTAACGACTCCGGGCTGGAATATGAAATCTATCGCGTAGTGCTGGATGATGTCGTGGTGATGTCGGTTGAAGCTTCACACAGCTATATTGCAGGATCGCGGCACCCCAATATGTTAGAAACCGTAGCCCTGAGGTTCAGGGGCATCACCTGGCACTATAAAGAAGGAAACATTCAGTACAGTGACTCATGGATGAAAAAAACAGAGTGATACCCGCTTAAGAGTTCCGCTGACACGTTTATTCCACAGGTAAGCCCCGATACGCTGTTCAGTCACGCCGTTGTTGGTCAACGCACCGTAGCTCCGCAGACGAGCGACGGAAATTGACGTCTCAATGGCGGCATAGTCCTGTGGTTGCAAAGTCAGGCTCCCCGGTGGTAAGGTTTTATGCAATGAACGCGTATGTTATTCCCTGTTCCGACATAATACATGCGCAGAAAGTGGTCAGGTACCTGAATTAAATAGGGTGTTTGTCCAAACAACAAAAGCGCCTCTGGCGCTTTTGTTGTTTACAGGGATTGTTTACGCCGCTCAGGCCACAGTTCCTTGTGGCCCCCTACTTCGTCATATTCAAAATCGTGCGGATATTCTGCGCAGTCGTCGCGATGATATCGATAGCACCGGTGCGCAGCGCACCGAGGATCGCCATCGCTTTGGTGTTTTCGGAAGCGATAGCAATCACGCAGGGGATTTTGCGCAGCTCGTCGATGCTGACGCCGATCACCCGGTCGTTCATCACCGTATCCACGTGCTGACCCTGCGAGTTAAAGAAGTCATAGCCCGCCACGTCGCCGGTAACGCCCTGATTGAGGCTGGCGTCGATAATCTCGTGCGGGGTGAACCAGCCCAGCTTCACCATATAGCTGTTCTCGTTCATATCGCCGATGCCGACCAGCGCGATATCGGCCTTACGGGCGCGATCCAGCGTCTCTTTAATGGTGCCGTTCTGCATAAACGCCTCTTTCAGCGCGCGGTTTTCCACGTAGGCCGGCGCGTAGAGGGTTTCGCTGATGCCGCCGAACTTCTTCGCCAGCCGGCGGCTGATGTGGTCGGCGTTAATGGCATCGCCGGGGCGGTGGGTGCCGCCGATGCCGCTGATAAAGTGGCAGTTGCGCGTCGGTACCTGGCCGGGGTGATCGGCCACCGCCGCCACGTTCCGCCCCTGGCCGACAGCTACCACCGAATTTTCCTTCAGGGTCTGCTCAAGATAGCCGGAAACCAGCGCGGCCACCTGGCGCCGCTGCTCGTCGCCGTCCTGCAGGTCAAGGGCGATCAGCGCCCGCTGCATCTGCGGAAAGCGGTCGATCAGCTGCTGCTCCAGTCCGGTGCTGAACACCGGATGATAACGCACGGTGATCTCCACGATGCCTTCTTCCTTAGCGCGTTTCAGCAGCCGCCCGACCTTGATCCGCGAAATACCAAACTTGCGCGCGATCTCTTCCTGAGTGATTTCATCCTGGTAATAGGCAACGGCGATTTCGGTCAGCAGTTCCAGGTCCTGAGAGGGCGTCTTTTTTTCCATGCGCGAGGTCCCGCAACGTGTGGCCTGACTGAGCTCAGGCGGTTCTGGAAGGATTTATATCATTGATACGGTTCATATCGCCAGGCATTGGCGATATGAACCGCAGGGCGGTCACAGATTAACGACGGATGGCGTCAATCTTCAGCATGCGGGCGATAACGATGTCGAGCTCTTTCTGATCGAAGATCTGCTTCCAGTCCGGCTTAACGATCTTCTCACGGCCGTACTCCATGGCGATCATGCAGGCGTCAGAGAACGGGTTGGTGGCGCGGAAGGCCACCGCCAGCGCGATCTGGATATGGCCGTAGAGCATCGCTTTGGCCGCTTCTTCCGGCACGCCGCTGTGCTTAACGGTCTCATCCAGCGCCTCTTTCATAAAGGCGCCGACCATACAGGCCACGGTTTCCACCAGCGTCGGCTCCAGGTAGGCCAGCTGGGTGACGGTCACCCAGTGCACCTCTTCCACCGGGCCGTACATCACGCTGATTACCTTACTCAGCTCCGCGCGCTGTGCGTCGCTGCCGGCTTCATAGGAGGCCGCCACGTGCTGGATGGCCGCGATACCGCCAAAGGCGTCGGCGTGCTCTTCTTTAGTGTAGCGCTCCAGAAACACCGACGGGTGGCACGGGTGCGCCACCGCGTATTCGATCCCGTTGCGCTGGGCAATCAGGTTGGCGTAGGCGGCGGCCGGATCCAGCGTCAGCAGGATCGCGCCCGCTTTCATCTGCGGCACCACGCCTTCAGAAACCTTACCCAGTACGATATCCGGCACCGCCAGGATCACCACGTCACTGACCGGCACCACCGAAGCAGCGTCAGACAGCTCACGCCCCTGGGCGATCACCTGCTCCTGCGCCTTCGGCGAGTTCTCGCAGTAGAACACCTGATAGTCGCTTTTCTGGAAATTGGCAGAGATACGCATGCCCATTTTGCCGCCGGCACCGATCACGGTGATGGTTTTCAGTACGCTCATTTCATTACTCCTGATCTTGTTTACTACGTAAGAATTCAACGGTGCGCAGCGTCCACTCGGCTTCCCGCTGGCAGGTCAGTTCAGCATCGTCCTGCCACGGCAGCCAGTGCTCTACGATTTGGTTAATGCCTTTTTCCGCCGGGCGCACCGCGGCGATCATCCGGTCATAGTCCAGCAGCCCTTCGCCCATCGGGCAGCCGGCGTAGGTGAAACCGACCCAGCCGTCGCGGCGGGAAAAGGCGAAATCTTTAATGTGCAGGTTGCCGACCCGCGCGGCGGTGCTGGCGATGGTTTGCTCGGGCAGCTCAAGCCCGGCCACGCAGTTGGCGGGGTCAAGGCAGACGCCCAGCCACGGCGATGGGAAGCGGTCGATCACCGACATCATGTCGGCGGTTTTAACCTGCTCGTAGGTCTCCAGGCACAGGCGCACCTGCTGGCGTTCAAAGGCCGGCAGGATCTCCGCTATCAGCCGCGCGGCCTCCTCCAGCGACGGGCGGTGGCTGGCGGTGTGGAACATCGAGCGCACCACGCGGGCACCGAGGATCTGCGCCATATGCAGGTAGCGCTGCAGGTGGGCGGTGCCCAGCCCGCGGGTGCCCAGTTCGAGGGTGATATTCAGCGCGTCGGCCTGCTGACGCAGCTCCTCCAGCTGCGCGTCTGACCAGCTTTCGATCGCCGGGTAGTCGCAGATCTGAAACACCGGTACGTCAAGCGCGGCGGTCTGCTGCAGCATCTGCAGCAGGCTCAGCGGCTGCGGCACCTGCGGCGACATGCGCCAGAAAAAGGCGTAGGTACTGAGTCCGATCCGGCTCATATACGGCTCTCCGCTAACAGGGCGCTGGCTTCATCAACAATCTGCGCCAGCGCCTGAGGATCGTGGGCAAAACGCCCGAGGAACAGGCCGTCAACGTCGCGCCCCAGCCGCTGGATCAGGCCGGGACCGGCGCTGCCGCCATAGATAATCTGCAGGTCAATGCCCTCCGGCGTCGGCAGGTCGTGCAGGCCGGCGCACACCGCGCGGATAAAGTCGTCCGGGGCCGGCTGCGGCGCACCGATCGCCCACTGCGGTTCATAGGCAAAGAACAGCGTGCCCTTCGCGCCTTCCCGCGCGGCATCGGCCAGCGCTTCACCCAGCTGCTGCTGGCATAACGCAACGGCCTCTGCCACTTCGCCCTGCTGCTCTTCACCGATGCACAGCACCGGGCTTAACCCGTGACGCAGCGACACCGCCACCTTGGCGGCGATCTGTGCGGCATCCTCGTGGAAATGGCGGCGGCGTTCGGCGTGGCCGATCTCCGCCAGGCTGCAGCCCAGCTCGGCCAGCATGCTGGCGCTGACTTCACCGGTCCAGGCACCGTTCTCCGCCTGGCAGACGTCCTGCCCGCCAACGCGCACCGGCGTAGCGGCAAAGATCGCCGCAACCGCCGGGATGGCCGGATAGGCGGGCAGCACAAACAGGCCGACCTCGCCGGACCGGATAGCCGGATGGCGCTGGGCCAGCGCGGCCACTTCACGGCTCCAGTCGAGGGTCTGCTGATAACCGAAATACATTTTCAGGCTGACGCCCAGCCAGATTTTTGCCTGTGACATGCTCAGACTCCGTGCGTCATGGTGGCCTGCGCCAGCAGCAGCCGGCCAACGGTGTTGACGATCATCGCCAGCGACACCGCACCGGCGTCCGGCGTGCCCAGGCTGCGTTCCGCCAGCGGACGGGCGCGGCCCATCTTCGGCAGCAGCTGCGCGGTGGCCTGTGCGGCCTGCTCCGCCACCTGTGCCGCCTGCAGCCAGGCGTCGGTCAGCGAATCCCCGGCCTCCACGCGCTGGTTCAGCGTATCGCTGAACGGCACCAGCACGTCGACCATGGTTTTATCCCCGACGCGGGCTTTACCAAAGTGCTGAATGCCCTGCTGGGCGGCGCGCACGCCGCTCGCCACGCGTTCGGCGCTGGGGGCCTGCCGGTCGCCGATGGCCGTACCCAGCGCGGTCAGCGCCACGCCCCACAGCGCGCCGGAGGTGCCGCCAGCCTTATCGGCCCAGGCATCCGCCGCGCGGCACAGCAGGGTGCCGGCACCGGCCCCTTTCGCCGCCACCTCACGGGCTTTCTCCACCGCGCCCAGCACGCCGCGCTCCATGCCGATGCCGTGATCGCCGTCGCCGGCCACCGCGTCGATATCACCGAGTTTTTCCGCGTTCTCCTGCAGCAGCGTCGCCACCGCTTCC
Source organism: Erwinia sp. E602 (assembly GCF_018141005.1). NCBI lineage: Bacteria > Pseudomonadati > Pseudomonadota > Gammaproteobacteria > Enterobacterales > Erwiniaceae > Erwinia > Erwinia sp. E602. The sequence continues at coordinate 261,886 of NZ_CP046581.1, read as the reverse complement.
AGCAGACCGAGCACGCGCTGCGCGCTCTGCTGCGATTCGGCGCTGGCGGCGGGCAGCGCCTCTTCCGCCTGGACTTCACATTCGGTGGCGCTCAGCGGTTCAGCAACGATCGCGCTACCTTTACGGTAGGCCGGGGCGTTGGCGGGGGCGCACCAGAAGGTCTCCAGCTCGTCGTCCAGCCACATCAGCGTCAGCGAGGCACCGGCCATATTAAAGCTGGTGACAAACTCGCCGACGTCCGGCTCCACCACCTGCAGTTCCGCCGCCGCCAGCAGCTGCGCCACCCGGCGATAAACGACGAACAGCTCCTCATACTTCACCGAGCCGAGGCCATTGAGGATCGGCGCCACGCGCTGACCGGCCACCGATGCGACGCCCGGCGGCAGTTCGCCGAGCAGGCGTTCAACGAAAATTTCCGCCAGTTCATCTGCGGTCGGCACGTCGGTCTCTTTAATGCCCGGCTCGCCATGTATCCCGAGGCCCAGCGCCATGCGGCCGCTGGCCACTTCAAACAGCGGGTGGCTGGCCCCCGGCAGCGTGCAGCCGGAGAAGGCCACGCCGAAAGAGCGGGTGCGGGCGTTAGCCCGCTGCGCCACCTGCAGCACGCGGGCCAGATCGTAACCGGCTTCGGCCGCCGCGCTGGCCACCTTAAACACCGTCAGATCCCCCGCCACGCCGCGGCGCTTTTCACGTTCGTCGACGCTGGCGCTGGAGATATCGTCGGTCACCGCCAGCAGTTCGCAGGGGATGCCTTCGCTGCGCAGACGTTCACAGGCCTGGCCAAAGTGCAGCACGTCACCGGCGTAGTTGCCAAAGGTCAGCAGCACGCCGCCGCCGTTGTCCGCGGCGCGCGCCACGTTGTAAATCTGCTGGGCAGACGGTGAAGCGAACAGGTTACCCATCGCCGCACCGTGTGCCAGACCTTGTCCAACCAACCCGGCGAACGCCGGGTAGTGACCGGAACCGCCTCCGACAATCACCGCCACGCTGCCGGGCTGGCTGCGCGTGCTGCGCACCACGCCGCCGGGCACCTGGCGTACTTTGTCGGCATTCGCCGCGACAAACCCTTCGATCAGTTCGGAGGCGAAAGCTGAGGGCTGGTTAAACAGGTACGTCATTATTATTGCTCCTGTGCGATAGAGGCCGGCTGAGGCTGGCGGCTGCGGTTCAGTAACACCATCAGCACCGCTGACAGCAACATGAATCCGCCGACCACAAACATCGGCACGGTATAACTGTGGGTGGCGTCGTGCAGCGCGCCGGTGATATAGCCCGCCGAGAAGCCGGCCACGTTGCCCAGGGTGTTGATCAGGGCAATGGCGGCGGCGGCGGAAGCACCGGTCAGGAACTGCGTCGGCAGCGTCCAGAAGTTCGGCAGCGCGGCAAAGATTGAGCTGGCGGTGATCGCAATCACCAGAATGGTGGTAAACGGTGAGTCCATGTACAGCGCCAGCGGCACGCTGATCGCGCCGGTCAGCGCCGGCAGCGCGATATGCCAGGTTTTGCAACCGCGACGCGAGGCATCACGTGACCAGAAGAACATCACAATCGCGGCAATCAGGTACGGCACGCCGGTCACCAGCCCTTTTTCCATCACGTTAAAGGTGGTGCCGAACTGCTGCTGGAAGCCGCCGATGATGGTCGGCAGGAAGAAGGCCAGCGCGTACAGGCCGTAGATAAAGCCGAAGTAGATCAGGCACAGCACCCAGACGCGGCCCTGGCCGATCACCGAACGCACGCCCTGATGACCTTTGTGCTGTTTGGCGTTGTGCTCCGCCTCCAGTTCGCGGCTCAGCCACTCTTTCTCATCGCTGGTCAGCCACTTCGCCTGGCGCGGTGAGTCCACCAGCCAGAACAGCGCCACGATACCGATGATAATCGCCGGCAGGGAAACGCCCATAAACATCACGCGCCAGCCTTCCAGACCGAACAGGCCGTGCTGCTCAATAAAGGCGGCGGCCAGCGGCGCGCCAAATACCACGGTCAGCGGCTGGGCAAGGTAGAACAGCGACAGGATTTTGCTGCGGTGACGCGCCGGTACCCACATGCTCAGGTAGAGGATCGCCCCCGGGAAGAAGCCGGCTTCGGCGATACCCAGCAACACGCGCAGCGTGTAGAGCCCCTCCACGCTGCTTACCCAGGTGAACAGCAGCGACACGATGCCCCAGCTGATCATAATGCGCGCCAGCCAGCGGCGGGCGCCGAAGCGGTGCAGCGCCATGTTGCTCGGCACTTCCAGCAGGATATAGCCGATAAAGAAGATGCCGGAGGCCAGCCCGAACTGCACGGCGGTCAGGCCCAGATCCTGGGTCATGCCGTTCGGCCCGGCGAAGGAGATGGCGGTACGGTCAAGGAAGTTAATAAAGAACATCAGGGCGACAAACGGCACCAGGCGCCAGGAGATCTTACGGATGGCGGATTTTTCCACCGCGGTCATAGCTTGCTGAGTCATAACGCACCTCCATTCAGGGCGCGACGAGAGGGTATTGATGGTGTTGGCAACGCTTGCGCATTGTCGGTGCAGGTAGTCAGAGCCGGAATCAGGTAACGCATGTTCGAGTCCTCAACGGGTCTTTTTATCATGGGTATTGTTATGCGAACAAATGAACACTACACGGATAAATGCTCGTTACTCAAGCGCAGCATTCAAAACTGTGAGCAGGCTCAAATGAATGAAATTTTGCGTTCATACGCCGATAAATGGCGCGCACCGCGGCACAGCGGGGCCGGAACGGCGAACGGCGACGGGCTGACGCCCGGCAACACAAAAAAACAAATGATTATCCATTGAACATATGAACGATTTTATGGCAGGCTTACCGATAACAGCTTTAGCCTGCATGCGATGCAGGTACAACGCCTAACCTGCAGGAGAGTTCACCCGATGAAAACCATTGCGATTGGTGCCGACGATGCGGCAATTGAGTTCAAAAACCTGATCAAACGTCATCTGGAAGAGAAACAGTACGAGGTGCTGGATTACAGCAACGATGCGCAGAACGACCGCCCGATGTACCCGGACGTGGCCTGGGCGCTGGCCAGTGCGATTAAGGACGGCACCCACGATCGCGGTATCCTGCTGTGCGGCACCGGCATCGGCGTGGCGATCGTGGCGAACAAAGTGCCGGGCGTGCGCGCGGCGCAGTGCCACGACACCTTTTCCGCCGAGCGGGCGCGTAAAAGTAACAATGCGCAGGTGATGACCATGGGCGCGCGGGTGATTGGCCCGGAGCTGGCGAAAAATATCGTCAACGCCTGGCTGGCATCTGAATTTGAGGGCGGCGGCTCTACCGCCAAGGTCGAGAAAATCGCCTTCTACGAGCAGCACGCGCCGGACGCATAAACAAGGCTGCCGGCCGGGCACGGCGCTCTGTTTCCCACGGCACGCCCGGCAGTCACACCGCGAATTTACCGTTCGTTACGGCATACGCCCTGACGGCTCTCCCGTCGGAGAGTTGAATTAACGTGGCCTGTCGCAATGACCTGTCACTACCCATCCCGTCATTGCCCGTCGTGGTAATCTCTTCTTCACGCGCGATCAGGTCAGATCAGTTCATCTGGCGTAAAATGTATAATCACCTTAAGAACTCCCCCGGTATCAACCGCCAGCATGGCTGATGACAGGTCGCTGGTGCGCGGTTGGTGAGACATTCTCCTCAGGATACCCAGCCCCCTATGAAACCCAGGAAAGTGTTCTTCGAGCAACGAGGATTAACCCTGTACGATAAGCTCTGTTATTTTTTCAGCGGGGGGAGTTATGAGAAGAAACTTCGCCTGACGCTGTTACTGGCCGGAATATTTACCTTCTTAATTGGCATGTATCTGCTCCATCTGAGCGCCATTTCAGGCAGCCGCCGTCTGATCGCCCTCTACCTTTTTTCTTCCGGTTTCGGGTTTTATGTCCTGTGTACGGCATTTTTGAATCCCCTGCGTATTAACCTGCTGATCGTCACCCACGGTTTACTGCTGATCCTGTTCTTAATGTATTTTGTCGATAACGAGCATGAAACTGACGCAAACTATAACTACCTGATTGCCCTGACCGTCGGCGCGTCGCTGGCGCTGCGCCACGAAGACCGCTACCTGAGCCTGGCGTTCCCGCTGCTGTGCTTCAGCTGTTATCTGTTTTTTGTCACCACCGGGGCAGAACTCGGCCAGCAGGGCCTGCAGATCGCCTTTCTCACCTCGCCGGCCTTTTACTACGTTAACAGTATTCTGCCGATGCTGGCGCTGCTGCTGACCATCTTCGTCTACCGCGGCGACTATTCGGAGGCCAAGCTGATCAAACGGGACCTGACCAGCGCCATCGAACGAAATCAGTTTGAGCTGTTCTATCAACCGCAGGTGGACACCGCCAGACGGGTGACCGGCGTTGAAGTGTTGCTGCGCTGGCATCACCCGCGTAAAGGCTTTATCCCGCCGGATATCTTTATTCCCATCGCGGAAAAAAGCGGTTTAATCATCGTCATTGGCCGCTGGGTAATAGAGCACACGCTGGCGCAGATGGTGCTGTGGCAGCAACATCCGCCGATGCGCGATCTCTGCGTGTCGATCAATATCAGCCCGATGCAGATGATTGAAGAGAGTTTTATCAGTGAAACCGAAGCGCTGCTGAAACGTTATCCGGTTAATCCTGAAAGGGTGAAATTCGAAATCACCGAAAGCACCTTTATTTATAATGAAAAGCGCATCAACCAGATCATCAACCATTTCACGGCGCTGGGCGTGAAGTGGGCGATCGATGATTTCGGCTCCGGCTTCTCCTCGTTAAAGTCGCTGACCACCTTTCCGGTGCATGACGTTAAGATGGATAAATCTCTGGTGATGGACCTCTCTTCTAACCCGTCAGCGGCGGTGGTCGTGGACAAAATTATCGAGCTGTCCAGTACCATCAACATCAATACCCTGGCCGAGGGGATTGAGACCGAGGAGCAGTTTGAGCGGTTGAAAAAAATGGGCTGCCGCTACTTCCAGGGCTATCTGTTTTCAAAACCGGTTAATGCCGCAGACGTTGTGCACTACATCACCCTGCAGGCACCACCGGTGCCTTGTGTCGGGGCAGCCGGCCCGGTTTAGCCCGCCAGCACATCATCTGTCTGCCGGCGGTAGAGAGCCCTCCGGCTATTGCCGCCCTCTGCAAACCGGCTGCTGCCTTGTTGCCAGCCGGTAATACACCAGTGAGGTCAGCCCCAGGCTGACGATCCACGAGATATCCGCCCCGCCCAGCCAGGTGGCCAGCGGGCCGGTGTAAAGCGCCTGGCTGAGAAACGGCACCTGCACCACGATGCCAGACAGGTAGCAGCCGATCGCCACGCCGTTCCAGCTGCCGTAGCGCCCGTTAACGTCGTACAGCGCCGGAATATCGACCCGTTCGTGCGAAATCAGGTAGTAGTCGACCAGGTTGATCGCGCTCCACGGCACAAACACCGCCAGCAGCAGCAGTACGAAGTTCTTAAAAAACTTCAGAAAGTCGGCGCTGGCGTACAGCGCGATCAGCAGCGACAGCAGGATGAAACCAAGGATATACGCGGCGCGCGCCAGCCCGGAGATCGCCTGCCCGCGGCGAAACGCGCTGACCACCGTCAGCGCCGACATAAAGCCGCCGTAGGCGTTCAGGCAGTTCACCGTCAGCTTGCCGGTGACGATCGCCAGGTAGATCACTACGGCCAGCCCCGGTGCGGCCAGCCCGCCGAGGAAGCCAACCTGATCGCTGAGGAAGTGCCCGCCGCAGGCGGCCACCAGCACGCCAAAGGTCATCGCCAGCTGCGCGCCGGTGACGCTGCCGAGCAGGGTCGGCCAGAATACCGCCGCGCGCGGCGTGTCGGCGGGCAGATAGCGGGAATAGTCGGCCACATACGGGGCAAAGGTCATCTGCCAGCCTGCCGCCAGCGCCACGGCCAGCAGCAGCGTCGGCAGCGTAAAGGGTTTTTGCCCGAACGCCGCCGCCACGTCGTACTGCGCAAACAGCTGCCAGGCCAGGTAGCCAAAGCCAATAATGGCGACGACGCTGGCGATGCGCCCCACCACGTGGATCAGCCGGTAGCCGACGATGGCGATAACGGCGGTCAGCACGCCAAAGACGATCATGCCGGTCTGCGGCGCAGTGAAGCCGAACAGCCGGTTGATCGCCTGGCCGGAGAGCACCGTGCCGGTGGCGGCAAAGCCGAGGTACATAATAATTACCAGCAGCAGCGGCAGCGCCGCACCGCGCACGCCAAACTGGGCGCGGCTGGTGATCATCTGCGGCAGGCCGGTACCGGGGCCCTGCGCCGCGTGCAGCGCCATCACGATGCCGCCGAGCAGGTTGCCGATCAGCAGGCCGATAATTGCGGTCAGCGCCTCTGCGCCAAACACGATCGCCAGCGCGCCGTCGACCACCGCGGTGATCTGCAGGTTGGCGCCGAACCACAGGGTAAACTGGCTGGCGGGCGCGCCGTGCCGCTGGGTCAGCGGGATTGGATCGATGGTATGGGTTTCAATCAGTGGAGACGATGCACGGGATTCGGTTGATGACATCATTTACAGCCTCTCAGTTTTGATAATGGTGGCGGCACGGGCGATCTCCGGAGCCAGCCAGCGGTCTTCCTGCCAGGTGGCCACCTGCGCCCGCAGTAACCGCCACGCCTGCTGCGTACCGCTGCCGGCGCGGTGCGCACCGTGAAAATCCAGCGCCTGACCGGCCAGCAGATACTCAATCGCGAGGATCTGGTACAGGTTCTCCGCCAGCTTCAGCAGCTTCAGCGCCGCGCTGGTGCCGAGGCTCAGATGATCCTCCTGCAGCCCGGAGGTGACAAAGTTATCCAGCACCGCCGGCTGCGCCAGCCGGCGATTTTCGCCGCACAGCGACGCCGCCACATACTGGGCGATCATCATCCCCGAGTTGACCCCCGGCTCCGCCACCAGAAACGCCGGCAGGCCGCTCACCAGCGGGTTGACCAGCCGGTCAAGACGTCGTTCCGCCACGCTGCCCAGCTCCGCCAGCGCCATCGCCAGCAGATCGGCGGCCATCGCTACCGACTCACCGTGCGGATTGGCCTGCGAGACCACCCGCCACGCGTCCGGGCTGCCGAGCACCAGCGGGTTATCGGTGGCCGCGTTCAGTTCGGTGACGATCTGCCGGGCGGCATGGGCAAACTGGTCGCGGCAGGCGCCGTGGATCTGCGGCATCGAGCGCAGACTGAGCGCGTCCTGAGTGCGCACGCCGCGGCTTTCCGCCACGATGGCGCTGTCGGCGGTCAGGTTGCGCAGGCGTTCACCGACGTGGCGAATGCCGTCGCTGGCCTTCAGCGCGAGGATCTCTGCATCGAAGGCGTCACTCTGCCCGCGCAGTGCTTCAAAACTCATCGCGCCGGTGACGTCCGCCCAGTCCAGCAGCCGCTCAGCGTCCGCCAGCGCCAGGCAGGCCAGGCCGGTCATGCAGGGCGTGCCGTTGACCAGGCTCAGGCCGTCTTTGGCCGCCAGCGGGCAGGGTTGCAGCCCCGCCTCGCGCAGCGCCTGCTCCGCGCTCACCGTCTGTCCGCGCCAGCTGACCTGGCCCACGCCGATCAGCGCCAGCCCGACGTGCGCCATATGGGTCAGGTAGCCCACCGATCCCTGCGACGGGATCTGCGGGGTGATCCGCTGGTTGAGCAGCGCCAGCAGGCCCTGCACCACCCGCGGTGAAATACCGGAATAGCCGTGGCTGTAGTTGGCGATCGCCGCGCAGACGATCGCCCGCGCCTCGGCCTCACCGAGCAGCGGCCCGACGCCGCAGGCGTGGCTGAGCAGGGTATTACGCGACAGCTGGCTGAGCTGCGGCGGGTCGAGGGTGATATTGCACAGCGCCCCCAACCCGGTATTGATGCCGTAGGCCACCCGCCCCTCATCGACGATGTGCTGCACGATCTGCCTGGCGTTCTCAATTCGCCGCCAGGCCGCGTCGCTCAGTTCCAGCCGGGCACCGCCCGCGGCCACCGCCACCAGCTCCTGCCAGCGCAGCGGCGCGTCGCCCCAGATAATGGTCTCGCTCATGACTGTTTCCTTGCCCAAAGACAGACGGCGCGTGGCGGTCTGCCCGGCGTAATCAACGGCCACGCGCCCGGCCGGGCGATCGGACCGCCGTGCCGGTACGCTACGACCGCCTGGGTTAATGGTGGCGGGAGATAAACTGCTGAAAACGCGGCGAGCCGCCGCTGCCGAACATCTCATCCGGCGTGCCCTGGCAGTCAATGCTGCCCTGATGCATAAACACCACCCGGTTAGAGACGTTGCGGGCGAAGCCCATTTCGTGGGTCACCACCAGCATGGTGCGTCCCTCTTCCGCCAGGCTGCGCATCACCTTCAGCACCTCGCCGACCAGCTCCGGATCCAGCGCCGAGGTCGGCTCATCAAACAGCATCACCTCCGGCTCCATCGCCAGCGCGCGGGCAATCGCCACCCGCTGCTGCTGGCCGCCCGACAGCTGCAACGGATAAAAATCTTTGCGGTTCAGCAGGCCAACGCGGTCGAGGATCTGCTCGGCCTGGGCGATGCACGCTTTGCGGTCGCGCTTCAGCACATAGTGCGGGCCTTCAATCACATTCTGCAGCACGGTCATATGCGACCACAGGTTGAAGCTCTGAAATACCATGCCGAGCCGGGCACGGAGGCGCTCCACCTGACGCGGGCTGACCGCCAGCGCGTGGCCGTGGCGGTGGCGTTTCATCTCAATGGTTTCACCGCTGACGCTGACCACCCCGGCGTCGGGGGTTTCCAGCAGGTTGATGCAGCGCAGAAAGGTACTTTTTCCCGATCCGCTGGCGCCGAGGATCGAAATAACGTCGCCTCTACGCGCCTCAAGCGAGATGCCTTTCAACACCTCCAGCGCGCCGAAGGACTTATGAATATCCTGCATCGACAGGGTGACGGGGGGCCGTTCAGTCATGGTTTTCTCCGCTAACGGTCAGGGCCGCAGGCTGGGGCAGCGTCTGCAGGCGCGGCGACAGGCGTCGCTCGATCCAGGCATAGATCTGCACGATAATAAAATTGAGGATCAGGTAGATAAGTGCCGCGCAGATAAACACCTCCATGGTGCGGTAGGTGCGCTGGATAATCTGCTGCGCCACGCCGGTGACGTCCCACACCGTGACCAGACTGGCCAGCGCGGTGGATTTCACCAGCAGGATCGCTTCGGTGGAGTAGGCGGGTAGCGCGTGGCGCAGCATCACCGGGGCGATAATGCGCCGCAGCAGCAGCCAGCGCGACATGCCGCAGGCCAGGCCGGCTTCGATCTGCCCGGCCGGGATCGCCAGCAGGCCACCGCGAAAGATCTCCGCGGTATACGAGGCGGTACACAGCGCCAGCGCCACCACCGCGCAGGCAAAGGGTTCGCGCAGCACAGGCCAGAATAGGCTGTGGCGAACCACCTCAAACTGGCCCAGCCCGTAGTAGATCAGGAACAGCTGGATCAGCAGCGGTGAACCGCGAAACACCAGGATATAGAACCGGGCGAAACCGCTCAGCAGGCGGTGCCTGCTCATGCGCAGCGCGAGGATCAGCAGCGCCAGCACGCCGCCGAGCAGAAACGACGCAAAAAACAGGCCGAGGGTCACCGGCAGTGCCGATGACAGCTTCAGCAAGGTGTCGGCGAGAAACGGAAAATCAATCATGCCGGGCTCCTCGCTCAGTTCTGCGCCGCGGTGCGGCTCTGGTGGGCGCGCCCTAGGCGCTGTTCAGCCCGACGGAACGCGCTGTTGGAGAGCACCGTCAGCAGCAGATAGCAGCCGGCCCCGAGGGTGTAGAACAGAAAATACTGGCGGGTGGAGCCGGCGGCGACCTGGCTGGCGCGCATCAGCTCCACGATGCCGGTGACGGAGATCAGCGCCGAGTCTTTCAGACTCATCTGCCAGACGTTCGACAGCCCCGGCAGCGCATAGCGCGCCACCTGCGGCACGATAATCCGCTGCAGGATGCGCCATTTCGGCATGCCGATGGCGACCGCCGCTTCCACTTCGCCCGGCGCCAGCGCCAGCCGTGCGGCGCGGTAAACTTCACCCTGATAGGAGGCGGAGATGAGCCCGATCGCCAGCGCGCCAATCATGAACGGCGGCACCTCAATAAAGCCGTCTGCACCAAACAGCTGGCCTATCTGGCTGACCAGCCCGGAGCCGCCAAAGTAGAACAGATAGATAATCAGCAGCTCCGGGATGCCACGAAAAACGATCGAATAGCCGTCGCCAGCCCAGCGCACCGCCCGCCGCGGGGATAACCGCGTGGCCGCCACCCCCGCGCCAACCACCGCCCCAACCATAAGGGCGGTCAGCGAGAGCAGAAAGGTGGTGAGGGCCGCGCTGAGGATTAACGCTCCCCAGCCGTTGTCTCCAAAACCTAACATTGCCAGCATCAGCGCACCCCGTTTATGGCGTTACGTCGGTCTTAAACCACTTCTGGCTTAATTTTTTAACCGTGCCGTCGGCCAGCGCGGCCTTGATCGCCACGTCCAGTCTGGCCTTCAGTTCGCCATCGCTCTTACGGATTCCCAGCGCTTCCCCCTCACCCCAGATCGGCCCGCTCAGCTTTGGTCCGCTAAAGGTCAGGCTGGCGTTCTCCGGTTTGCCCAGCAGTGACTCGGCAAAGGTGACATCGTCAAAGACCGCATCAATACGCTCTGCCTGAAGATCGAGGATCGCATCGGCGGAGGCGCTGTATTCCCGCACGGTGGCAACGTCTTTAAAGTAGGTATCGATAAACGGCGTATAGACGGTACCAGAGGCGATACCGATGGTTTTGCCCTTCAGCGCCTGCTTCAGCGCGGCAATCGCCGGGACGATCTCTTTCGCGTCATCATGCAGTTTGATGGTGGCGTCCGGCCCGGTGGCCTCCGGCAGCAGTTGACCCTTGCGGGTGATAAAGCTGGCCGGGGTGGAGGCGTAAGGCACGGTAAAGTCGATCACTTTCTTACGGTCCGGGGTGATCACAATCGCGTCCATAATCACGTCATATTTTCCCGCCTGCATCCCGGCGATCATGCCGTCCCAGTTCTGCACCACCAGCTTACAGCTGATCTGCATACGCTGGCAGAGGTCAGCCATCAGCTCCGGTTCAAAGCCGCTCAGCTTGCCGCCCGGCAGGGTCAGGTTCCAGGGTTCATAGCTGCCCTCGGTGGCGATGGTGATGGATTTCCACTCTTTGGCCTGAGCCGGTAACGCCGCCAGCAGGGCAGAGGCGATCAGGGCCGGGGCCAGCAACCGGCGTGAGAAGAGGATCTGTTTCATTAAACGCTCCTGGTAAGTGTGGGAACAGCAAACCGCCAGTGTTGATGAGAGGCACATATGTCATGTCATGTATATACAACCAGCGTGATAACAAAACACCTGGCAGGGTGCAAAGTTGTGACTCAGTTAATGTTGTTGATTTGTTACATCACTTGTCATGACATGTACAAACAAGCTAAGCAAGCTTTGTGCCATAGCGCCCGCAAGCCGCAGATCCTTGATGAGCAATGGTTTCGCTGATGCCAGCGAAGGGGTGAGGTGCAGATAATGCGCACCGTTTTGACGCGGTGCGCACTAACGTAGTGCGCCATCCGGTAAGCGTTTGGTTAGCTGACTTCTATTTTTACGGAAAATTACCGCACCGCTGCCCTGCGTGGTTCCGTTTTCTTCTTTATCTGGCAATTTCCGGAAGCATGCCGCGGCAGCAGCGCGGGTAAAGGTCTCCGCCGCCCATCGTCCATCCCCTGACGCTCACTACATACATATAGTACATCTGCCATCTGTGATGTGGGGGTGAGCAGAAAAAAGCGCCGTGCCGGGGTAAAGATCCGCTTCTTCCCTTTCCCGGATCATCTGGTTAAACTAATCCCGACATGCTTTATATAGTGAATGACGCCTAAAAAATTGGTGTATCACGTTGAGGTACTTACATGATGGATTTTTGATTTAAGGAAAAATAGCAGCATGCATGATCCTTTTCCTTTATGATGCAATGCTTGACTTGTTTAAAGGGTGATATGCAATTAATGTTTTAACAGAGATGCTTACTGCAGGAGAACATTTATCTTGCAGGTAAACCCGCGAATTTACCGCCAGATGATCAAAACCTACATTATGTGCGTTGTCGGAACCACATTATGAATCAGGAAATATGCAGGCAGGCATCAACAAAGTTAAGCCCTTATTGGCCCGACGTTGATAATAAAGTCGGGGATAGCCTGACGTATTTCGTCTTCCGTATGAGTTAGCCCCCCGCCACCTTCTAGAAGATCAGATTTTATGCCTGAATTTCTAGCCCCCTCAATATCTGTCTCAAGAGAATCACCAATCATGCAGGCGTCAGCCGGAGAGCAGCCCGCAGCCTCAAGTCCTTTCCTGAAAATTTCAGCGTTAGGCTTTCCGTATTCAATTATTTTTACTCCTGCTTGACGGGGCCTCGTATAGAAATATCCGGCTGTTTTCTGAAGGTTGCCATTAATGTTCACAAAACGGTCAGAATTGGTCGAATAAACAGGAGTTTCGTTCTTTAATAAACATCCTATGATTTCGTCATGCTCAGTGTCACTTTCAAATATATGATTGGCAGCAATCACTATCTGACATTTGTCAGGGCTGGATGATGACTTGGCCATAATATCTTCAAGCAATACGCTTGCACCGACGGTTCCGATTAGATAATAATGCATGCCGGCAGTGCCGAGGCTAATGGTAATATCATCTTTAATAAGTCTGCCTGAGATTATTATCCTGTCAACCAAATCAGTATTGATTCCTTTTCCTTAAGCAGGCTGAGCACTTCGTGCTCAGATCGGGACGAATTGCTGATAAGCATAATTCTTCCTTTGGAGCTGAGTACCTCCAGAAGCTTGTCTGCAACAAGCGTCTTTTTTTCCGTCATACAGAACGCCCCAGATATCTACAGACTAAAGACTGGTAATCCCTGCAGTGATTTCAATTTTATCATTCAAACCTTCCTTATCTATACGTAAGCCTGACCGGTCAGTTTCACTGCTGAGCCGGTAGTTTCATGCAGGCTGAAAGTCATAAACCATGAAGGTATCATAAACTTTAACAATCCTTACTTATAGATGAATAAAAAAAGATGGTGACAATTTAACCAGGAGAAAATATCAAACAATTTTTAACTAAATATTTCAGTGTAAATAATTGACATTTTTCATATAATTGTTTTCCATGAATTAATTATCTTTTTAATAAAGCTAGAGAACTATAGGGATATTTCACATAAATATCCAGAAAGTATTGTTTTATATCGCAAGTAAAGTGTTGTGAAGTAGATCACTAAAATATCTAATGTATCTTAAGAGTTTTTGGTGCTTAATGTCGGAAGTAAAATGTGCACAAAACAGGAGTAATTAATGCAAGAGATAACCTCATTAAATATGATTTTTTTCAGTGCATCAGAAGAATCTGAAATCCATGGGCGTTTCAGAGAGGTATGTACTGCAATAAACTCACAAAACGAGGATGACGGTTCCTCAAAGGTTTCTTTTCTTCCTCTTTCACGACTAAACAATTCTTCAGAGCGCAAGGGATGTCTGGAAATTATTGGTGAAGTTATCAGCAGTGGATGTTTTACAAGCGGACCATACATTGGCCATGTTGAAAGTAAATTAAAAGAACTGTATGAGGCCCATACCTGTATTGCCACAGCAAGCGGGACTGACGCAATAAAAATTGCGCTGAAGTCCGTAGGGGTTGGCCCGGGTGACGAAGTTATACTTCCGATTAATTCCTTTGCCGCGACAGAAAATGCTGTCTTGGCCATCGGAGCTACGCCGACATTTGCCAATATAGATCGATCCTATAATATCAATCCATCTGAAATTGACCGACTGCGGAACAAAAAAACCAAAGCCGTTCTGCCAGTATGTCTATACGGGTCTACCAGAAACATGCATGAGGTATATTTAAAATCTAAAGAATCAGATATACCTGTAGTGATTGATGCAGCACAGTGTTTCGGTATCAAATCTGTGATGGATAACTGCGACGTTATGGCTCTAAGCTTTAACCCTTTCAAGAATATTGGCTCATTTGGAAAATCAGGCGCAATTATCACACGTTCACCTGCATTGGCTCAGCTAGCAAGGCAATATTCTTATCACGGATTTTCAGAAGGGAAAAAGAACATCAAAGCGCAGGACTGGGGCCTGAACAGCCGGATGGATAATTTACAGGCCGCGACACTTAGCGTAAAACTCGGGCATTTCGAAATGAACTCAGCCAAACGGTGTTTACTGGCTGCCCGCTATCATCTGTTGTTGAAAGACCTCTCAGCACATGTTGATCTTCCCTCAGAACTGGTAGAGAACACTTGGCACCTCTATCCGATTTACCTGCAAAATGTAAATCGCGATGACCTCATCTCCTTTGCTCGCCAGAAGGGCGTGGAATTTGATGTTTACTATCCCGTTCTTTCACATTCGGGCGTTCACGATTTTGCCCGCAAATACCCGGATAAAGCGCAGTTCCGTCCGTCAGAGCAAGTCCATGCTGCGCTGATTCATATTCCTTTGCATAACCACATGTCCTTCAGAGAACAGGACCGTGTATCAGAGGTGCTTCATGCATTCTTCAGATAAAATCCTTCCGCCTGAGTTTTCTCTGCCTGCCGTTATTGACACAGTCGTATGCTGCGATCTGGACGAAACTTATATCCCCTACGCGGACGATAATAAAATTCATGGTGGAGTATCTGAACTTGAGGCTTTCATGATCTTATTCGGGGAGGAAAAAGGCCTTCTGCTTGGATGGGTCACGGGCACAAATCTGCGATCTGCGCTCCGTAAGACCCGTGGCTATATTTCCCGGAGCCCGCATTTTGTGTGCTGCAGTCTGGGTACGGAATTTTACTGGGTTGAAGACGGCAAACTCCGCCCTTCGGCATCGTGGGCAAAGCGCATTGAGCGCTCAGGCTATCGCGCTGAAAATGTCAGCCGCATAGTAGAAATCCTGTTAGGTAAAGGCGTCCCACTGGAAAAGCAACCTGATGATTATCAGGGGACGTACAAGATGAGTTTTTACTATCCCGTTCGTGATCAGATGAAGCGCGATTTTCAGTCTATAAGCGACCTGGCCGAGCGATATAGCGTTCGTGCAGTTTTCACCAAGTGCAATCCGGCAGCCGGTGACCCGGCAAACTGTTACGACGTGGAATTTATTCCTCTTTGCTGCGGCAAAGATCAGGCAGTGCTTTTCCTTATGGAAGAAAAGTCGTTACCCAAGGAATCAGTTATTGCTTTTGGCGACAGCGCAAATGACTTTGCCATGTTTGCCCAAGCTGGCAAAGGCTATCTGGTAGCTAACGCTGACAGGTTCGCGGTAGAGCAATACGGAAGCTGTCTTAACAAGGCTTATTGCCACGGCATTCTCAGCGTCCTTCAGGGAGAATTATCATGATTATCGGTATTGTTGGCTGTGGAGGTATAGCGCATGCGCACGTCAGAGCGCTGTCGCTAAACAGATACGTAACTGGCCTGGCTTTTTACGATATTAACGAAGAAAACATACGCGAGCTCAGCGAGTCGTCCTCACTGCCGGTTACATGCTGCCAGCATCTCAGTCAGCTCGCGGAGATCAGTGAGGGGTTCATCATCTGTACACCGAATCATCTTCACGTCAGTCTTGCTGAACAGGTACTCAGCTACAGAAAAATCCCCTTTTTGTGTGAGAAGCCTCTTTCCACAGATCTTGCTTCAGCGGAGAGGTTAATATCCGCAGCTCCTCCGGCAAGTGTTATTTCATTCAATTACCGTTATAACCATGTTATTGAAAAAATAATTCAAAGGCGGGCCGCTAACAGACTCGGAGAAATGCATTACTTTGGTGCAGAATTTAACAAAAACTCCGCACTGACACGTAATCATATTACCTGGCGAGATTCAGCGCAGCAAAGCAAGAGCAGCGGAGCTCTGGGAGATCTTTCATGCCATCTTCTCGATATGTTCTGTCTGCTTGGGCAAGGACAAATCGACATTGATGCCCTCAGAACCGTTAAAGGTACCCGAGTAAGGTTTAAACAGGAAAAACCTGTTGAGGTGGATGATAACGGCTATGTGTTTGGCCGGTCAGAGCAGGGAGCCTATTTCAAGATTCATGCCAGCAAGTCAGAAGAGCCGGATGAACTCGGATTGCATCTTCATGTAATTTTTGACAAAGGCGAAATACGGTACTCTACACGCAATGAAAACACACTTTTCCTCACGCGTTTTGATAGCCCCGGGACAGAAGAAGTCAACATCGGTGCTGAAAAACAGCTCAGTGATCCCGCCCGCGAACTTCCGTACTGGGCTGATTCATTCATCTATATGCACAGAGACTGGTGTGAACACCTGAAAAATGGCACAAAGAGCTCCCTGCTCGCAGGGTTATCGGCAGGTTTGCATATTCAACAAGTTATAGAGGCTTTTTAACTCATTATGGACACGACTCTTATTATTGGCCTATTTGCTGCATTCTTTACAACGTTCGCGTTTGCCCCCCAAAGTATCAAGACGCTAAAGACACGGAATACAGAGGGAATATCCGTGGTGATGTACATCATGTTTCTCATAGGCGTTATTTTATGGATTATATATGGTTTACAGAAATCCGATTTAGCAGTGCTTTTCGCAAATATCATCACCCTATTCCTGGCTGCACCGGTTCTTATTATGACCCTACTATCCCGAAAGAAGGAACGTTCATGAATATCGCAATTATCGGTGCAGGTCCGTCAGGACTGATATCAGCCCGAAATGCTATCCGGCGGGGTATTACAGTAACGCTTTTTGAGAAACTATCCCGTGTCGGAGGCATATGGAATCCGGATAGTGGTGGAGCCTACCGTAATGCCCGCATGCAGAACTCCCGCGAAACGTTTCATTATTCCTGTGTGCCGGGGCAAAGCTCTGACGTTTTTCTGGGCGTAGAACAGGTAGGAAGTTATCTGTCAGAGATGGCAGTTTCTGAAGGTGTGATGCAGTCAACCCGACTGAACACACTAATTACTAAGGTGAAGAGGACAGATGAAGGCTGGTCAGTCACCAGCACTACCGAGGGACGCCACCACAAAACAGAAATTTTCGACAAAGTAATTATTACTACGGGTGAGCTCTGGCAGGCACGTATACCCAAAATATCCGGACTAGAGCATTTCAAGGGGCAGGTAATTACCTCAAGGAATTACAGAGATCCTGAACCTTTCCAGGGGAAACACGTTCTTGTGGTTGGCGGCGGGGTGAGCGGAGCTGATATTGCGTCAGATCTAGTGCCGTATGCTCAGTCTGTAACGTTATCAGTGAAAAAGATTGGTCTTTATCTGCCTCGCCAATTTGTCAATGGCCCAAATGACATGATGCACTCCTATGTTGGCAGATATTTGTTAAGTCAGATGAGCTATGCCAGCTTTCTGGAGTATCTGGATGATGCCTTACCAGAATATATGAAGCTATACCGCTCGTCAGGAATGTTGCCCGCCCGGGCCAATAACAATGCTGTTCATGTAAACGAAAAAATCATTCCCAACATTGCATCGGGTCTGATTAAGATTAAACCTCAGGCAGAACGCATTCTGTCAGATGGGCGCACCGAATTTGTCGATGCAACTCTCGGTGAATATGATGCTGTAATTTCCTGTGCTGGCTATGAGATGCCCGATTATTCTTTCATAGAAGGATTCGACCGTACCCAGCTTTATGAACATTTTTTCTGGACTCAGGACCCAAGCCTTACCATCATTAACCCGCCGGTCGACACTGCTGGCTTTGGTGCCGCATTCCCCTATTTTGATATCATCAGCCAGTGGGTGATTGGCTTTTATGAAGGGAAAATTGCTCTTCCAGCTAAGGAAGCGATGGAAACGTGGTGTGCAGAAAATATGAAAGATCTACAAGTTAGAAGATTCTATGACAGCTGGCTGGAAACCATTCGTATCGGGCTTGAGGCTGGTATATTACCGGACCCGTCCAAGGAATTTTTCAGATACTGGAATCTGGTTTCAAGCGTCGTAAGACCTGGATATCTTTCAGCTTCACCGGATGAGCCTGAACGCGGCAGAATGGACGATCGTTTCGACTTTGAGACAACCCGATTACGAGTCCTTGCCAGCCTGAAAAAGAAATCGCTCCTTAATCTTATGAATAAAGGTGAAATAAGCCCAACTGATTATCAGGCCGCTATAGACATTGAGGAAGAAGATAAAATCGCTGTAACATTGCCTTATTCTCAGATTTATCTTTGATACGTTTATGGGCCTCCGGGCCCATTTTCAATCAAAGCAATCGTATCAATCTGGCCGGATTTCCCGCATAAACCCCTTTTTTTTCAATATCTTTAATGACAACACTCCCGGCTCCAATGACAGATCCGCTGGCAATATAAGTAGTGAGAATGGTGGCTCCGCTGCCTATAGTAACGTTATCTCCCAGTGTGATGGTTATCCAGCTTGAAGATGAAGGATCAGGAGCCCCGCTCCTGAAAAGATCGTTTGCAAAGGTAACGTTATGGCCAATAAAGCAGTTTGAACCAATACTGACATCTTCACACAGGAAAGTGTGCGACTGAATTCGGGTACCCTCACTGATAACGCAACCTTTTTGAATTTCAACGAATGGACCGATAAAAACGTTGTCTTCAAGTTCGCATTCATAAATATTAACTGGACTGATAACCGTAACGTTCTCTCCATACTTCACGTCACGTATACCGCATTGAATCACTTTCATAAAACCCGCACCTTTATATTAACTTTTAATAGCTTTATTTTATCACATTATTTACTGTATATGATTATTAATGCCATATTTATCAACTGTACTTAAGCAGCACCCTTTATAAAGACATTTACATCGGACATAGGTCAGGAGGGACGTTCCTCCTGCAGGCGGATATGGGAAGTTTGTGGTATGAATAGTAAAGGTTTTTTTCGTACGAAAGCGACGTAATGACGTCTGACACCTTACCGTTACGGGCAGCCGAGATCCTGCGACACGTCCCCCTGACGTGCTTAACCGTCGCGGCGATCGCTGTGGGCGGCGCCGGCCACATCGTCAGTGCCGGACGGGTCTGTGCCTCTATCGCGCTGACCGTGACCTGATAGTCGCAGTAGCTGGCGCTGCGCGCTGCGTTCTGTTCAATAAGGATATCCATCGTGTTTCACCGCGCCAGCATTTGCCGCCCAACTTACCCGGCGATCAACAAACGCGCGGTCGGATAGTCGGTGATCAGCACGTTAAGGTAGCCGCCCTGCAGCGCACCCTGGATAGCGGCGGCCTTCTGGCGGCCACCGGCCAGCGCCACCACGTGCGGGCAGTGCTTCAGCTGTTCCAGCTTGATGCCCACCGCCGGATCCTCCGAGGTTTGCAGCACCGGCTGGCCTGCGGCATCGTAGTAGTGCAGGCAGATATCCCCTACCGCGCCCCGCGCCGCCAGCCGATCGAGCATACTCTTATCGTAGTAGTTGCCGGAGTAACGCAGCAGCTGTGACGGTTCCATATCGCCGATACCCACCAGCGCCAGGGTGACGTCGTTGAACTTCTCCAGCACCTGGCGCACGTCGCTGTCGGCCTCCAGCAGATCGCGGCTGTCCACCGATCCTTCCAGCGACTGCGCGGGCAGCAGCCACGCTTTACAGCTGAGCATATCCGCCAGCCCCTGAGTGAGCATCGTCGCCTGCGCATTACCGTTAACGCCCACGCCGCCCAGCAGCTGGATCACCCCGGCCGCCTGCACGGTGAGCGGATGCAGTTCACTGACCATCGCTTTGATGGTGCTGCTCCAGGAGGAGACGCCGACCAGCTCATGCGGGCGCAGGCGCGTTTCCAGATAGTGCGCGGCGGCGGCACCGATCGCCTGACGCACCGCGCCGCCCTCTTCATCTTCCGGCACGTCGACAATAATCGCCTGCTGCAGGCCATAACGCTGCTCGATGCCGCGCTCCAGCTCGGAGAAGACGTTGGGCGGCTGCACCACGCTGATTTTAACGATGCCTTCCTTGACGCTGCGGTTAAGCGCGCGCGAAACAAACGACTGCGACAGGTTCAGCGTGCTGGCTATCTCGGTCTGCTTCATGCCTTCGTTATGGTACAGCGTGGCGATTTTCACCATCAGCCGGAGTTCATTTTGCCTGGTCATACGTCCCTTCACGTGGTTAAGCGGGCCGGGGCCCGTTTAGCGGATTATTAACATACTAACCTGAATATATATGCAACTAACGATATAAATGTGATTGAGATCGGACTTTTCGATCGCTGCTCTGGCTCAGTGTGCCAAAAATGAACACAATAGTGAATATTAAGTCTTGATGGAATATATATTCAATCAGGAATGAATCGAAGGGCACGGCGGCAGGTAACAGAGTGGTGTTGCTGACCGACGTACCAGTTAACTCAGTAGTGCCAGAGCAGGATGCAGCAGCTTAAGTACGCTCCGTTGCCATGGCTATACTGTACAACCATTGAATAAATATTCAATAACGAATTTGTATTCAGGAGGGCACCATGAATTCCTACGCACTCGACGTGCAGGACCTTGAGAAAAGAGCCCGGTCGATCCGTCGCCGGATTATTGAACTGAACGCCAACAGCCCGGCGGGCGGGCATACCGGTGCGGACCTCTCTCAGGTGGAGATCCTGACCGCACTCTACTTCCGCCTGCTGAACTGCGCGCCGGATCGTATTAACGATCCCGAGCGTGATATCTACATTCAGTCGAAGGGCCATGCGGCCGGCGGTTATTACTGCGTACTGGCGGAAGCCGGCTATATCCCGGTTGAGTGGCTGCCGACCTATCAGCACGCCGACTCACACCTGCCCGGCCATCCGGTGCGTCATAAGACGCCGGGCGTCGAGCTGAACACCGGCGCGCTGGGCCACGGCCTGCCCGTTGCGGTCGGCCTGGCGCTGGCGGCGAAGAAAGATAACAGCCCGCGCAAAATTTTCGTGGTCACCGGCGACGGTGAGCTGGCAGAAGGCAGTAACTGGGAAGCCGCGCTGGTCGCCGCCCACTACGGCCTGGATAACCTGATTATCATCAACGACAAGAACAAGCTGCAGCTGGCCGGTCACACCCGCGACATTATGAATACCGACCCGCTGGCGGAAAAATGGCAGGCGTTTGGCTTCAACGTCACCGAGTGCCAGGGCAACGTCATGCAGAGCGTGGTGGACACGCTGGAGAACCTGCCGGCCAACGGCAAACCTAACGTGGTGATCGCCAATACCGAAAAAGGTTTTGGCATCTCCTTTATTCAGGGCAAGCCGGAGTGGCATCACCGGGTGCCGAAAGGCGAAGAAGTGCAGCTGGCGCTGGAGGAGCTGAAAGATGAGTGAGAAAAAACACCTGGCGACCGTGATGGTCGAAGCGTTAATCGACGCGGTTAACGACGGCGTGGACGTGGTGCCGGTGGTGGCTGACTCCACCTCTACTGCCAAAATCGGCCCGTTCCTGAAGGCGTTTCCCGGCCGTACCGTTAACGTCGGTATTGCCGAGCAGGTGCTGGTGGGCACCGCCGCCGGCCTGGCGCTGGGCGGTAAAGTCGCCGTTACCTGTAACGCCGCGCCGTTCCTGATTTCCCGCGCTAACGAGCAGATCAAAGTTGACGTCTGCTATAACAACACCAACGTCAAGCTGTTCGGCCTGAACGCCGGGGCCAGCTACGGCCCGCTGGCCAGCACCCACCACAGCACCGACGATATCGCGGTGATGCGCGGCTTCGGCAACATTGAAATTTATGCGCCATCCTGCCCGGCCGAGTGCCGCCAGATTATTGACTATGCGCTGCGCCACACCGGGCCGGTCTATATCCGCCTTGACGGTAAAGACCTGCCGGTGCTGCACGATGAGCAGTATCAGTTCACGCCGGGAAAAATTGACGTGCTGCGCACGGGTAGTGACGTGGCGCTGGTGGCGCTGGGTTCGGCGGTACATGAAGCGGTGGATGCCGCCGCTCAGCTCAGCGAGCTGGGTATTCAGGCCACGGTGGTCTCCGTGTCGTCGGTTCGCCCGTGCGATACCGCCGAACTGGCCCGCGTCATCGGCGACATTCCGCAGGTGATCAGCGTGGAGGAGCACAATATTAACGGCGGCGTCGGCAGCCTGGTGGCCGAAGTTATCGCCGAAAACGGCCTGCGCGCTCGTCTGAAACGACTGGGCGTCACCGACGGCGGTTACGCCATTGCCGGCGACCGTCAGTCTACCCGCGTCGGGCTGGGAATTGATGCCGCCAGCGTGCGTGATACCGCCGCCGCGCTGGTAAAGGGTGAGAACCGCGCCTGAAAATGACCGTTGAGTAGCTTAATATTTCAGCACTGCGACGTCTGAGCATGAAACCCCGCCATCAAGGTTGCGGGGTTTTTTATTGTCCGGATCGGAAGAACGGAAGCCGGGGCATGTTGCAGCGGACTGCGTGAGCTGAATCTTTGCAGGCCGGATAGCGGATACTGATGATGTACTTTTACAGCAGGCCCGCCGCCAGCGTCCGGTTACGGCTTCCTGAAGCTCTGCGTACTGAGGAAATTCCCTGCGCTGATTTTTCTGTATACGATAGCGATCACAGCCGCTTAAAATGATTACTGTAAAGTAACTTTACGCGCAATTTTCCCTGCAAAAAGGCGTGACGTCGCGCGGTTGATCCTGCCTGTGGCCGTGTTCAGGCCGCGACGAAAGATAGTCTGCGCACTGATAACTGGCTGAATGTAGAAATAATGATGAAAAAAAACCGCCGCGAAACCAAAGGCGAACGCACCCGTGAACGGCTGCTTACCGTAGCGGCAGAGCTGTTTGCCGAACACAGCTTCCACGGCACCCGCATCAGCGACATCGTGAAGGCCGCTGGCGTAACACAGCCCAGTTTTTACAGTTATTTCAGCACCAAAGAGGTGATTTATCAGGAACTGGTTTCGCGCTTTGACGCTGAACTGGAGGAGCTGGTGGTCTCCATGCTGATTGACGCGTCGCTGCCAAAGGAGGACGTGCAAAAAAACATCATCAACAGCTTTCATCGCTATCTGGAGTTCTTCACCACCCACCGCCACCTGACCCGCATCAGCCTGTTCCAGCAGCCGCAGGGGGAGGCTACCCGCAATAACCTGCTGAAGTGGATTTCACGCAATATGCGGCTGGAGCAGGAGCGTGGATTTTTCAGCACGGACATCTCTACCGCGGTGCTGGCCGCCTGCTATCTTGGCGTGCTGATCCAGACGCTGCTGGAAGATCCGGCAGAAGCGGCGCTGGCGGCGATTGCACAGGAACGCGGAAAATTTCTTTATGGCGGGCTGACCTTCTGAGGCGACTCCCGTTCGGGGTGGGAAAAGTTGCCGGATTCCCGACCACCTTCCCATTTGATATCACCGGGTATTTCTGTGATCCTGTCTGAACGAAGATTTTTTTATTATTCCTTCCCGGTTAACCGCAGCCATTTTTATTAACGCTTTCACGCAAAGCGTTAAACTTCCATTTAGTAATGACATCTGCTTTCAGTACATTAACGTCTAATTTATCAAATTTCTTAAGATCGTCATCCCGGAGAAGTACCCCTTTATGGCGTAAGCCACAGAGTGCGTACATCTTACTCTCCGGGGTAGCTGCACGATCGGAGAGGATAGTTTCAAAGATGCCGACTGCGTTTTCGCTGGAAAGTGCTTCTTCGTATAGTTTTTGCTGTGGCATAATTTTCGGATAAAATCCGTTATGGCCCATTGAGAAAACACTGACTTTGCTCAGGTCACTTTCCATGTTCGCCGCAAAACATTTCACGTACAGAAAGATCGCTATCAGGAGAAAAAGTGCTGGATTGCTCATAGCCCCTCCGGAGAATCATAAATCATTCAGGACTGCAAAAAACGTATCAACAGCAGCACGCTTTTTCAATACAATATGTGTCTTTGCGCATCACCGGAGAAAAAAATTATTTCACATGAATTCCCATATCGCTGCCGTGCTGATAGCGCGATATGGAAATTCCCTCAGAAAAACCTGTACTGCAGGTTCAGAATATTTTGGATGAAGAGAGTCAGATGTCGAATCAACCCTCTGCCACCTTGATAAATTAAAAGTACTTTTCCACTAAAGCCCAGAGAATCGCGGTGGTTTCCCCATCCATACAGCCGCAGTAGTTCGATGGCCGGAAATGCAGCTGAAACGCCCGGATCAGGTTCTGATAACCCGCCGGTGTGGTTGCGCCGGAGGTGTCATATCCATATTTCTGCAGCTTTGCGATAATATCTGCCTGCTGAGGCAGCGTATTGCAGAACTGCGTCTGATACTTCTGTTTCGTGGCATCATCGTACCATGCCCCGACCCCGGCATCATAAAGCGCTTTCCACGGAAACAGCGCCCCCGGATCGCTCTTTCTGCCGGGTGCGATATCGCTGTGGCCGACCACGTTTACCGGCGACAGATCCGGATAACGCTGGATAATATTGAGCGCCAGCTGTTTCACCGCCTCAATCTGCTGCGGATTGTAAGGCGGGAAAGTGAACACGCCGTTATTTTCCGTTGCCAGATTGACAATCTCAATACCAATTGAGGTGTCGTTAAGGTTGCTGCGCCCCGCCCAGCTGCTGACCCCGGCGTGCCATGCCCGTTCGTTCTCATCGACCAGATTGAAAATCTTCAGCGTTTTATAACCGGCAGCGATCCAGGTCGCTTCCGAGGGATCGGGGATCAGATAGTGCACGCTGGTTGCCTTACCCGTCAGGCTGGTGACGGAATCGCGAAAGTTTTCCGCCGTATAGTGCAGCACCAGAAAACGCACCCGACGGTTAAAGCCGGCTATTGAGCGATAACTATTGTAGTCAATGGTATACATAACTTACTCCTTGTTGAGTTAATGCTTTTTTATCCTGCTCGTTAAGTTTATGCGTTACAACACACAATGTTTTAATTTATGTATCATGACGTAACGTAAAATACTGGCGATCGGACCGCTGCCATACTTTATAGCCCTTTTGATTTCAGACGCGCCATATGGTCAACAAACAGTTTAACCGGGTCAGTGCTGCAGGTAACAACGCCGGCAATTTGATTAACGGCATCCATATGATCCATGGAATAGTCTGAGTGGTTAGCTGGAAAACATTAAAATGAAAGACTATCGTTTTAAAACAACACAAAAAACTCATCGGTTAAATATCAGGCCATCAACAGGTTAAACGCTCTCTTTTTTAAATTTTTACTTTATTCCAGACGCAGGATTCAGAATTTTCAGACCTGCGCCTAATTTCTTTCAGGAACCTCACTGCTGTTCTCTTTCCGCCCGCCGCCCCCGCTGATACGCCGGGTCAGGCCGTGGAATGCTGGCGATCAGGCTGCGGGTGTAGTCGTGCTGCGGCTGGCTGAAGATCGTCCCGGTACTGCCCTGCTCCACTATCCGCCCCTGCTTCAGCACCATCACGGAATGACACAGGCTGTGAATCACGCCGAGATCGTGGCTGATAAACAGGCAGGCAAAGTGGTACTCGTCGCGCAGATCGCGCAACAGCTGCAGGATGCTTTGCTGGATGGAGACGTCCAGCGCCGAGGTCGGTTCATCGGCAATCAGCAGTTGTGGCTTCAGCGCCAGCGCACGGGCGATGGCCACCCGCTGGCACTGACCGCCGGAGATCTCGTGCGGATAGCGCTGCTGCCATCCGGCAGGAAGCCCGACCTGATCCAGCAGCGTGGCCACCCGCTGCGCGACCTCCCGCGCGCTCAGCGAACGGTGGGTGGTAAGCGGCTCGGCAATTGACTGGGCGAGCGTCAGGCGCGGGTTAAGCGAACTCAGCGGGTTCTGGAATACCGCGCCAATCCTGTCGCGGGGGTCGCTGCGTCTCCCGGTAAGCGGCTCACCGTTAAAGCGGATACTGCCACTCTCTGCCGTGGCGGTGCCCAGCAGCGTGCGGCCAATCGTTGTTTTTCCGGAACCGGACTCGCCCAGCAGCCCGAGGAATTCGCCTTTATGCAGTGAAAAGGAGACACCGTGCACCACCTCCCGGCGGCGGCCGAAACCTTCACGCCAGGCGATCGTCAGATCCCTCACCTCAAGCAGCGGGACCGCATCAGTCAGCGCCGCGCGTGCGTCCGGCCCGTCACTGCCCGGCTGCGCCGCCAGCAGCTGGCGCGTATAAGGCT
The DNA here is from genome assembly GCF_018141005.1 of Erwinia sp. E602. Classification (NCBI taxonomy): domain Bacteria; kingdom Pseudomonadati; phylum Pseudomonadota; class Gammaproteobacteria; order Enterobacterales; family Erwiniaceae; genus Erwinia; species Erwinia sp. E602. Next base: position 235,823 of record NZ_CP046581.1, on the reverse strand, counting down.
GTTCGGGGGCGGCAAACAGCGCGTCCACCGGCCGCGTTTCCACCACCCTTCCCGCACGCATTACCACCACCCGCTGCGCAATATCGGCGACCACGCCAAGGTCGTGCGTGATCAGCAGAATCGCCATGCGGTACTGCCGGTTCAGACGGTGCAGCAGATCGAGGATTTCGCGCTGGGTGGTGACGTCCAGCGCGGTGGTCGGTTCATCGGCGATCAGCACCGCTGGCCTGCCGGCAAGCGCGATGGCGATCATAATGCGCTGTAACTGGCCGCCGGAAAACTGATGGGGGTAGTGCTGCAGCCGCTGCTGCGCATCAGGAATATTCACCTGTTCCAGCAGCACAAGCGCCTGCTGACGGCGCTGAGCGCGGCTGAGCGCGGGCTGCGCCGCCGCCAGCACCTCATCCAGCTGGCTGCCGATGGTGAAAACCGGATCGAGCGCCGCCGCCGGGTCCTGAAACACCATCGCCACCTCACGGCCGCGCAGCGCGGTGCGCCCGGCGCGGCCAAGGCTTAACAGCTGGCGGCCGTTCAGCCGCAGGCTGCCGCTGACGCGTGCGCTGGCCGGCAGCAGGCCGGGGATCGCCTGGGCCACCGCCGATTTACCGGCACCGGATTCGCCGATCAGCGCCAGAATTTCCCCGGCCGCAAGATCAAAGCTGACGTCATCCACCGCCCTGACCCGCCCCCGATCGCCCTGATAGATAATGCTCAGACGTTCAACGCTGAGCAGGGGCTGCGGATCAGACATCACCGGCCAGCCCGTCCTGCAGCCAGCGATCCAGCCGCGGCAGCGTGATGCCGTAGACGCCGAAGCCGCGTTTCAGGTTATCGAGCACCACAAATTCGTCCGGGCCGTGCGGGGAGCCATGCCCGGCGCGGATAAAGTCCGGGCGCAGGTCGGTAGCCTGTCCTTTAAACGTGCCGCCAGCGTGGCGGCTGAAGCCCGGCCCAAAGGTGATCGAGTTGGGCAGCACGCGGGCGTGGGTGGCGCCGCCCATTGAGAAGGGTTCAGAGCGGGTTTGCGCTACCGCGTCGTAGGTGTGCAGCAGCTGCTGTACCAGCGGGCTGTTTTTGTCGATATGCATCGGCGCATCGTCACGCAGCACGCGCAGCGAACCGCCAGTGGCTTCCACTGCCGTGCGCAGGCTGGCCTGCAGCGCGGCGGAGTCGGCCGCCAGCGGGTAGCGGATATCCAGCCAGAGCTCAAACCCGCCCTCCGCCGGGATCGCCAGCCCGCCATTAAGGGTCAGTTTACCGGTGGCAGCGTCTTCGGCGGCGATCCCCGCGCCCTCTCCCCACGGGTCGGCCAGCAGCTTGCTGACCAGCTGCGCCGCGCGCAGGTCGGCAGGGTCATCCAGCAGCCCGGCGGCAAGCAGCGCGTCCAGCAGCAGCGGAATCGCATTCTGCGTGCCCTCCGGGAAGGCGGCATGACCGGATTTGCCCTGCGCCACCAGCCGCAGCCCGCCTTCAGCCTCCTCCAGCGTCAGCACCGCACGCTGCGCCTCGCCAAGCGTCGCCAGCGCGGCGCTCACCTGCGCGCGCTGTGCAACCGGGAAGCGCAGCGCAGCGCTGGAAGGGACGGCATTTTCTGCCACCCCTGCGCGCAACCCCGTCAGTAACGGCCCGGCCGGAATTTGCAGCGCCAGGTTCAGCCCGCCTTTCTGCGCATAGTTAACCGGGAAGCCGCCATCGGTAATCAGCGAGAAGCGCGGCAACGTGCCGTGCTGCGCCAGGTAACGGATATCATTCATGCCGATCTCTTCCGCTCCGCCGTAGATAATGCGCAGTTTGTGACTGAGGGTAATCCCGAGGTCGCGGAACGCGCGCAACAGGTAGAGATCAACCAGCGCCGGGCCTTTGTTATCTGACGCGCCACGGCCAATCACAAAACCCTCCTTCTCAAAGGGTTCGAATGGCGCGTACTGCCAGTTATCCCCCGGCGGCACCACGTCGAGATGGGAGACCAGACCGATCTCCGGGACACCTTCGCGATCGTCGGCGTAGATCGATATCGCATAGCCGTCATGGTTTTCAGTGCTGAAACCCAGCGCCTGCGCCCGTGCCAGCACATGGTGAAACACCTCATCCACTGCGGCACCAAAGGGTTTGCCTGGCTGCGCCAGTTTCTCATCAGCAATGCTCGGGTGGGCGACCCACTGCAGCAGGTCCTGCACAAACTCTTCGCGGTGGGCGTCAAACCAGCTGTCCAGTTGTGCCGCCAGGCGGATTTCGTCTTCGCTCAGGTCAGGATCGGTAATATGGCTCATAGCAGACTCCGGTTTTTGAGGTTTATCGCAATGCGATATCGCGGACGGGGGCGGCCGGACGCGGGTTAAGCACCCGGCCAACACCCTCGCCAATCAGATTAATACTGAGGACCATCAGCACGATGGCCAGCCCCGGCGGCACCCACAGCCACCATTCGCCGTCGATCACCCGCAGGCTCTGCGCGGCAGAGAGCATATTGCCCCATGACGGCTGCGGCTGTCTGACGCCAAGGCCAATAAAGCTCAGCGCCGCTTCGGCGAGAATGGCGTTGGCCACCGCCAGCGTCAGGTTGATCAGTACCGGCGCACAGGCATTTCTCAGCAGATGGCGGAGGATAATGGTCAGCCCCCCCACGCCGATCGCTTTCGCTGCCAGCACATAACCGCTTTCGCGCAGCGCCAGCAGTTCGGCACGCACCAGCCGCGCCAGCCCGGTCCAGTGCAGGATGCCGATAATAAAAATCACGTTCCACAGGCTGGCGCCCAGAATCGCCGCCAGGGTGATGGCCATGGCGTAAAACGGGAAACACATCACGATATCGATCAGCCGCATAATCACGCCGTCCACCCGACCGCCGCAGTACCCGGCCAGGCTGCCCAGCGTGATGCCAATCGCCCCCTGAAACAGCACCGCCGCCAGCGCCACAAAGATCGACACCTGGCCGCCGTACAGCAACCGGGCCAGCACATCGCGGCCAATCTCGTCAGTGCCCAGCCAGTAGACCGCATCAGGCGGTGATTCAATGGCAAACAGGTCGGCTTCATCCGGGCTGTGCCCCGTCATCCATGGCGCCAGCAACGACAGAGCAACCAGCAGCAGCAGGATCGCCGCCCCGCTGAGAAAAAAGCCGTCGCGCAGCAACGCGGGGCGTGATGCCCGCCCCACCGGCGCAGCGTAGTCAGTTTCAGCGCTCATCGGATCCTTATGCGCGGGTCAACCGCGGCGTAGAGAATATCGGCCAGCAGATTAATCAGCAGCGTGACCACGGCCAGAAACAGCACGATGCCCATCAGCAGCGGATAATCCCGCGCCTGGATGGCATCAAAACTGAGCCGCCCGACGCCCGGCCAGTTAAAGATGATTTCGGTCAGCAGCGTTGAGGAGAGCAGCGCGGGCAGCTCCAGGCAGAACAGGGTGATCAGCGGCCGGGCGGTGTTTTTAATCAGATGCGGAAAAATCACCCGCCGCAGCGGCAGCCCGCGGGCAAACAGCGCGCGGACAAAAGGCTGGCGGATCATGTCGTCAATCGCCGCACGCAGATAGCGGCTGAAGATGGCGATGTTCGCCACCGCCAGCGCGGCGGCCGGCAGCAGCAGGTGACGCAGCACGTCCAGCAGATGGTCAGTGCCGGTCAGGGTGACGCCCAGCGTGGTGGCACCGGAAACCGGCAGCCAGCGCAGGTTCATGGCGAACAGCTTGACCAGCAGAATGGCGGTGAAGAACACCGGGATCGAGACGGTAATAAAGTAGTACAGCGCCACCAGCCGGTCGGTTTTACCGCCGCGCGCAAGGCCGATCCACACCCCGAGCGGCCAGGCATTCAGCAGGGCGATCATCAGCGAGCCGCCGGCCAGCAGAAAGGTGTTGCTCAGCCGTTCCGCGATCAGCGTCAGTACCGCCACGCCGTTCTGCGTCGAGTGGCCGAGGTCGCCCTGCAGCACCTGCAGCGCCCAGCGGCCGTACTGCTGCCACAGCGGATCGCGGTAGCCCGCCGCGCGCATCATCTCCTCTTTCTGCTGCGGCGTGGTTTCCGGCGAAATCATGCCGGCCAGCGGGTCACCGGGCTGCAGTTTGATCAGGAAAAAGACGATCAGGGAAATACCGACCAGCACCGGCACCGAGATCAGCAACCGGTGGAAGAGATAACGCAGCATCGCAGGTTCCGTATTCCGAAAATAAATAACCGCTTCCCGCCCGTCAGCGCGGGAAGTGCACAGGCTTAAGGTTGAACCGTCCAGCTGCTGACGTCAGCAAAAGGTTCATAAGCCCAGGAGTGATAATGCGTCACCCGTTTACTCAGCACGTAGCCCTCGTTGGGAATATAAAGCCAGACGTGCGGCACTTCGGTATTAATGTCCCGCAGCCAGCCGCCAACGCTGGTTTTTAACGCAGCCGGGTCGATGGTCGAATTAAATTCATCCGCGAACTTATCCAGCTGCGGTGATTTAAACCGTTCCCACCAGAAATTATTATCGTAAACGCCAGGACGGAACGTCCCCCCCATCAGCAGGCCGTCGTATTTCCGCTGGCCGTCCTGCAGGATCGACAGGGTGGCGTTAAAGTCTGCGGCGTTCAGCACCACGTTAATGCCTGCCGCCTTCAGGTTCTGCTGAATAATCGGTGCCGTGAGTTCGCGGGTGCGGTTGCCGGTCGGGTAATCGATAGTCAGGGTAAACGGCTTACCGTCTTTTTCGACGATGCCATCCCCGTTGCTGTCCACCCAGCCCGCCTCTTTCAGCAGCGCTTTTGCTTTTTGCGGGTCGTAGGCATACGGGTTCAAGACTGACGGATAGAACGGGCTCTGCGGACTCTCTTTGGTGTTAAACACCTGACCGTGACCGGCCAGCAGCTTGTCGACGATCGCCTGGCGGTTAATGCCATACGCCAGCGCCTGGCGCACACGGCGGTCCTGCAGCTTGCCGTTAGTGGTGTCCAGCGACAGATACTGGGCGGTGGTGCCGCGCTGCTCCTCGACGCGGATGCCGGCCTTCTGGTAAGCGGCCAGATCGCGCGGATTCCAGCTGGAGAGCTCGGCGATATCGATATCGCCGTTGATGATTTCATTCTGCACCGTCTGCGCGCTGGATACTTTGAAAATCAGCGTCTTCACTCTGGCTTTGTCGCCAAAGTAGTCGTCATTACGCTCCAGCTTAACGTACCGATCGGAGATAAATTCAACGAATTTATAAGGCCCGCTGCCGACCGGATGGCGCAGCAGCTGGCTGGCTTTGTTCCACTCTTTAACCGGCACCTTCTGCCAGATATGTTTTGCCAGCACCGGCTTATCGGCAAAGTGTGCCAGCGCACCGGAGTAAGGGGCGGTAAAGGTGAAGCTGACGGTTAGCGGATCGATCACCTTAATCCCGGACGGCGCCTGCGCTTTACCGCTATCAACGTCGTCAAACCCTGCCAGGCGCTTAACAAAATCCGGGCGATCGCGCGGAAAGTCCGGCGAGGCTTCGCTGGCGTAGGTAAAGGCGACGTCTTCGGCGGTCAGCGGCTGGCCGTCGTGCCATTTGACGCCAGGGCGCAGATGCAGGGTCAGCGTTTTACCGTCGGCAGAATAATCATATTTTTCCACCAGCGACGGCACCGGCTTCTGCTGCGGATCCAGGATAAACAGGCGGCTGTATACGGTGAAAATGACGGCGCGGTCATAATTAGAAAAATAGAGCGTGGGATGAAACGTACCGTTGGGATTACTCCAGATGGCGTAACGTAATACGCTGTTATCCTCCGCCGCCGCAACGGTGATGGCACTTATGCCAAATACCGCCAGCGCGGCAGCCTTAATTAACGCTTTCATCCCTACTCCCGATTATCTTTAGTATACAGTTGCGCATGAGCCAGCAGGCGCAAATTTCTCTGGCTGCCCGAGGAATTAACTCAGAAAAAAGAGGTAAGGCCGCACAATAATTGAAGCGGGAGGGAGTGACAAATGCTTAAAGCGCAAAACAATTGCCGGTAATTTCACGTGAATGATGTAACCGGCAGTGGCCACCAAACCTGAATAACCCGCACCGCAGCTCTGGCGGGTAACTGCCGCGTATCGGTTCAGGGGGCGTCACCGGTCAGGAGGCGGTTGTCATTTTTTGCATATCGACTGCCGGATTGCTTATTTCCCCTGCGATGACGGTCAGGACACACTCCATCGCAGGTCGCTCCCGGCCCGGTGGAGCACAGGCGAATACAAGGACTGCGTGGGTACTTTTATGGCAAAACTGGCAATTTCACATATCGCATTTCTCACCCCCGGCAATTACCCGGATGAAACGCCGCTGCAGGGGCTGGAGGAGACGCTGCAGCTGTTCGAACTGGGCGAGGCGCTCGGGTTTAACGGGGCCTGGGTGCGCCAGCGCCACCTTGAGCACGGCGTGTCGTCGGCCAGCACCTTCCTCGCCGCCGCCAGCCAGCGCACCCGGCGCATAGAACTGGGTACCGCGGTGATCCAGATGGGCTATGAGAATCCGTTCCGGCTGGCGGAAGATCTGCTGACCGTTGACGTCCTCTCCGGCGGGCGGCTGAACGCCGGCCTGAGCGCCGGTAAGCCTAACCATCTGGAGCTGATCGGGCCGTCGGTGTTCTTTGATGACTGGCAGCAGCAGGACTATTCGTATGGTCGCGTTAAGCAGCTGCAGGACAATCTGCGCGGCCACTATCTCGGCCCGGAGGGGGAAACTATCGTTTCACCGGGCAACCAGCAGCGTCCGCGCCTGCACCCGCAGTCGCCGGGGCTGGCGGACAGGCTGTGGTACGGCGGCGGCTCGCTGCGTTCGGTCAGCTGGGCGGCGGCCAACGGCTTTAACCTGCTGATCGGCAACCTCACCTCCGGTGAAAATACCGATGACTACCACACCGCGCAGCTGGCGCAGCTCAAGGCCTACCGCGAGAACCTGCCCGCCGGCGCACGCCCGCCGCGCATCGCGGCAGGACGGGTGATCGTCCCTACCGACGGTGCCAGCGAGGCCAGCCGCCGCCGTTACGCCGGGTTTGCCGCCAGCCGCCACGCGCGGACGCTCGCCCCGCAGGGCGAACGCCGCACGCTGTTCTCAAAGGATATCGTCGGTAGCGCAGAGGAGATTATCGAACGGCTGGTGAACGATCCGGTGCTGCATCAGGTGGACGAGCTGCGGCTGGAGCTGCCGTATGAGTTCAGCGCGGCGGAGTACCGGCAGATCCTCACCGACTTTGCGACGCTGATCGCGCCAGAACTGGGCTGGTCGCAGGGGACGTCGCTACCACGCATTGCATGAGTCACGGGCCAGACGGTTAAAACGCTTGCAGGCTTTGCTGGCTCAGTTAAGGCGAAAACGGGAAAGAGTAAGCATCAGCGTGTCCGTATGCCTCAGGCACGCGAAATGACCGCTGGCTTAAGTGAGCGGATACCGGCCATCGCAGGATAAAAATCAGCCCCGTCGGGTGACGGGGCCGGGATTTTAAGGTTGTTCAATCCACACCGTCTGCGGATTGGTAAACTCACGCAGGCCAAAGTGCGACAGCTCGCGGCCAAAGCCGCTGTTTTTTACTCCGCCGATCGGCACGCGTGGGTCGGAGAAGCTCGGGCTGTTGATAAACATGCCGCCGGTCTCCACGCGCGACGCCAGCTGCTGCGCTTTCTCCAGATCGCGGCTCCACAGGCTGCCGCCCAGGCCAAATTCGGAGTCGTTAGCCAGCTCAATGGCGTGATCGGCATCTTTTGCCACCACCAGCGAGGCGACCGGGCCAAACAGCTCCTGCTTAAAGCTGGTCATCGCCGGCGTGACGTTAGCCAGCACCGTTGGCGCATACCAGTTACCCACGCCCGGCAGCGGCTTGCCGCCCAGCAGCAGTTCAGCGCCTTCGCGCAGGGTCGCCTGTACCTGACCGTCCAGCTCGTCGCGCAGATCGTAACGCGCCATCGGGCCGATCCAGACGCCGCTTTCACGCGGGTCGCCAATTTTCATTGCCTCAACCGCGCTGACAAACTTGTCGCGGAAGGTGTCATACACCGATTCCTGCACGATAATGCGCTTGGCGGCGATACAGATCTGGCCGCTGTTCTGGAAGCGCCCGGTGATGGCGCCTTTTACCGCAGCATCAATGTCCGCATCCGCCAGCACGATAAAGGCGTCCGAACCGCCCAGCTCCAGCACGCATTTTTTGATGGCGGCACCGGCCAGCGCGGCAATCGCCGAACCGGCGCGCACGCTGCCGGTGACGGTGACCGCTTTGATGCGCGGGTCGCGGATCGCCTGCGCCACGCCGTCGTTACCGGCGTTGATCACCGAAAACAGACCGACCGGCACGCCGGCATCCTGCAGCACCTGCTGCAGCAGCAGCGCGCAGCCGATAACGTTAGGGGCCGGCTTCAGCAGGTAGCTGTTGCCTCCGAGCAGGATCGGCACCGCGCCGCGCAGTACCTGCCAGATCGGGAAGTTCCACGGCATCACCGACAGCACCGGGCCCAGCGGCAGGTAGTCAACAAAGGCTTTGTTACCTTCCACCAGCGTCGGTTCGCGCGCGATATAGGCCGGGCCGTGCTCGGCGTACCAGTCGCACAGCTTCGCGCTCTTCTCCACTTCAGCCAGCCCCTGGTCGATCGGCTTGCCCATCTCGGCGGTCATCATCTCCGCCAGCGGCCGGGCGTGCTGACGGATCGCCCCGGCCATGGTGCGCAGCAGCTGCGCGCGATCGGCTACCGGACGGCTGCGCCAGGCCTTAAAGGCAGCATCCGTCTGCGCCAGCGCGGCGTCCACGTCGGCCTGGCTGGCAAACGGATAGCGCGCCAGCTCTTCACCGGTTGCGGGGTTACGGGATACGGCGACGGTTGTCTGGGTCATGATTGGCACCTTTTATCAGAGTTGACTGTGAAGTATGGCAGCCAGCGCCAGCTTCGAATGGACTTATCATAGGCTTGCGATACCTTCATGAAAAATGAATAATTAAGAAAATAACCGTACTGAAAAGAGAAAGATGATGGATCTGACCCAGCTGGAGGTATTTCGCACCGTGGCCGAAGAGGGCAGCATTACCGCCGCCGCCGGGAAGCTGCACCGCGTGCCGTCGAACGTCTCCACCCGCCTGCGCCAGCTGGAAGAGGAGCTGGGCTGCGAACTGTTTCGCCGCGAGAAGCTGCGGCTGCATATAACCGACAGCGGCCGCACGCTGCTCGACTACGCAAGGCGGCTGCAGGCGCTGGCGGACGAGGCGCGCGCCTGCGTTTCCGGCCAGCAGCCGGGCGGCATTTTTACGCTGGGGTCGATTGAGAGCACCGCCGCCGTGCGCCTGCCGCCGCTGATTTCGCGCTATCATCAGCGCTGGCCGCAGGTAGAGCTGGACCTGACCACCGGCCCGTCCGGGGCGATGATTGACGGCGTGCTGAGCGGCCGCTACAGCGCCGCCTTTGTTGACGGCCCGCCCAGGCATCCGCAGCTTGAGGGGGTGGCGGTGTTTGCCGAAGAGCTGGTGCTGATCTCGGCGCTCCATCACCCGCCGGTGCCGGACGCCGCCAGCATCTCCGGCGCGACTGTCTACGCCTTTCGCGCCAACTGCTCCTATCGACGGCGCTTTGAGAACTGGTTTGCCCGCGACGGCGCGGTGCCGGGTAAAATTTTTGAGATGGAGTCCTATCACGGCATCGTCGCCTGCGTCAGCGCCGGTGCCGGGCTGGCGCTGGTGCCGGCCAGCATGCTGGCGAGCATGCCGGGGCGCGACAGCGTGCGCGCCTGGCCACTGGCTGACGGTCAGGGTGCCGCCGAAATCTGGCTGGTGTGGCTGAAGGACAGCCAATCGGCTAACCGGCGGGCGATGACGGAGATGTTCGAACCGCTTGTTTAAGCAGCGAGGCTGGTGGGGCAAAAGATCTGAGGAACCACAGGGATTCTCTTCAGGATGCTGAAGATCAGATCGGTATTGCAACAGGGTTTGCGATTAGCGCATCAATTTGAGATTGAACAGGGGTCAGAAGGTCTACTTCAGTGCCCGGCACATGGATGGATACAATCAGGCTGTATCTCGCTTCCGAATCATATTTTTCAAGCGCCTGACGGGTTCTCCACCATCCCTGCCCCGGAAATACGGCCAGAAAGCCACAGTTAGCCAATTCAGCGGCGGTGCCCTGCCAGATGTCCTGATGGAGCGAGCCCTTATGGCGCTGAGTCTTACCCAGCAGCCAGTTTTTATCATTACCTGAAGCCATTGCCTCTTCGCCCACAACCTGGGCGGCAGCATTAATACGTGCTCTGAAATCATCGAACTGTTCTGTAGGGCGCTTCATCGCGAAACGCAAACGATGCGAAGGGTAATAGAATTTTGACACAGACCCTCGTGCCGATGGGTTGGGCTCAATGAAATAAGAAAGCGTCACCCTCATTTCAACAGGCGTATCACGAAGCTCAAGCAACTCCTGGACAGGCCAGGGAAGTGCATGAACGTTCATTTGATGGGTTTTAATACCCTCACGGGTTCTGTGATAGGGCCGCAGGCTGCTTTCTTCAATCAGGGACAGGCTGTTGTTGACGCTCCACATAGCTAGATTTTGGTCGGGTATACCCCAACCGCAGTGTCTGATGAGCCTTGCATACCCGGTCTGATTGTTCGGCGGATACATATCCAGCATTTTCGGCGTCCAGCGAGCTGAATGCGTCATTAACCCGCGGACGGTTTCAGGACGAAGGTCCGGAAAATGAGCCATCAGCTTCGCGGCCATGCTGGCAGCCAGGGCAGAAGCCGCACTGGTGGCATTGATAGTGGTAAATAAATTCCGGTGAAACCGGGCGTTTACCGTCAATAGCTCCAGGCTTTCGAAGTTATCGGACATTGTGCCATCAGTACCAGCATTACCGCCTTCAAATACAACATCCGGCTTAAGCGGCCAGACGTTGTCCCAGCCAGATGAAGTTGAGGTGAACGGACTAAGCCCACCTTCAGCTGCCAGCACGTTAAATCCGGGTTCATCCAGCGAGGTTTTTCTGGTGCTGGCCCCCACCGTCAGAGCATTCCACGCCTGCGCCGGATCGTGGATACGATTTACTGAAAGGCTGTCCGGGTATCTTTGCCAGTGGTCAGAATCGAAGATGTTACCGGCAGACAGGACAAACAGCCGCGGAAAAGCAGGTTCCGCTCCTGAGTCAGCAGCCAGGGAATCCACCATTGCAGACCACGATGAAGGTTTACCAAAATCGCGATAATCTGTGGCCGTTACTGCCGAGCTGAATACCCGCCTTCTCTCTGCAAAACGAATCTCCGGACGCGTTACGGCCATGCTGAACAGATAAGCGTGATCGTGGGCGTCACCATTTTGTTCTTCAGACGCTGAGTAAAGCTTCACAGACTCCAGTCGATGGCTAATACCGAGTTCGCCCGGAGAAACGAGTACGTCAAACATGTCGCCATACAGTGCCAGCCCGGCAAGTCCGGTGCCGTGACTGACGCGATCGTCGGTTCCCCAGGCCTCGTTAACGGTATAAACGTCATCTTCATGCACCAACGGGGAAATCAGAGGATGGGCACGATTTAGGCCCGAATCGAGCAGGCAAACATAAGGGATGGCCTCCCCCTCATCTGGCACGCACAGGCGTCCCAGCATTTCTTCAGCCCACAAGCTCTGCTCATTTAGGGATTCACGTGTGAAGAACTCTGCTGTCTCTTTTGCCCGGCGCAGCTCTGCCACGCAGTTGAGAAGCAGTCCTGAACGGGAAAACTCACGCTGCGAACCAAACATCCAGGTAACCGTTCGCTCCGGGAAAGTAACGGCATGCCCGCTGGCCTTACAGCCTGTCGTTGAGATTATTGTGCGAAAATCGGCGAGTACGGCGTCACGATTACCACGCACCGGCAGCCAGACTTCCCACCAGAACGATTCTTCCTGATCGGTTGGCAACAACTCATCATCATCCGTCCAGAGAGAGCGAATAGTGGAGAGACGGATAGCAGAGAGGGTATTAATTAATGGCTTGTGTGCGAGTGAAACGCCACTTACGCTCCGCCTGTCTTCCAGATAGGCTTTCAGGTATTTCTCAAAGTGGCTTATTTTACCGTCAGGGATGAAGACGTTTGCCGAGGTAATATCTTCTTCACTGACGTGCAGGCTCAGTACTTCAATGTTCCTGGAGCGGTCACGACTTCGTTCGTTGCTGAGGCTCTCAAAGGCCAGAGCAACGTCTGGCTGACCAACAAACTCAACCTGTATACCAATACCGCTTTGCAATGCCGCTGCTCTCTGCTGATCCCGAGCCTGCTCCGCCTTCTCACTTACCTGCCTAAGCTGGCCACTGAGCATTTGCCCGTGCTGCTGACGATCTCTCTCAGGCAATGGAGGAGAGCCACTACTACCCGAAGGAGGAGTGGTAAAAGGTTCGTTCTTTGCAGTACTCGGGAGAATGAAATGCGGTCGTTTATTTGCGGCTGGTTCCGTCATGATTCAAATTCTTATTTCCATTTTTCGCAAGCTTTAGGCTAATCTGATGCCGCTCTTCCAGCGCATGTCTGAGCAGAGTGATATCAACCGTAGTACGGTCGCTCATTAACGCATCTTTGATCGACTCATCCACCGCCCGGCAAATTTCCGCATAGTTCAGCCCATCGAGCAGGGCTGGCAGGCCAGTCTTCCTGAAGGGTTTTGGACTAAAGGCACCCAGTCTTACCCTAAGCAGATCCATTCCCTGTTCCGGCGTTGGCAAATGGTATTCAATCACATCATCAAATCGCCTGAAGAGTGCGTAATCAAGGATTTCCGGATGGTTAGTGGCGGCAACAATCACGCTATTAGAATTATCCTGCTCGATCATTTGCAGAAAGCTGTTCAGTACTCGACGAATTTCACCAACGTCATTCGCCAGGCTGCGCTGTGAGCCAATAGCATCGAATTCATCGAAAAAATAGACCCCGCGAATATCCGCCATAGCGTCGAACACCTGGCGAAGCTTGGCGGCGGTTTCGCCCATAAACTTGGTGATGAGAGCATCGAAGCGTACCTGAAACAACGGGATACCGAGTTCACCGGCCAGAGCGGAAGCGGTAAGCGTTTTTCCCGTTCCCGGCGGGCCGACCAGCAGAACTTTACGCCGCGGCGAAAGGCCGTGTTCACGGATGCGCGCCATCATTCGCTGTTCGCGAACAAGGCGGTTTAACTGTGCTTCCGCAGATTTTTCAAGCACAACATCTGAGAGGCGATAATCCGGCTCGCTTACGTTCAGCAGGTTCCCAAGATCGGTTCGCGATTTGGCTGCATTGGCAAAGGGCACCAGCTTGCCGTTTTTATCACCGGCCAGTTTTGCCTTACCTTTGTCGAGCATACTCACCAGCTCATCGGCTAAACGGCCATGGCCTTGTTTAGCTTCGTGCGCAGCAACTTGCATGGCCACCGAATAGAAGTGTCCATCATCGCGACTGATGTGCGATTTAATCAGTGCTTTAAGTTGGTCTGCGCTTGCCACGTTAGTAACCCTGTGTTCTGGTGCCTGAGAAAAAATATCATCCTTTAAGAGTTTAGAATGAAGCCGATCCTGAGTAAATGTGATTTAACTCTTGGGTTGACTACTTCTCCTGATCCCATTGGCCTGCGCATAAGATTAGATACAACTCACAGTTTGATCTGGAGTGACCCTGACCCGAAATCCTGCACACTTGTCCCTCCGCGCTCCTAACGTTCAGTAACGCATCATCACTGATTTCAGCCGGGTGTAATCCTGAATAAAGGCGCTGCCAAACTCGCGTCCGTTGCCGGAACCTTTGATACCGCCGAACGGCAGCGCCGGATCGAGGATGTTATGCATGTTGATCCAGACGGTGCCCGCCTGTATACCTTCGCTGTAGCGCAGTGCCTTGCTGAGGTCGTGGGTCCAGACGCTGGCGGAGAGTCCGTAAGGGGAGTCGTTAATCCACTGCAGCGCCTGTTCCTCCTGCTGCCAGGCGAGAAAGGCCCCGACCGGGCCGAAGGTTTCCTGCTGCATAATGGCGGAGTCCGCGCTGCGGGCGGCGATCGCCGCCGGCAGCAGGTAATATCCCTCCCCTGCCGGGCGGGTACCACCAAAGACCAGCCGGTCTCCGTCCTGCTGCGCGGCGGCAATCAGCCCCTGTACTTTTTCCAGATGCGGCGCGTTGGCCAGCGGGCCGAGCAGGCACTCATCATCCAGTGGCGAATCTGGCTTCAGAGCCGCCAGGCGCAGGCTGAGCGCCTGCAGCACCGCGTCTATTTTCCCTGCCGGCAGATAGAAACGTTCGGCGGAAGAGCAAATTTGCCCCTGGTTGAGATAACCCGCCTCCATAATGCCGTCAACCATCTCCTCAACGCTAAGATCGTCAAGGAACAGTGCCGCGTTTTTACCCCCCAGTTCCAGCGTGACCGGGATGCCGCGCTGGCTGGCGGCGTCCCCAACCACGCGTCCGGTTTTCATTGAGCCGGTGAAACTGACCTTCCCGCAGGCGGGGTGAGCAATTAACAGTGGCCCCAGCACCTGGCCATCGCCATTGACAACGTTCAGGGTACCGGGCGGAAACCCCACCTCATTCGCCAGCTCCGCCACCCGCAGCAAGGTTAGCGGGGTATACTCGCTGGGCTTCAGCACCACGGTATTGCCACAGATCAGCGCGGCAGCAAACTTCCATACCGCAATCATGATCGAAAAATTCCACGGCAGAATGCCAACCACCACGCCCAGCGGTTCGCGCACGGTGAAGGCGCGGTATTTCTCGTCAGCGAAGGGGGGGATTGATACCGCCAGGGTTTCCCCGTTAATCTTTCCGGCCCAGCCGGCGAAATAGCGCAGAAACGCCACCGACTGATCCAGCTCCAGCCCGCGTGACAGCGCGATGGTTTTGCCGGAGCAGAGGGTTTCCAGCTGCGCCAGCTCCTCACGATGTGCCTCCAGCGCTGCGGCCAGCTTCAGCAGCAGGTTGCCACGCGCCAGCGTTGGCGTGGCGGCCCATTCGCCGTTAAAGGCCGCCTGCGCGGCGGCCATCGCGGCGGTGACCTCTGCGGCACCGCCGTCGTGCACTTCTGCAATGCGCTTACCGCTGGCCGGATCCACCACCGGCCGCCGTGCGCCGCTGCCGCTGCGGCGTTGTCCGTTAATAAAGTGGCCGTGATCGCGCGGTAAAAACTCGCTTACCGTCGTGAGAAGTTGTGCCCTGCCCATATCGCCTCCGCTGAATTCTGACTGGTCAGATCATCTCAGCACCGGACAGCGGCGAAAAAAATCCCCCATACGGATGAGCGGCACAAAAGGTCAGTCGGCCAGCAGGCTCTTTAAGGGCAGCATCGCCAGGGTCACCGCCGCATTGAGCCGTTCGCGGCTGGCACCGTCGCGCGCCTGTACCGACAGACCATGCAGTACGGTGGCGTAATACTCCCCCAGCGGCTGCGCGGCCGCTTCCGCCCGCAGCTGCCCCTCCGCCTGCGCCTGTTGCAGCCGGGCAACGATTTCTGCAGTACGATCTTTACGTTGCTGTGCCAGCCACTGCGCCAGCGGTTGATTCTCCTCGCTCAGCCCGCCCGCCGCCGAGACCACCATACAGCCGGCGGGCGGTTCGCTGTCGGTGTACAGCACTACCGCCTGCTCCAGCATCTGGCGCACGGCGCTGAGGATCTGCGGATGCTGCAGCGCGCGCGCGGCAAATCCTCCTTCGTACTGTTCGTAGTGACCGATCGCCTCACGGTACAGCTGCTCCTTTGAACCGAAGGCCTTATAGATACGCGCCGAGGCAATGCCCAGCGCGGCCACCAGATCGGCCAGCGAGGTGCCCTCATAGCCGTGACGCCAGAACAGATCTCTGGCGGCAATTAACGCCTGCTCACGGTCAAATTCTCTTGGTCTGCCCGCCATCATGGCTCCATCGTTGGGTGCTGGTTGCCGGTTATTATGCTAATTATTCAGCCTGTTAGCACCTTAATCCGCTAATAAATACGCCGCGGGATGAGCGAATTGTGCGGCACACGGCCAACAGCCGTTGCCCAGGATGCTGATTTTACCCTATTGTTTGTCAATCAACAAACAATAGGAGTTCAGTATGCAAACCATTAAGGGTCCAAGCCTGCACCTTGCTCAGTACAGCGACGACGCGTTTCCGTTTAACAGTCTGGCGGCGGTGGCCGCATGGGCGCAGGAGAACGGCTTCCGGGCGCTGCAGATCCCGGCCTGGGACCGGCGTTTTATCGATATTAATCTGGCGGCGGAAAGCCAGTCGTACTGCGATGAAATCCGCCAGCTGATGGCACGGCATCAGCTGCAAATCAGCGAACTGACCAGCCATATCTTCGGCCAGCTGATGGCGGTACATCCGGCCTATGATGCGCTGTGCGACAGTTTCGCCCCGCCGCATCTGCAGGGTAATCCCATAGCCCGCCAGCAGTGGGCGGCCGGTCAGATGCTGGCGGCGGTAAAGGCGTCGGCGCGCTTCGGGCTGACCGAACTTGGCACCTTCTCCGGTTCGCTGGCCTGGCCCTATATCTTCCCGTTCCCGCAGCGCCCCGCCGGGCTGGTAGAGACCGCGTTTGACGAACTGGCCCACCGCTGGCTGCCGATCCTTGACGCCTGCGACGCGCACAACGTCAATCTGTGCTTTGAGATCCATCCCGGTGAAGATCTGCACGATGGCATCAGCTTTGAGATGTTCCTGCAGCGCACCGGCCACCATCCGCGCTGCCGGATGCTGTTTGATCCCAGCCACTTTGTGCTGCAGCAGCTCGACTACCGCGCGTTTCTGGAGATTTACCAGCCTTACATCCGCATGTTCCACGTCAAAGACGCCGAGTTTAATCCGACCGGCCGTCAGGGAATGTACGGTGGCTATCAGCCGTGGGCCGACCGCGCCGGGCGGTTCCGTTCCACCGGCGACGGCCAGGTCGATTTTAAGGCCATTTTCGCCACGCTAACCCGTCAGGGTTATGCGGGCTGGGCCACGCTGGAATGGGAGTGCTGCCTGAAAAACAAGCTGGACGGTGCACGGGAGGGCGCGGCGTTTATCCGCAGCCAGATTATTGAGGTTGCCGACACGGTATTTGACGACTTCGCTGCCGCACCGCTTGATCCGGTTGGCCTGCGTACGCTGCTGGGGATGACATCATGAAGACAATCTTTTCACCCGTCAGCCCCGATATGCTGCCGCAGGGCTGGCAGCACCACTATCCGCAGGTGTCCGGCCGTAAACTGCATCTGGTCACCGCCGGCGAGGGTAAACCGGTGCTGCTGCTGCCGGGCTGGCCGCAGACCTGGTACACCTGGCGCTATGTGATGCAGGCGCTGGCCGCGGCCGGCTTTCAGGCGATTGCTATCGACCCACCGGGTTGCGGGGAGTCAGACACGCCGGCGGCGGGGTATGACACCGGCGCGATTGCCGCCATCCTGCATCAGATGATGCTGCAACTCGGGCATCCGCGCTTTGCGCTGATCGGTCACGATATCGGGATGTGGGTCGGTTACGCGCTGGCGGCCGATTTTCCACAGGCGGTCGAGCGGCTGGTGCTGACCGAAGCGGTGATCCCGGGACTGGCCCCGCCGCCGCCGGTTTTTGTCGCGCCGGAAGAGAATATTTTCCTCTGGCACTTTATGTTTAATCAGCTGGCCGATCTGCCGGAAGCCTTAACCGTTGGCCGTGAACGGCAGTACCTCAGCTATATCTTCGACCGCTGGTCGTGGCGACGCGATGCGGTGGCGACAGAGGTTTATATCAACGCCTACAGCGCGCCAGGGAGGCTGCACGCGGGTTTTAACTACTATCGCGCGATCCCGGAAACGGTACAGCAGAATCTGCAGCGGGCGCAAACCCCGCTGGCGATGCCGGTGCTGGCCATCGGTGCCCGGCACGCCACCGCAGAGGCACCCTATCAGACGCTGCTGCCGGTGACCCGCGATTTGCAGCACGCCATCGTCGATGACTGCGGCCACTTTATTACCGAAGAGTGCCCGCAGGCGTTCTGCAATCTGCTGCTGCCGTTCCTGCAACAGGGAGCAGACCATGTCGCTTGATCCCGCCGTTGCCGCCTGGCTGGCGGCGCAATCCGGAGTCCCTGCCCCGCACACGCTGGCCGGGCTGCGTCAGGCCACCGATGCGTCACTA
Source organism: Erwinia sp. E602 (assembly GCF_018141005.1). Lineage (NCBI taxonomy): Bacteria > Pseudomonadati > Pseudomonadota > Gammaproteobacteria > Enterobacterales > Erwiniaceae > Erwinia > Erwinia sp. E602. The sequence continues at coordinate 217,796 of NZ_CP046581.1, read as the reverse complement.
ATCCGGCAACAGGGTGGCGATCGCGATGCGCACTATCAGTATCGCCTGAGCCTGCCCGCCGCGGACGGCACGCCGATCGCGGTGAGGATCTACGAACCCTATGCGCTGGCGAAGAGGCAAAACCGCCCGGCTCTGGTGTACGCCCACGGCGGCGGCTGGTCTCTGGGGTCGCCTGACGCATGGGATCGCCCCTGCCGGCGGCTGGCGGAGGCCACCGGCTGTGTGGTGCTGTCGGTCGACTACCGGCTGGCGCCGGAGCATCCCTGGCCGCAGCCGCTGGATGATTTTTATGCTGCGCTGTGCGGCATTCACCTGCTGGCGGAACCGCTCCGGCTGGATCCCGCACGTATCGCGGTGGGCGGCGACAGTGCAGGCGGCAATCTTGCGGCGGCGGCCTGCCTGCTGGCTCGCCAGCGCGGCGGGCCGGGCATCTTCCACCAGCTGCTGCTATGGCCGGCACTGGATGCGACGATGAGCAGCGCGTCATATCAGTATTTCGCTACGGGCTATGGTTTAACGGCGGAAATGATGACGCGTTGCTGGCAGGGTTATACCGCGGGAGCTTCGCAACAGGAGCCGCTGCTGTCGCCGCTGGCGGCCACGCAGTTGCAGGATCTGCCGCCGGCGACCATTCTGAGCTGTGAATACGATCCGTTACGCGATGAGGCGGAAGCGTACGCCGCACGACTCGCCGAAGCTGGCGTCAGGGTACGTTCTGAACGCCTGGCTGGGCAGATCCACGGCGCAATGCATATGACGGCGGTGACTTCACAGGCAGACCGCTGCTATGACCGGGCGGCGTTTCTTGAGAACCACCACTGATCCCCTTCCCCCCCACCCCAGCCGGTATACCGTACCGGCAATCCACAGGCAAAAAAACCACTGCATCAGAGATGCAGTGGTTTGCTGATTTTACCTGCCGATCGCCCGGCGATTAACGATCGCTGATGGCAATCCCGTTCGCTTCATTCAGCCCCCACAGGGAGGCGGTGCGTAAAGTTGCCTGACGGGGTTGTGGTTTTCCCGTCAGTTGCCCGTCCAGTGACACCAGCGTGGTGCTGCCGGTGACGTTAGACACCACCGCAGAAACCGGTGGAAGTGCCCCCGCAGAAGATGCAGCCAGGCTGGCACCGGACAGGGTGCTCAGGATGACGGCAACAAGGGCTAAAGATGTGCTTTTCATAGTTCCCCCTGATGCACCATCACATTTTGCTGTTACTGGTAGATAACCGCAGTGCCGTGCAGTTTGTTATTGCCGGATGCTGAGGTGATACGGAATGATTTTGCACCGGCCTGCTCTGCTTTTGCTGCCAGACGCGCTTCAAGAGAAGTCAGGTTAGAGGCGCCGCTGGCGGATACCACGCCGATCTCCTGCTGCTGTTCAGGCGCGCTGCTGACCTGATCGGCGGCAAAACCGGCGAAAGAAACGGTAGTCAGGGCGATGGCGGCCAGGGTCATTTTGATGGTTTTCATGATTTTATCTCGCTTTGATTCGTTGATTTAAGGTTGCCGTCGTTATTTATTAACGATCGATAGGTAAATGATAAGCAGAGCGTGGCAACCCGTCAACATCATTTTATTAACGATCGATAATTTAATAGTTAAGATACTGAATTTACGTTGAATAAAGTTAGAATTTTTTGTTCTTACTGCTGTGAAAATCTGCGAGCAATGTCACTCGACAGGCGCATATAATATTTTTATACTGATTGATAACTTAATCTTTTGTGCGCTAATGCGAAGTGAGGAGTAATGACGATGACTGAGCAGGACGCCGTAACACGTAAAGGCCGTGGCCGGCCAAAAACCTTCGACCGCGAGGCGGCGCTGGATAAAGCGCTGGAGCTGTTCTGGCGGCACGGCTACGAAGCCACCTCGCTGGCCGATCTGGTCGCCGCCACCGGTGCCAAAGCGCCAACGCTGTATGCGGAATTTACCAATAAAGAGGGGATGTTTCGCGCCGCCGTCGATCGCTACACGGATAAATTTGCCAGCCAGAGCGAGGCGCAGCTGGTCTGCCCGGAGAGCTGCGTAGCCGGGGGCATCGAGAACTATTTTCGCACCACCGCCGCCTGCTTTACCGACGGTGAAAAGCCTGGCGGCTGCTTTTTGATCTGCACCTCCACCGGCCTGTCGGCCGACTCAACCGAGGTGGCGGAGATGCTGCGTAAAAAGCATCAGGGCCAGGAGGCACAGCTGCTGGCGTTTCTGCAGGGCCGTCAGGCGGCAGGCGAGCTGGATCCGCAGACCCACGTGCAGCAGCTGGCAAGTTATCTTGGCTGCCTGCTGCAGGGCATGTCGGTGCGCGCGCGCGAAGGGGCTTCCCGCGCGGAGCTGGATGGACTCATCGATACCTTAATGCTGCAGTGGCCGCTGCTGAGCCGGCTGGGCTGCGACGCATCAGGCACCGAAACTGACTGAATCTCCGGGCGTGTAGGTTACGCCCGGTTTTTACCGCGGGTAGATCGCCTGCAGGCCGGTTATGCCCGGGCAGCCAGGTCTGATGGCATGGCCCTCAGCTGCGCTTTGCGCGTTCCGCCTGCACCTGCTGCGCGATACGGTCGCCGATCGTCCGATCGATTGCGCGCCAGTAATCAAAGGCGCGCGACAGCACAGGTTCTTCAACGCCGTTCAGCAGATGACCGCTGACGTTATTCACCAGCCGCTGACGGGCGGCGTCATCCATGACCTGATTAATCAGCGTATTCGCCTGACCTACGTCATCGTCATCGCGGCGCAGCGTGTAGGCCTGGCGCACCATCTCGCCGCTGGCCGGCCAGGCAGAATCGGTAGGATAACGCACGCCGTCGGCGGCCGGGCCGCCTTTAGAGTTCGGCGCATAGACCGGATCGCTGACCGGGTTAATCCGCATCGCACCGTCCTTGCTGTAGCTGTTGACCGGCGAGTGCGGCGCGTTGACCGGGATCTGCTTGTAGTTGACGCCCAGCCGTGCCCGGTGCGCATCGGCATAGGCAAAGATACGGCCAATCAGCATCTTGTCCGGGCTGAGGCCGATACCGGGGACCAGATTGTTCGGCTCAAACGCCGCCTGCTCGATCTGCGCGTGGTTATCCGTTGGATTACGATCCAGCGTCAGCCTGCCCACGCGAATTAACGGATAGTCAGCGTGCGGCCACACTTTGGTCAGATCGAACGGGTTAAAACGGTAGTGTTCCGCTTCGGCAAACGGCATCACCTGCATATACAGCGTCCAGCTGGGGTGCTCACCGCGCTTAATCGCTTCAAACAGATCGCGCGTATGGTAATCACCGTCCTGGCCGGCCAGCTGGTCAGCCTGCTCCTGCGCCAGGAACTTAACGCCCTGATCGGTTTTGAAGTGATACTTGACCCAGAACTTTTCCCCGGCGGCGTTAACCCACAGGTAGGTGTGGCTGGAGTAGCCGTTCATATGCCGCCAGCTTGACGGAATGCCGCGATCCCCCATCAGCCAGGTCACCTGATGGGATGACTCCGGCGACAGCGTCCAGAAGTCCCACTGCATATCGTTGTCGCGCAGGTTGTTATCGGCGCGGCGCTTCTGCGAACGGATAAAGTGCTGGAACTTCATCGGATCGCGGATAAAGAACACCGGCGTATTGTTACCCACCATGTCGTAATTGCCTTCCCCGGTATAAAACTTGATGGCAAAGCCGCGCGGGTCGCGCCAGGTATCAGGGCTGCCGCGCTCTCCCGCCACGGTGGAGAAACGCATTACCACGTCCGTTTTTACGCCCGGCTGAAACAGCGCCGCTCTGGTATAGCGGCTGACGTCATCCGTTACCTGGAAATGGCCGAAAGCGCCGCTGCCTTTGGCGTGGGGCTGGCGTTCAGGAATGCGCTCGCGGTTAAAGTTGGCCATCTGTTCGATCAGGTAGTGATCGTGCAGCATAATCGGGCCATCAGGGCCGACAGTCAGCGAATGTTCATCGCTGGCGACCGGTATGCCAGCGTCGGTGGTGGTGGGTTTGCGGGGATCGTGGCTCATCGTTGTCTCCTGACGAATTGAAGAATCAACGATTAAGGGTAGTTCAAACACCCACTTTTGGTGGGTGATTAGTGTACAAGCCGTTAAATAAGGCTGCCGGGCGGTGCAATCCGAGGTGGCATCACCACAAAACCATCCACCGCACGCTGCTGATACCACTGCGTCATGCGTTCCGCCAGTGAATCAGCCGTCGATAAAGCCGGAACCGGCGATCCATCGTCAGCCCGCGTAGCAGACTGTGGTTTCAGGGAACAGCGCCAGATGCATCGTCATATCGTTATCCTTTTGCAGGCTGATTGCTGACGGTAAGGTCACGCTCAAACCACTTTTCTGAAATCTTCTTCAGCGTGCCGTCGGCGCGCAGCTGTTCGATCGCCACGTCGACTTTTTTACGCAGCGCTTCACCGCGTTGATCCTTGCGGAACGGCAGCGCCACGGTTTTCTCACCGAAGGTTTCCCCCACCACCTTCAGCGGCAGGTTGCGGTGTTTAATCCGGCCCAGCAGCAGTACTTCACCGGAAACATAGGCGTCAACCTTGCCCTGCGCTACGCTGTTAATCACCACGTCGGAACCGTCAAAGGTCACCAGCCTGATTTTGTTTTCCGGATCAAATTCTTTCAGCACGTTGGCATAGTTGGAGCCGAGATCGGCGGCCACGGTCTTACCGGCCAGGTCTTTCAGCCCGTGCACGGTGGTATTGTTGACGCTCACCGCCAGCGCGGCGGCTGAGTAGTAGTAAGGCACGCTGAAGTCATACTTCTCGCGGCGCTGCGGGGTATCGGCAAAGTTACCCACCGTATCCACCTTGCCGGTTTCCAGCGAGCCGAGCACCCCCACCCAGTCCGAGGTGACCCACTCAATTTTGTAGTGGATTTTGTCCGCCACTGCCATCAGGATTTCGGCGCTGAAGCCCTTCACCTGTTTGCCTTCCACAAAGTAGTGCGGATAGCCATCCGGCGTGGCGCCGACCCGCAGCACCGGCTGATCCGCCGCGGAGTCAGCGGCCTTGTCGCAGCCGCTCAGCACGGCCAGCGCGCCGGCCAGCAGCGCAATTTTATAGCCTTTCATAACGTGATTTCCCGATGAGTCAGACGAGGTAAGGTTTGCCAACGGCCCGTTCCAGCCGGCGCTGCAGCGCGCTGAGCACGATGGTCAGCGCCCAGTAGATCAGGCCGACGGCAAAATAGGCTTCAAAGTACTTCAGTGATTCGGTGGCAATCAGCTTGCCGCCGGCCAGCAGTTCGCTGACGCCGAGGGTAAACGCCAGCGAGGAGTTCTTGATCAGTCCAATCCAGATATTACCTGCCGCCGGCAGCGCGTTGCGCCCGGCCTGCGGCAGCACGATGCGCCGCGAGGCCTGGAACCCGCTCAGCCCGGACGCCAGCGAGGCTTCCCACTGGCCTTTATCCACCGAGTCGATGGCGGCGCGAAACACCTCGGCCAGGTAGGCGGCGCTGTTCAGGCTCAGGCCGATGATCACCGCCCAGGTGGCGTTCAGGCTGTTCATCGCCGGAAACAGCTGCGGCAGGCCGAAGTAGATGATCAGCAGCTGCACCAGCACCGGCGTGCCGCGAAAGAAGGAGATATAAACCTGAGCGAAGACGGCCAGCGGCCGCGCGCCCCGTAGCAGCACCGCCAGGCCGATGCCCAGCAGCGTGGCCATCACGATGGAGAACAGTGCGATATACAGGGTGACCGGCAGGTAAGTCAGCAGCTGGGGGATCAGCGCCAGCATATAGTTCACATCAAAATTCATCAGCAAAACTCCCTTTTACCGGCTCAGGCAAACTCATGAAGAAAACGGTGGGCGCGGTGGTGCCCGCCGGCGTCAAACAGCTGGTCAGGGGCACCCTGTTCGATGATGCGGCCCTGATCCATAAAGAAAATTCGCTGGGAGATGTCACGGGCGAAGCGCATTTCGTGGGTGACGATCAGCATGGTCAGCGCACGCTCCGCCAGGCTGGCAATCAGGTTAAGGACGTCACGGCGTAACTCCGGATCGAGCGATGAGGTCGGTTCATCCAGCAGCAGCGCGGCCGGCTCCAGGCTCAGCGCACGGGCAATGCCCACCCGCTGCTGCTGGCCACCGGAAAGGGTAACCGGATAGGCGTCGGCCTTATGGGCCAGCCCCACCTGGTCCAGCAGCTCCCGGCCCCTTGCTTCAGCATCACCGCGTGAAAAACCGCGGCCGTAGATCAGCACTTCAGTGATATTTTCCAGCGCGGTTTTATTACGGAACAGGTTGTAGTGCTGAAACACCATCGCGCTCTGGCGACGAAATTCGGCGGTGCCGCGGCGGGTTAAACGCCCGGCGTCGATCTGCTTATCGCCGATCTGCAGCTGGCCGCTGTCCGGTTTCACCAGCAGGTTCAGGCTGCGCAACAGGGTCGATTTACCCGAGCCGGACGGGCCGATAATCGAGACCACTTCACCCCGCTTCACGCTGAAGTTAATGTCGCTAAGCGCCTGGTAATCTTTGAATTTTTTATTTAAACCGCTAACGCTGATCATTACTGTTTCCGCCCTTTTCACATGAAATTCAGTGTAACGCGGGCAAAAAAACAGGACGAATGATTAAAAAATATATGGTTAACCGGGAGATGGGTTAAGGCGAGGGGGCAGCGAACAGGACCCACGGTGCGCCGCAGTCAAAAGAGCAGGCAGGGAAATTCAGGGCGAAAAAAAACCCGACCTGGTAAGACGGGTTTGATTTCTGTTCCTGTTGTGGGTGGTGACCACGTCAGAAACTGTGCCACAGGCAATTTCAGCAAGAGGGTGATATTTTAATCCTGAACCTGGTGCTGTCAATCTGTAAACGCCATCGAAGTGATGAAGCATGCTAATTGTCACGCGGGTAATTATCGCTATGATGTGCTGGCTGAGAAATGTAAGTCATGGCATTCAATCGGGTGGCAAAGCGTCAGGCGCTCAGATTTTCCCGTTCGGCAACAGGTGGTGCTGTCCGTTCTGCCTCCACCCGGTTGAGTGCTACAGACAATTTCAGCAAGATACGCGTCGTGAGGGAGACCCAAAGGCATAAGCGACGTGTGGCACTCTCCGCGTGATGGAGAACGCCCAAGTGATTAATCTGGCAACCATCCTGGTAACGTTGCAGATCGTTTACGTTACCCTGCAGATTATCGTTGCAGTCAGGCAACTGACCGGAAGCCCGTAAGGGCCAAAGGGACTTGAAACAAGGCGGGGGCGACCACCCCTGCCTTTTTTCGTGGAGTGTGGGAAATTCAGGGGGCGAAAAAAAACCGACCCGGTAAGACGGGTTTAATTTCGGTTCCTGTTATGGGTGGTGACCACTTCAGGCGTTGTGCTACGGGTATCTTCTTGCAAAAGTAAGCCTACCCCCGCCATCGATTGTGTCAACAGGTTATCAGTTGTTAACCGGGATCACCGCACCTTTGTACTTGGTGCGGATCCAGTCCTGAATAGCTTTCGAGTGCAGCACGTCGACCAGCGCCTTGATGTCCGGCTTGTTCTCGTCGCCGCGATGCACGGTGATGATGTTGGCGTACGGGTTGTTCTCACCGCTCTCGACGGCGATGGGATCTTTCACCGGGTTCAGGCCGGCGTCGATGGCGTAGTTGGCGTTGATCACCACCGCGTCGCCTTCGTCGTTGTTATACATCTGCGGCAGCAGCGCGCCTTCCACGTTCGCCAGGAACTTCAGCTTTTTCGGGTTTTCCACCACGTCGCTGATGCGCGCGTCAACCTTGCTGACGCCCGGCTTCAGCTTGATGACGCCGGCTTTCTCAAAGATCGACAGGATACGCCCCTCTTCGGCTACCGCGTCACGCATAATGATTTTGCCGTTCTGCGGCAGATCCTGCAGCGATTTGTACTTTTTAGAGTAGATGCCGATCGGCTCGATATGGATCGCACCGGCGCTGACGAAGTCATAGGTTTTGTCGCCCGCGTGGTCTTTCAGCACGCTGTTCAGGTACGGGATGTGCTGGAAGTAGTTGGCATCGATATCACGGCTGGCCAGCGCGGTGTTCGGCAGGATGTAGTCCTGGAACGGTTTGATCTCCAGGTCAATGCCCTGCTTCGCCAGAATCGGTTTAGCCTGCTCCAGAATCTCCGCGTGCGGTACGTTAGAGGCGCCCACGGTCAGCGTGTCTGCCCATGCGCTCAGGCTCAGGGCTCCCAGGGTGGCCGCAGCCAGCAGCGTCAGTGTTTTTTTCATGTTTTAAGTTCCTAAAAGTTAACGTTTATCGAGCCGTGTAGTCAGTACATCACCTAAAAACTGGATAATAAACACGATCACCAGAATCATCACCGTTGCCACCAGCGTCACGTCGCCGTGGTTGCGCTGGAAGCCCTCAAGGTAGGCCAGGTTGCCGAGGCCGCCGGCACCGATCACCCCGGCCATCGCGCTGTAGCTGACCAGCGCAATCAGGGTGACGGTAATCCCGGAGACCAGCGCCGGCGAGGACTCCGGCAGCAATACGCGGAAAATCAGCGTGCTCAGGCGCGCGCCCATCGAACGCGAGGCCTCAATCACCCCTTTATCGACTTCGCGCAGGCCGATCTCCACCAGCCGGGCGTAAAACGGTGCCGCCCCGACGATCAGCGCCGGCAGCGCGGCGTCCGCACCGAGAATGGTGCCGATCAGCGCCTTGGTAAACGGGATCAGCAGCACGATCAGGATGATGAACGGAATCGAGCGGAAGACGTTGACCAGCAGCGAAATCGTCGAGTAAATGGCCCGGTTCTGAAACAGGCCGCCGCGGGCGGTCAGGAACAGCGCCAGCCCGAGCAGAATACCGAGCACAAAGGTCGCCACGCCGGACAGCGCGGTCATATACAGGGTTTCAAGCGTGGCGTTCCACAGCTGGTCGAGCTTCAGGTGGGGAAACAGGGACTCAGACATGGCTTACCACCTCGACAGAAATTTCGTGAGCGTGCAGATCCGTAAGGATGCTCTCCAGCTGGGGACCGCTGGCCGGGACCTGCAGCCACAGCTCACCGAAGGTGCCGTTGCTGGTCTGGGTCATTTTGCCGTGCAGGATGTTGAACGGCAGCGCATATTTCAGCGTCAGTTCACCGACAACCGGCTCACGGGTGCTCTGGCCGACAAAGGTCAGCTTCAGCACGCTGCCCGCCTCTGCATCCACCAGCGCCGGGTTAAACGGCGTGTCAGCATTGCTGTATTCGGTAGTCTGGCGAACGAACTGACGGGTAATCGGCTGCTGCGGATGGGTAAATACCGACAGCACTTCACCCTCTTCCACGATTCGCCCGGCTTCCATTACCGCCACGCGGTGGCAGATTTTGCGCACCACGTGCATCTCGTGGGTGATCAGCACGATGGTCAGCTTCAGCTGACGGTTAATATCTGACAGCAGGTCAAGAATGGCATCCGTGGTTTGTGGATCCAGCGCGGAGGTTGCCTCATCGCACAGCAGCACGTCCGGGCTGTTGGCCAGCGCGCGGGCGATACCGACGCGCTGTTTTTGTCCGCCGGAAAGCTGAGCGGGATAAGCCTGCTCTTTGCCGCTCAGACCAACCAGCTGGACCAGTTCAGCAACCCGGCGCTGGATGACCGCTTTCGGCGCACCGGCGATTTGCAGCGAAAAAGCGATATTCTCGCTGACGGTACGCGACCACAGCAGATTAAAGTGCTGAAACACCATGCTGATCTTCAGCCGCGCCTGGCGCAGCGCTTCGCCGCGCGCCCGGGCAATATCCTGCCCGGCGATGATCACGCTACCGGCGGTGGGTTTTTCCAGGCCATTCAGCAGGCGGATCAGCGTACTTTTACCCGCACCGCTGTAGCCAATAATGCCGTAAATCTGCCCCTGTTCCACACGCAGGCTGACGTCGTCTACGGCGGCGATCGGGCCGCTTCTGGCGTCGAATGTTTTGGATACGTGACGTAATTCAATCATCTGAGCTCTGTTTTTCTGCCGTAAATCAGCAAAATATGCTGATTAATTAATCTGATTATCGGTCGGGAATTATCGATAGCATTAATTGCTAAGCGATAGTAAGCAGCGGTGAAATAGTTGGAAACGACTGAAATGCTATGGCTTATAACGAAATGACATATCAAGGGCGCGGAGCGGATGAACAACAGGCTTTCTGCCGACGTTTACTGACGTCAGCCGCCTGTTCCGGCCTGTGCCGGGATGAGGGCCAGGATAGACTCTGCTCAGCCCACGCCCCAGTCAGAGTCAGAGTCAGAGTCAGAGTCAGAGTCAGAGTCAGAGTCAGAGTCAGAGTCAGAGTCAGAGCAGGTTAGCCCCCCTCAGGTACGCTGCAAGCAGAACACCCTGGGGAAAAGGGGAAGCCAACGTCGGGATCATTAGTGCCTGCGGGGGCCTCCCGCCTGCCGCCGTTTTACAGGCTGTTCACCGCCCGGGCGAAGAAGTCCCGCGCGCCGAAGTTGCCGGACTTCAGCGCCAGCGCCAGCGGCCGGCTGCCGCCGGAGACCAGCGCAGGCACGCCGGTGTCGATCTCCCGGCCGATGGTCAGCGCACCCAGATCCAGCGCGCTGACTACCGCGCCAGAGGTTTCGCCGCCGCCGACCACCAGCCGCCTGACGCCCGCCGCCACCAGCTGACGGGCGGTCTGGCCGAACAGGTCGTCCAGCGCGGCGGCAATACGTTCGCGCCCATACTCTTTCTGCAGCCGTTCGACGGTTTGCGGATCGCCGGACGAGTACACCAGCGGTGCCTCTCCCTGATGCATAAGAATAAATTCCACCAGCTGCTGCGGCCCGATTGTGCCGTTCAGCACCGATTCCACCTCAATCATCAGCACCGGATGCTGCTTCTGATGCTCGTCGATCTGCCCGCGGGTTGCGCCGGAACAGCTGCCGACGAGGATCGCTTCAGCGCCGCCGAGGGGCGTAATGCCCGCCTGCCGGCCGTGCGCCCTGCCCTGAGCGATAAAGTTGTGCGGCAGCGCCAGCGCGATGCCCGAGCCGCCGGTCACCAACGGTGCCCCCCGGCAGGCGCGGCCCAGGGTGGTCAGGTCGTGATTGCTGATGGCGTCCACCACCACCAGCGTTCGCTCTGCCTGCCCCTGCTGTGCCAGCGCCTCGCGCAGCGCCTCGCTGCCCTGCGCCACCTTTTGCCAGCCCAGGTGCGTTACCTTAAGCGAGGTCTGCCGCTGCAGCACCCGCCGCAGATCGGCATCGGTCATCGGCGTCAGCGGATGATGCTGCATGCCGGACTCATTCAGCGGCCGGTCATACACAAACAGGTGCCCCTGATAAACCGTCCGTCCCATCGCCGGAAAGGCCGGGCAGACCACCACGCTCCGCGCGTCAAGCTGCGCGGCCAGCGCCTCGGTCACCGGACCGATATTGCCTTCGTCGGTTGAGTCAAAAGTGGAGCAGTACTTAAAGACGATCTGTTCACACCCCTGCGCCTGCAGCCAGCGACAGGCGGCCAGCGACTGCGCCACGGCCGCGGCGGCCGTGAGCGAACGGCTCTTCAGTGCGATAACCCCCGCCTCAACCCCCGCTGCGGCCGGGGTGGACGGCACGCCCAGATACTGAACGGTGTGCAGACCGCCCTCACCCTCCAGCCCTTTTGACAGGGTGACAGCGATATCGCTGGCCCCGGTAAAATCATCTGCAATCACGCCAATTAACATCATTTCTCCTCGCCACAGTGGTTAACAGTGGCCTTAATCAGGCTGACTGCGGCGTGTGGCGCGGTCAGCACCGGGATGCTGACCCGGCTGCGTACCGCCTCAGCCGCATTAGAGGTCGAAAAGTGCGCCAGCATGATCACGTCGCAGTGCGCCAGTTCGTGCGCCCGCTCGGCCACCAGCCGGTTATGGCTCTCACGGTCACCTTTGCGCAGCAGATCGATGGCGTCCGCCACCAGCACCGTGGTCAGCCGTGCCTCACTGCCTGCCTGCGCCACAAACTCCTCAAATTCGGCGGTCATTGTCTCCACCGCCGGGCCGAAGGTGGCCAGCATGCCGATATTTTTGCCGCTGTTCAGCGCTTCGCGGAACATCGCCTCGTTGGGTTTAAGCACCGGGATCGGCAGTTCAGCGGCAAGCCGGTCAATGGCCGGGCCGAACGCCGAGCAGGTGACCAGGATAGCCGCCGCCTGCATATCGTGGGCGTATTCGCCCAGCCGGACAAAGCGGTCGGTGAGTTCAGCGGTCAGCCCGGGGGTTTTCGCACGGTCAATCGTCAGGCCGTCGTCCAGCAGGTTAACCAGTTCCGCTTCCGGCCACAGATCGGTAAAGGCACTGTGGATCGGTGCCATCGCCACCGGCGTGGCGTGCAGTAAAACAATTCGTGAAGTCATGTCAGTTTCCGTTCAGTCGGGTTCAGCATAATGTAAGGGCTTACAAATGTTCCTGTAAAGTGATGCTCGTCACATAAAATAGCGATACTTCTCACCGCACAGTGTTGAAATTTTATGCCACAGACAGCAATATTGAAAGCGCTTACAAAAATTCCCGCCAGCCGCCGACGACGTAACCCTTGTCGTGGCGCGTGGCAGCACCGCCAATGGAGTGTGAAACCTGTTATGACAACCTCAGTCAGCCCCTCATCGTTGACCGCCGCGGCTCCGGCCGTGACAACAGCCCCAGAGCCGGCAAAGAAAACGCCGCGTGCGTTCCGCGATCTGCTGTCGCTGGACGACTTTGAGCGCCATGCGCGCCGCCGGCTGCCGAATATGATCTATCAGTACGTCGCCGGCGGCGTGGAGAGCGGCCAGGGGATTGCCGGTAACTTTGACGCCTACCAGCGCTTTAAATTTATCCCGCGCATGTTCCGCGACGTCTCGGGCCGCAGCCAGGCCACCACGCTGTTCGGCCACACGTATCAGCATCCGTTCGGCGTGGCACCGCTGGGCGGCGCCTCCTTTGTCGCCTATCAGGCCGATATTGCGCTGGCTAAGGCCGCGCGGCAGATGAACGTGCCGATGATCCTCAGCGCCTCGTCGCTGGTCAGGCTGGAGGACGTGCACGCCGCCAATGCCGATGCGTGGTTCCAGGCCTATCTGGCCGGCGATCAGCCGCGCATTGACCGTCTGGTGGAACGCGTTGAAGCCGCCGGATACCAGACGCTGGTGGTTACCGGCGACACGCCAATGCTGGGCAACCGCGAGCACAACATCCGCAGCGGGTTCAGCATGCCGATTAAAATCACCCCGAAGGTGGCGTTTGAAAGCGCCATAAACCCGCGCTGGCTGCTGGGCACCGTCGCGCAAACCTTCCTGCGCCACGGCGCGCCGCACTTTGAAAACACCGACGCCGAGCGCGGCCCGCCGATGATGTCCGGCAAGGTGCGCAACACCAACGCCCGCGACAAGCTGTGCTGGAAAAACGTTGAGGCCATCCGCAAAAAATGGCGCGGCAATCTGGTGATTAAGGGGCTGATGTCGCCGGAGGATGCGTTTATCGCCCGCGACCTTGGTGCGGACGCGGTGATCCTCTCTAACCACGGCGGACGTCAGCTCGATCACACCATTCCGCCGCTGTATACGCTGGCGGAGATCGCCGCCAGCAAAGGCGCAATGAAGGTGATTATCGACAGCGGCATCCGCCGCGGCACCGACGTGATGAAGGCGATGGCGCTGGGGGCCGACTTTGTGTTTCTCGGCCGTCCGTTCCTCTACGCGAGCGTTATCGGCGGCCAGCGCTGCGTGGAGCATGCGATGCATATTCTTAGCGACGAGATCGACCGCGACCTGGCGCTGATCGGCGTGCGAACCCCGGCAGAGCTGGATGCCAGCTACCTGCGTAAACTGTAAGGAGATGGAGATGAGCGCCCAGCAAACCGTTAAGCTGTTCAGCGTACTGGCGATCCGCGCCGCCTTTGACCGGCTGCTGCCGCTGTGGCAGCAGCGCTGTCCGCAGGTGGAGCTGCAGGTAGAGTGGGCCCCCACCACCCGCATTGAGCAGTGGATAGCCGATGGCCGGCGCGCCGACGCGGTGATTGTCACCACGGAAGCCATGGACCGGCTGGTGGAGCAGGCGGTGGTGGAGGCCGGCAGCCGCCGCGAACTGGTGGATTCAACCATCGGGGTGGCGACGCTGCCTGATGCCGCACAGCCGGACCTCAGCAGCGCGGCGGCGCTGAAGCAGAGCCTGCTCCAGGCCCGCTCGGTGGGCTATTCGCTCGGCGGTGCCAGCGGCATCTGGTTTAAAACGGTGCTGGAGCGGCTCGACATCACCCAGGCGGTGAACGCCCGCGCCAGCACTATCGACGAGGGGTTTACCGCCCGGCTGCTGCTGGAGGGAAAAGCGGATCTGGCCGTGCAGCAAATCAGCGAGCTGCTCACCGTGCCGGGCATCAAAATCGCCGGGCCGCTACCGGATGAGCTACAAAAGGTGCTCTCATTCCCCGGCGCGCTGTTCCGCAACGCCGGCCGGCCCGCTGAAGCCGCCGCGCTGCTGGCGTTTCTGCGATCGGACGCAGCACGCGAGGTGTTTCAGGCCTGCGGCCTGACGCCACGAGCCTGATCGTACCGCGCGATGAAGCAGAGATAAGACAGGCCTCAGCGCGGCTGGCGCGGCGGTGAGCCGGTGCTGCCGCGCACGATCAGCTCCGGCTTCAGCAGCGTCTGGCGCGGCGCGGGCTGGTCGTTCAGCGTCGCCAGCAGGTAGTCGGCGGCGAGCAGGCCTATCTGGTCCAGTTCCACCCGCATGGTGGTCAGCGGATGCTCCAGATGTTCCGCGTACTCGTAGTCGTTAAAGCCGGTGATCGAAATGTCGTTTGGAATACGCAGGTAGCGTTCGGCCGCCGCGCGCATCGCACCAAACGCCAGCAGATCGTTACCACAAATCACCGCCGTTGGCGGCACCGGGCCGTCCAGCAGCCGGAACATGGCCTGACGGGCGTCATTCATGGTAAAAGCGCTGTTGATCAGATTCTCCTCCGCCAGCGTCAGCCCCGCCGCCGACAGCGCTTCGCGCGTGCCGGTAATACGATCGGAGACGCGGTCGTTGGACGGCGGGGTCCCGACGATCACCGCAAACTGCTTATGCCCCAGCCCCAGCAGATGGGACGTTATCTCAGCGGCGGCCTGCTCGTTGTCGTAGCCAATGCTCGGGTGGCCCGCGTCGACCGAGAAGGTCTGGATGCAGGGGATCCCCAGCTGGTTGATGCGCTCCCTCAGGCGCGGGTGGTGAGAATTCCCCACCAGCATCAGCGCATCGATGCCGTACTCGATCAGCTTGTTGACCTCTTTCAGCTCGGTATCCGGGTCGAAATCGGAGTTGGCCAGCAGCAGCGTGTAGCCAGACTGGTGGATCTTCTGCTGAAACGCCGCCAGCGGCCGCGAGAACGTTTCCGTCGCCAGCGTCGGCACCACCGCGCCAATGGTCATGCTGCGCCGGGAAGCCAGCGTGCGCGCCGCGCGGTTAATCACGTATCCCAGCTCCTCGCAGGCGCGTTCCACCGCCTGACGGCTGGCGGCTTTCACCGAGGTGCTGCCGTTAAGCACCCGGGAGACGGTGGCCGTTGAAACCCCGGCGTGGTGGGCAACGTCTTCCAGCGAGACCCGCGCGGGGGCGGGGAACTTGTCGGACATGTTGGAACTCCTGACTGAAATTAGTGACCTCGCCCACAAAATTTGCAGACAATCTGAGGTTCATTTTGAAAGCGCTTACTTTTGGCTTGACTGATTTTTGTAATCGCTTACTTTTAACGACATGTTATCAGACACCCGGAAAATTTCA
This sequence comes from Erwinia sp. E602, assembly GCF_018141005.1. Classification (NCBI taxonomy): domain Bacteria; kingdom Pseudomonadati; phylum Pseudomonadota; class Gammaproteobacteria; order Enterobacterales; family Erwiniaceae; genus Erwinia; species Erwinia sp. E602. The sequence goes on along the minus strand of NZ_CP046581.1, from coordinate 202,137 downwards.
CCCGATGATAACAAAAAAAACCGGGACAACGGCTTCCCTGCGTTTCCACCTCAGCCGTGGAAAACACCGAGATAATAAAGGAATTCACCATGCGTAGATACCCACGAATCCGATGGCTGATGATCGCCTTCTGCTTTTTCGCTATCGCCATCAACTATATAGACCGTATTAACCTGGCCATCGCCGCGCCACATATTAAAGCCGACCTCGGGCTGGATGACACCAGCATGGGGCTGATCCTCGGTGCCTTCTTCTGGACCTATGCGCTGATGCAGATCCCCGCAGGGCGCATGATCGACCGCCTGGGCGCACGCGCCGGTCTGGCCATCGCGGTCGGCTGGTGGTCACTGTTTACGGTGTTCACCGCGTTTGGCCGCGGCTTCACGTCCATTTTCGCCTCGCGTTTAATGCTCGGCATCGGTGAGTCCGGCGGCTATCCCGGTTGCGCCAAGGTGGTCTACTCGTGGTTTGCCAAAAAAGAGCGCGGAACCGCCAGCGGCATCTTCGACGCCGGCCCGCGCGCCGGAAGCGCTATCGCCCTGCCGCTGGTGGCCTGGCTGATCAGCACCTGGGACTGGGAGACCTCCTTCGTGGTCACCGGCGCGCTGGGACTGATCTGGGTGGTTATCTGGCTGATGTTCTACCGCGAACCGGAGGAGATGAAGGGCCTCGACGAGCAGGAGCGCCAGAATCTGCTGGAGGACCGCAGCGTCAACGTGGTCGACAAAAGTGAGAAAGTCAGCATCCGCGCGCTGTTCCGCTACCGCACCGTCTGGGGGATGATGATCGGCTTCTTCTGCATGAACTTCGCCACCTACTTCTTCGTGACCTGGTTCCCGACCTACCTGACCATCGCCCACGGCTTCTCCCTGAAAGAGCTGGGGACGCTGGGTGCGATCCCGGCGCTGATGGGTATCCCCGGCAGCCTGCTGGGCGGTATCTGTTCCGACTGGATGTACCGCAAAGGTTTCTCGCTGACCACCGCGCGCAAAACCTGCCTGATCGCCGGCATGCTGCTCTCTTCGGTGATCGCCTTTGCCGCCTTTACCACCAGCATTCCGCTGATCCTGACGCTGTTCTCACTGACCTACGCGGGCCTGGCCTTTACCGCCTCCAACATCTGGACCCTGCCCGCAGACGTTGCGCCCAGCTCCGGCTATGTCGGCACGCTGGGAGGGATTCAGAACTTTGCCGGCAACCTGGCGGGGATCGTTACCGCTTCATTTACCGGCCTGATGCTGACCCTGAGCCACGGTTCCTTTGTCGTGCCGCTGCTGGTCGCAGGCGGTATCTGCCTGTTCGGCGCGTTTAACTTTATGTTCATCATGGGCAAGGTTGAACCGCTGGTGCTGAAAAACGCGGATGCTGACGCCAGACCTGCCGCCACCCATTCATAACAAACGAACCGAGAAACGCGATGAACAATGAACAACAGCTTCGTGAAGAGATCGTCTGGGCCGGTGCCAGCCTGTTCCGGCGCGGCTACACCGTCGGCACCGCCGGCAACATCAGCGCCCGGCTGGATGACGGCTGGCTGATTACGCCCACCGACGCCTGCCTCGGGCGTCTGGAGGCGGCGAAAATTGCCAAAGTCTCTGCCACGGGGGAGTGGCTCTCCGGCGACAAGCCGTCCAAGACGCTGCTGCTGCATCGCCAGGTGTATGACCGAAACCCCGAGGTGAACAGCGTGGTGCATACCCACTCCACCCATCTGGTGGGGCTGACGCTGCAGGGCGTCTGGCAGCAGAGCAGCATTCTGCCGCCGATCACCCCGTATCAGGTGATGAAGGTCGGCCGCATTCCGTTAATCGGCTATCGTCGTCCCGGCGCGGCGGACGTTGCGCACCAGGTCGCGCAGCTGGCCTGCGAAGTCCGTGGCGTGATGCTGGAGCGTCTCGGCCCGGTTGTCTGGGGCGGCAGCGTCATCAGCGCCTGTGCGGCGCTGGAGGAGCTGGAAGAGACCGCCCGCCTGTGGCTGCTGGCGGCGGAAAAACCGCAGCCCCTGAGCGAGCAACAGGTTGCCGAGCTGTGTGAGACGTTTGCCACCCGCTGGTAGGCGGGCTGCTGAACCCCGTCCACAAGGAGTCACAATGAAAAAAATGCTTACCGCGGCCGCGCTTCTGGCGCTGACCGCAGGCTGCGCCCAGGCGCAAAGCCGGGTTTACGTCTCCAATGACGTCAGCGGTACGGTGACCGGCTACCGGCTGGACACGTCACGCGGCACGCTGGAGGCCACTGGCACCTTCCCCGCCGGAAAAAAGGCGATGTCGTCGGTGGTCTCACCGGATCATAAAATGCTGTACGTTTCGGTGCGCAGCCAGCCTTACCGCGTGGTCGCGTACCACATTGAGGCCGACGGCCAGCTGCAGAAGCGCAGCGAAACGCCGCTGCCGCAGAGCATGGCGTATCTCTCCACCGATCGTTCGGGCCGTTTCCTGCTGAGCGCGTCGTTCGGCGGCGATCTGGTCAGCATCAACGCCATTGACGGCCAGGGTAATGTGGTGGAGAAGCCGGTGCAGGTGGTGCATACCGGCAAGCGCGCCCACGCCGTGCAGGTTGACGCGGAAAACCGCTTCCTTTACGTGACGCAGCTCGGCACCGACCAGCTGCTGCAGTTCCGCTTTGATGCCGGCAGCGGCCGCGTCACCCCGCTCGATCCGCCGTTTATCAATATCCAGCATGAGGCGGCCACCGGCCCGCGCCATTTTGTCTTCGCCCCGTCGCGCGACGGCCACGGTCAGCGCAATATGTACATCCTCAACGAGATGGCGGGCAATATTACCCGCGTCACGCTGGACGACCAGGGCCGCGCCACCGCGCACGAAGACGTTTCGTCCGTCTCACCGGATGAAGACATGCAGCGCGGCGAGGCGCGGCCGCTGACCGGCGATGACGATTTGCCGCCGTCGGCGAAGCCACGCATCTGGCAGGCGGATATCCACATCACGCCGGACGGCCGTTATCTCTACGCCACCGAGCGCACCAGCAGCACCCTGACCTCGTTCCGCGTCGATCCCACCGACGGCCATCTGACCCGCCTGGAAAGTATTAAAACCGAAGCGCAGCCGCGCGGATTTGCCATCGATAACAGCGGCCGGTTTCTGATTGAGTCCGGCCAGAAGTCAGATCACATCTCGCTGTACCGCATCAATCCGGCAGACGGTGCGCTGACGCTGGCCGGCCGCTATCCGGGTGGCGACGGTGCCAACTGGGTGACGCTGGTCGAACCCTGAACGTTCCTCCCGCCCGGCATAAGCAGCCGGGCTTTTCCCCTGCATTAAGGAGTTTTAATGAACCTCAAACCTCACGCCCTGCTCTGCGCCCTGCTTGCCACCGGCCTGATGACCGGCAGCGTTAACGCCGCCACCGCAGAGAAAGCGGCGGTGGCCGACGGCAAAGAGCAGGTGGTGGCGACCGATCTGGAGCCGCTGCACCACGTGATCCTGGAAAACCAGTACGTGACGGTAATGCGGGTGATGATTCGCCCGGGCCAGTCCACGCTGTTCCACGAGCAGCATCTTGACTACGTCAACACCCACGTTGACGGCAGCATGGTGCATATCTCCTACCCGGATAAACCGGCCAAAGACCACTGGATGAAAACCGGCGACGTGAAGTTTGGCCAGCACCAGGGCAAGTCGGACGAAGACAAGGTCACCAATACCGACACCACGCTGAACCACCAGGTTTCCTTCGAAATTAAGCAGAACGGCCCGCAGAACTTCGGCGACGCCAGCCGTCCGGCGGTAGCGCAGTTCCGCCAGGTGCTGGATGAGAAGACCGTGCGCGGCTGGAAGGTTGTCCTGCAGCCGGGGGAAGTCGCGCCGGGCTACGTCCAGCACGGGCCGGGGGTGCGGGTGTTCTTTACCGAAGGCCGCCTGCTGCTGGCGGTGCCGGGTAAACCCAACCGCACGCGGGAGATTTGGGTGCACCGCGGTGACGCCTTCCTGACCGAACCCGGCGAGGTGCAACTGATCAACGGCGGCGACACGCCGCTGCAGTTTAACGACTACGAACTGCTGTAACTCTTTTTTGCCCGCGCGCGGTTGTGCGCCACGCGCGGGCGTTTGCCGTACCGAAGTCCCTATAAAACTACAAAAATTTTTCATTTTACAGGAGCAAGTCAGGTGAGACGTCTTAGTCTTCCGCTGGCCGTCAGCCTGATCCTTTTCAGCGGGATGAGCACCGCTGAACCGGTTGATTCCGGGGATCGGGCGCTGATGGCCAGGGGACAATATCTCGCGACCGCCGCCGACTGCGGAGCCTGCCACACCTCGCCGCACCAGGGTGAACCGATGGCCGGCGGTTATGCGATCGCTTCCCCGATGGGAAGCATATATGCCAGTAATATCACCCCCTCCCCCACCGCCGGTATCGGTGACTGGAGCGAAGCGGAGTTTGCCCGCGCGGTGCGTGAAGGGATCAATAAACAGGGTCAGCACCTTTATCCGGCGATGCCTTACCCCTCCTACGCGAAAATCAGCGATGAGGATATTCACGCCCTTTACGTCTGGTTTATGCACGGCGTCAGGCCGGTGGACGTTGCCGCACCGCAAACCCGCCTGCCGTTTCCCTTCAGCCTGCGCGCGTCAATGGCGGTGTGGAACCTGCTGTTTGCTGATAACACGCGCTTTGTCCCTTCACCGACGGCGAGCGATGAGGTCAACCGGGGTGACTATCTGGTCAACGCGCTGGCCCACTGTGATACCTGCCACACGCCGCGTAACCTGCTGATGGGCCAGCAGAATGACCAGCCGCTGGCCGGCGGCAGCCTCGGCAGCTGGTACGCGCCCGACATCACCCCGGATATGCAGTCTGGGATCGGCAGCTGGAGCAAGGCCGAACTGGCGCAGTATCTGAAAACCGGCCACGTCAGGGGTAAAGCGCAGGCCGCAGGCCCGATGGCCGAGGCGGTTGAACACAGCCTGCAGCACCTGACGGACCCGGATATCAACGCCATCGTGGCCTATCTGCAGCAGGTGCCCGCCTCCGGCGGCGGCGCGGCGCGCTCCCGCGACGGCTTCGGCCAGCCCTCGTCCACAGAGCAGCAGCGGCGCGGCGATAACAGGGCGGATGATGCCGGCTGGCAGATTTACAGCAGCACCTGCGCCGCCTGCCACCAGCCTGACGGCCAGGGCACCGCCCGTTACCCTTCGCTGTTCCACAATACCGCCACCGGCGCAGAACAGGCCGATAACCTGATCGCCACCATTCTGTTCGGCGTGCAGCGCAGGGTGAAAGACGAGGCGGTGGCGATGCCCGCCTTCGGCCCCGCAGCGGCGTGGACCGACCGCCTCAGCGACCGTCAGGTTGCCGACGTCAGCAACTATGTGCTGCAGCAGTACGGCAATCCCGCGCTGCACGTTACCGAACAACAGGTACAAACCGTGCGCGAAGGCGGTGAAACCCCGCTGCTGGTCAGGCTGACCCGGCCCTGGGTGCTGACCGCAGTGGTTATCGTCGCGGGCGCAATCGTCGCGGGCGGCATTGCCCTCGCACGCAGAAAACGGAGGCGCTATGGCGCAAAATAATTCCGGCGCCGGACTGAGCCGTCGCCGCCTGCTGCAGGGGATGGCGGTGCTGTCGCTCAGCGCCGCCTGCAGCGCCCTGTTCCCCGCGGAGATGGCCCGTGCGGCGGCCAGCGCCGCTCCGCTACAGCGCTTCAGCGAAGTGTCTGCTTTCCTGGTCAGCCGCCCGGTCGGGGCGATCCTCAGCCGCCGCTATCTGGACGCGCTGACCCGTCACTACCCGAACTTTCCGGCGCAGCTCGACGCACTGGCCACCGCGCTCGCCCGGCGTAGCGATACGCATGTGGATGCGTTTCTGCAGGACACCGCCGCCGGTACGCCGCTGCACGACACCGCCACGCTGATCGTCAGCGCCTGGTACACCGGCGTGGTTGGCGAGGGGGCGAAGACGGAGCTGATCGCTTATGCGGACGCGATGATGTACCTGCCCACGCAGGGTATTCTGGCGGTACCCACCTACGGCGGCGGGCCGGATTCATGGGGCGAGAAGCCCGGGGTTTCAACGGCACAACAGGGAGCAACGGCATGAACCAGTATGATGCTGACGTGATTATTATCGGATCCGGGGTGATGGGCGGCCTGATCGCCACGCAGCTGGCGAAAGCAGGCAAATCGGTGATCATCGTTGAAGCCGGGCCAAGAGTGAAACGCCAGGACATCGTGGAGCGGTTCCGCAGTTCGCCGTTCAAGATGTCGCTGACCAATATGAAGCTGCAGGGGGTGGGTTCGCCTTATCCCGACCTGCCGCACGTACCGTCCACCTACGGCAGCTACCTGCAGCAGACCGGCCCGGTTAAGTACCCGACCAAATATCTGCGCGTGGTCGGCGGCACCACCTGGCACTTTGGTTCGGCGCTGTGGCGGATGATCCCCAATGATTTCAGACTCCACAGCCTGTATGGCCGCGGCCGCGACTGGCCGATTGGCTATGACGAGCTGGAACCCTGGTACGGCGCGGCCGAGCATGAGCTGGGCGTTTCCGGCGTCGACGGTCAGGATGAGAGCGGCCAGGGCGGTAAAGCATGGCCGCCGCGTTCAACGCCGTTTCCGATGCCGGGCCTGGAGCCGAGCTATCTGTTTAAGCGCCTTTCCGTGCTGCTGGGTAAGGGCGGGTTTAACCCGGTGATGGAGCCTAACGGCCGCGCCACCCGGCCGTGGAAGCGCCGTCCGGTGTGCGGCGGTAACAATAACTGCAACCCGGTCTGCCCGATCGCCGCCAAATACGATGGCTCGATGCACATTGATGAGGCGGAAGAGCACGGCGCGCGGCTGCTGGATAACTCGGTGGTCTGCCATATCGAAGCAGGTGACGACGGCGCGATCCGCGCTATCCACTATAAGAAGCCCGACGGCAGCCAGCACCGGCTGACGGCGAAGCATTTCGTGCTGGCCGCTTACGGCATCGAGTCACCGAAGCTGCTGCTGATGTCCACCTCAGAACGTTATCCCAACGGCATCGCCAACCGCTCCGACCAGGTTGGCCGCAATCTGATGGGCCATACCGGCATCAGCATGAACGTGATGATGAACGAGGACGTCTGGCCGGGCCAGGGCCCGACCGAGCTGCTGGTGTATCTGAACAACCGCGACGGCGCGTTCCGCAGGGATTTCCCCAGCTATAAGATCAAGGTGCGCAATACGGTGCCGACGGCGGACTATGCGGCCTCGCTGATCCAGAAAGGCGTGCTGGGATCGCAGCTGGACGCTGAGCTGCAGCGCCTTTCCGCACGGTCGCTGAACTTTGCTATCGACTTTGAGACGCTGCCGCTGGCGGAAAACCGCGTGGTGCCGAGCAAAACCAGAAAGGACGCCATCGGCATTCCTCTGCCGGAGATTTACTACAGCGTGAACGACTACTGGCACGCGGGTAAGGAACAGGGGCTGAAGGACTTCGCCGAGTTTGCCCGGCTGCTGAACGCGGAGGTGTCAAAGATTGATACCGGCTATCAGGACCGTCAGCACATTATGGGCACCACGATAATGGGCGACGATCCGAAGGATTCGGTCGTGAACCGGCACTGTCAGAGCCACGACCACCCTAACCTGTTTATCGCCGGCACCAGCGTGATGCCGTCCGCCTCCTGCATGAATCCGACGCTGACCGGTGCAGCGCTGAGCCTGCGGCTGGCGGATTATCTGCTGAATACGGTGAAGGTGTAAGCTGAAGGCGGGGAGCCGGGGTTTACCCGGCCCCCTGCCTCAGGTCAGCGGACTGAAGCCGCACGCCATTCCGTCAGAAGTTGTAATACCACGTCATCCAGGTTGAGTTGGGCTCTTTACTGCCACGCGCCGAGAGCGTCTGTTCCAGCGTCACCGAGACACCGTGACCAAAGTCAATGTTGGTTCCGAGATAGGTATGGGTTGCGTGGTACGGGTTTGAGCTGCGCAGCTGCAGGCTGTCTTCAGCCACGTAGGGTTGAATGCTGTTCAGGAAGGGTTTACCCAGCCTAAAGGTATAGCCGACATAGCCCTCCAGCCCGTAGCCTGAACCGGCAAAGTAGTGTGAGAGGTTTTTGCCACGCGTATCCGGCACAAAATCTTTGTAGTAGCTGGCGGTACCCACAATGTACCAGTTATCCGGCTGCCAGGTGGCCGCAAGGCCGGAGAGCTGCTGCCGGTAGCTTTTCTTCTGCGAACGCGCCCTGTCTTCCATCACGGCATCCGTATAGCTGTAAGCCGCACTGAGCATCAGCGTTTTCGTGGCGCTGTAATCAAAGCCAAAACCGCCGCCGCGACGTCGCCGGTAGGTGTTACCGTCCGCCATATGCAAACCGTCCTCAGGCAGCAGGTAATTGGCATAAAGTTTTACCGGCCCAAAGGTATTGGTGTACATAAAGCTGCGTTTGGGGCGGTTGGCACCATCGTAGTCGCCGCTGATGCCGTTAGCGGTGCCGCCCGCCAGGCCGTCGTTGTCCCACATATCACTCTTCATCCCCACCACCGAGTAGTAAATGCCAAACTGGTGGCCGTAGGTCAGCGTACCGAAGCGTTCATCCTTAAAGCCGCCGTAGAATTTACGCTGCCATTCTCGCTTGCTGCTCTCATCGTAGTGACCGCCCCAGCTTAGCACATGGGGAAGATCCACCCCCCACTCATAGTGAACGATCGCCGAGGTCTGTGGGGTCAGCGCGTAGTCGCCGCCAAAACGAAAACGCGTCCCCCCGTCGTGCCCGCGGCGATAATACCCGGGCTCCGGCCCCGCGTTAGAGATCCATTCCGGGCGGATGCTGCCGCCAACGGTCAGGCTGAGGGGGGCCAGCAGCAGATTACTGTTTGGGTTTTTATCTAAAACGGTAATTTCAGCACGTGCTCCTGCAGAAAAAATTAAGGACAGTGCTGATATACCGGAGCAAAGTTTAATTCCACGCATTGTTATCACTCCCTGTAAATTATTATTCAGACGCGTAACAGGCCGTCTGTCGGATCCCGGCGTAAGCGTGCGTCACCCTCATCAGGCGATGAGAATGAGAAACAACGCAGGGTAAAACCAGAGAATTGATAAGAAAAAATAGGATGATCAAACTCTTCCCTCGATGATTCGAAGTCAGATTTGAGCCATCATCAAATAATCGTAATTAATCCATTTTATTACGTAATTAACGCGGAGGATTTTATTGCCTCTGTCCTTAATTAGCATTCAGCCGACAAAAAATGAATAAAAGCAGAAACAGGACGAACAGATAAGAGGTGATTGACGTTATTTGGCGTCAGCTCACAAAATTAACGTTACGGCGAGAAGAAAAACGACGGCTATTTAGCTGGCGTACAAATTCGTATTCAAAATGACGGCATGTTATCTGCGCGCGGGTTCGGAGAAATGCACAGCGATGATACGGCCGCCTTCCCTGGCGACCGTGTGATGAAAGTTAAAGCACGCTGGCAAGAAACTCGCGGAAGCGCGGATGCTGCGGGGCATCCAGCAGGGTGCGGGCGTTGCCGCTCTCCACCACTTTACCCTCATCCATAAAGACGATATTGTCCGCCACTTCGCGGGCAAAGCCGATCTCATGGGTGACCACCACCATGGTGATACCGGAGTGGGCCAGCTGCTTCATCACCTGCAGCACTTCGCCCACCAGTTCCGGATCCAGCGCCGAGGTCGGCTCATCAAACAGCATCACCTCCGGCTCCATTGCCAGCGCGCGGGCAATCGCCACCCGCTGCTGCTGGCCGCCGGACAGCTCGCGCGGCCAGGCCATCGCGCGGTGCGCCAGACCGACCTGCTCAAGCAGTTTCAGCGCGCGTGACTCCACCAGCGGCCGCTTCTGGCGACGAATGCGCAGCGGCGCATCCATCACGTTCTGCAGCACGGTGCGGTGCGGAAACAGGTTGAACTGCTGGAACACCATGCCAATGCTCTGGCGCTGCAGGGCCACCTGATGTTCAGGCAGCTCGACCAGCTGCTGACCTTTGCGGCGATAGCCGATCAGCGTCTCCCCGACGTGGATGGTGCCCGCGTCGAGTTTTTCCAGATGATTGATACAGCGCAGCAGGGTGGATTTCCCCGAGCCGGAGGGCCCAAGGATCACCGTTACCGAACCGGCGGCAATGTCCATATCGATGCCGTGCAGCACCGTTTTACCGGAAAACTGTTTGCGAATACCGCGCAGACGGATGGGCTGACTCATAAACGTTCCTCCTGGGTCCCCGGCGAACGTTTAAACCAGCGGCGCGCCTTAGCGGGCGCGTTGCCGCGGCTGTACCACTGCTCCACGTAATACTGCCCTACCGAGAGCACCGAGGTCATCAGCAGATACCAGGCGGTGGCCACCAGCAGCAGCGGGATCACCTCATAGGTACGCTGATAGATGATCTGCGCCGAGTAGAGCACGTCCTGCAGCGCGATTACCGAGACCACGGCGGTGGTTTTCAGCTGTCCGATCACCTCATTACCCGCCGGTGGCAGAATAGTGCGCATCGCCTGCGGCAGCACGGTCTGACGGAAAATCTGCCCAGGGCGGTAGCCCAGCGCCTTCGCCGCTTCCAGCTGGCCGGGGTTCACGCTCTGGATACCGGCACGAATAATTTCTGCCGCATAGGCCGACTGGTGCATCACCAGGGCTATCACCGCCGCGCTGAACGGGCTGATAATCTCATTGGTGGTGGCACTCCACACTTCTCCCAGCCCGGGAAGGCTGAGCGACAGCTTAGGATACAGCGCGGCAATGTTGTACCACAGGAACAGCTGCACCAGCATCGGCACCGCGCGGAAAAACCAGGTATACGCCCAGCTGACGCCGACCAGCACCGGGTTCGCCGACAGGCGCATCAGCGCCAGCAGCGTGCCGCCGGCAAAGCCAAACAGCACCGAAATCAGCGTCAGCCTGATGGTCATCACCACCCCGGCGAGAATCGAATCCGCCGTCAGGTTCTCGGCCACCACGTCCCACTCAAACCGTGGGTTGCTGACCACCGACGAGGCCATCAGCGCCACCAGCAGCAGCACGATCAGGGCGCTGAACCAGCGCCCGTAGTGACGATGTCCAACGATCGGCAGCCCGGCGGTGTTGTCGTCAGGCCGCAGACTCATTTAGCAATCTCTTCGTTAAGACCGGCGGATTTCACCGCGCCAAAGCCGATTTCCCACTTGTCGAGGATCTGCTGATAAGTGCCGTCCTTAATCAGCGAATTCAGCGCCGCCTGAACTGGTTTTTCCAGCGGTGAGCCTTTCGGCAGGGCAATCGAGACGATGGTGTCTTCAATGGTGATCTCACCGGCCAGCGCCAGCGCTTTCACCTGGCTGGCCTGGTAGCGCAGGCCTTCGTACGGGCCAAAGAACATCGGCACGCGGCCGCTGATCACAGCCTGCACGCCCGCCGGGCGGTCAGGGAAGATCGGGATGTTAATCGCCGCTTTCCCGTCAGCGACGCAGGCGTCGCTGGCCTGCTGCAGGCGGGTCACCTGAGAGGTGCCGGCACCCGCGCCCACGGTCTGACCACAGAGTTCAGTGAAGGTGTTAAACGGCCCGAGGCCGGCGTCCTTGCGTGAAACCAGCGCCAGTTTTGAGGCATTGTAGTAGCCGACAAAATCGACCTGCTGCAGGCGTTTCTTGTTGGCGTCAATGTTGGAAGCCGCCACGTCATAGCGGCCGGACTTCAGGCCCGGAATAATATTGTCAAAGCCGCCGGTATCGCGCCAGCGCACCGGAATACCCAGACGATCGGCCACCGCGCTGACGATATCAATTTCACGGCCCGCCAGCGTTTTATTATCCGCCTGATAGAAGGTGGTCGGCGGCGTGTTCGGGTTAGTCCCCGCCACGATATAGCCTTTTTTAAGGATATCCGCAGGCAGCGTGGCGTGCAGGGCTGCATCCGCTTTGGGCTTAACGCTGCTGCTGAAGGCCACGTCCTGGTCTGCGGCAAGCGCGGAGGTCACCGGGATCAGTGCCAGTACGGCAACGGTCAGGGCTTGATATTTCATTGCTTATTCCTTCTCAGTCGCCAGTGCGGGCACGGCGGCAAAATTGGTTTCCACGGACGGCAGGCCGAGGTTCTCACGCAGGGTCGCGTACTGGTATTCGGTGCGGAAAAGGCCGCGGCGCTGCAGCTCAGGTACCACCAGCTCGACAAACAGCTCCAGCTGGTTTGGCAGCACGGCAGGCATGATGTTGAAGCCATCTGCGCCTTCCTGCTCCAGCCACTGCTGGAAGTCATCGGCGATGTCAGACGCGGTGCCGACGATCACCCGGTGACCGCGGGAACCGGCCGCAACGGCCGCCAGCTGACGCAGGGTCAGGTTTTCACGGGCGGCGAGGTCGGTTAACAGCTTGACGCGGCTCTGGCCGCCTTCGGTGCCGCCGATTTCCGGCACCGGACCGTCCAGCGGGTAAGCGGTCATATCGACGCCAAAGCGGGCAGAGAGCTGCTCAATGCCGTTATCGATATCCACCAGTTCATTGAGCTGGTTCCAGGTTTCCTGCGCCTCTTCCCGCGTGCGGCCAACGATCGGCATCACGCCCGGCAGGATCAGCAGATGGTCCGGGTGGCGGCCGGCGTCACGCACGAACTGCTTCTGGCTGCGGTAGAAGGCCTGGCCCTCTTCCAGCGAGGCGGCGGCGGTAAACACCACTTCCGCCGTCTCTGCGGCCAGCTTCTGCCCGGCAGGGGAAGAGCCGGCTTCGATAATCACCGGGCGGCCCTGCGGCGAACGGGCAATATTCAGCGGGCCCTGCACCTGGAAGTACTTCCCGGTGTGGTTAGCCGCGTGGATCTTCTCTTCGTCGGAGTAACGGCCGGTGGCTTTTTCACGCACGATAGCGCCCTCTTCCCAGCCGTTCCACAGCTTGAAGGTGACGTCGAGGAACTCACGCGCCATATCATAGCGCTCGGCGTGATTCGGCAGGTCGGCGCGGCTGAAGTTGCGCGCGGCGTCGGTGGAGAACGAGGTCACCACGTTCCAGGCACCGCGGCCACGGCTGATATGATCGACCGACGACAGCGCGCGCGCCAGGTGGAACGGCTGGTCGAAGGTGGTGGACGCGGTCGCCGCCAGGCCGATATGGCGGGTCTGCACCGCCAGCGCCGACAGCAGGGTCAGCGGCTCCAGGCGGGACATGGTGGACGGCAGACGGTGCACGCTGGTGGCCAGCGCATCGCCGACGAAGAACATATCGAATTTACCCTCTTCGCCCTTTCTGGCGATCCAGGTAAACCAGTCAACGTCGGTCGGCGAGCCTTGCGCACCTTCCGCGCGCCAGCCGCCAACGTGGTGGCCGAGCGCCTGAACAAACAGGCCAAGACGCAGCTGGCGGGGTGCTGGTTTTTGCACAGACATGGGAGATCCTTTTAATTATTTGCTAAGCAGTGAAATAAGGCGCTGCAGCGCCGCGTCGTCGGCGAGGCGGGCGTCTTCGAAGATGCGTTCCGCCAGCGAGGCGGGCAGTGCGCGAAGCTGGGTGTGCAGCTTTGCCTGTACGTCGGTGGGCAGCGCGGCTGTTTCGCGGCGGGTGACGCAGTGGCTCAGCCGCTGGCCGTTGCGCAGCAGCAGCGTGACGCGGTGGAAGCGCAGATCGGGATCCAGTTCGTCCGCCGGCGCGGTGCGGTCGGGATGGCGGCTGACGCGCGCGGCCAGCGCGGCAATATGCGGTTTAACCGGCTGTTCGGTGTAATTTTCCAGCGCCACGCTGCCGTTGATCAGCGCGTCGGCGATCACGTACTCCAGGCTGAAGCGCGCCTCAACGCCGTTGCGCGGCGTGATGATGTTCGGTGCGGTATCGGCTCCGGGCGGGAAGCTGACCTCGATACGGTCGATCGCGCCGATATCCGGCCCGTCGGCGGTCAGCAGTTGATCCCGCAGCGCAAACGCGGCCTCGGCGGCGCTGTGCGTGCCGCCACAGGTCGGGTAACGTTTGAACTCCAGTCCGGGCGAGACGATGCGCCAGGGTGCGCCCCAGCCTTCCAGCAGCTGCTGCGGCTGTTCGGCACCAAAGCCCAGCGCCTGCAGAAAGCTTTCGACCACGCCATCGGCCTGGCCGGCAAAGCCCGCCTGGGCCAGCAGCGCGCTGCCGACGGCGCTGCGCGCGGCCAGCCCGGCGTGCAACGGCTTGGCCGCGGAGCCAAACTGGCTGCGCAGGCCGGAGGCCTGGGTGGCGGCCAGCCCGAGGGCAATCTGCGTCTGGCTGAGGGTAAGGTTCAGCAAACGACAGGCGGCACCTGTCGCGGCGACGGTACCCAGCGTGGCGGTGCTGTGGAAGCCCGCGCTGTAGTGGCGGGTGCCGATCGCTTTGCCCAGCCGGCCGGCCAGCTCAACGCCGACGATATAGGCGTCAAGGAACGCCTGTACGCCCACCGCGGGCGCTTTATGGCTCAGGGCCATCAGCGCGGAGAGCACCACCGTGGTAGGATGGCCGCGGAACGTTGCGTGGTAATCGTCAAAATCCAGCGCGTGGCTGAGATAGCCAAACTGCAGCGCAAGGTTCTCCGTGGAGTGCTGAGAGGGATAGACGTGGATCACCGGTTCCAGCCCGCTGTCATGCACGCTGCCGTACAGCACCGGCACCATGCTGGCCAGCAGATCGGTAACGCCGTCGCGGGCGTGGTGGCGCTCCTGTTCTCCAGGCTGGCGGGTATGCAGGAGTTCGGCAAGTTGTGCGGTAAGCGACATAACTGGAAAGCACCTTTATTAACAAGGTATTGACATAAATCAAAAGATTATAAATTATCACCATTCTGTTTCCTTCACTGCCGGACAGCCAATAACCAACGGTTATAGCTCATAGCAAAATAATCTAAGCGCCCCCGTTTTATAAATTCCCGTTGTTTCCGGTTGACCACGCCTTGTAAATGGCTGACGCTGTTCCCATATCAGGCACGACCACAAAGACGTTTTGACAGGAGTGATCAACGATGGCGACAGAATACGCAACGATTGCCGGCGGCTGTTTCTGGTGTACGGAAGCGGTGTTTAAGCAGATTAACGGCGTTGAATCCATTGAAAGCGGCTACATCGGCGGCCATACGGCCAACCCCACCTATCGTGAGGTGTGCGGCGGCGATACCGGCCACGCTGAAGCTATCCGCATTGGCTTTGACCCCGGCGTGATTAGCTATGGCGACCTGCTGGATATCAGCTTTGCCACTCACGATCCGACCCAGCTGAACCGTCAGGGCAACGACGTCGGCACCCAGTACCGTTCTGCGCTGTTCCCGGCCACGCCGGCACAGGCGTCAGAGGCTAAGGCGGCGATCGCCCGCGCGCAGGCCGTCCACCAGGATCCGGTGGTGACCACCGTCGAGCCGGATGCGACCTGGTACCCGGCGGAAGATTATCATCAGAACTACTGGGCCGGCGAAGGCCAGGAGAATCGTTACTGCCTGGCGGTGATCCCGCCGAAGCTGCAGAAACTGCGCAAGCGTTTTGCCGCCAGGACCATCGACGGCTAACCTGTGCCCTGGCCTGCCGCGTCCGTTCTCTCTGCCCGGACGCGGCGAGCCGAGCTCAGCGCCGTCAGCGCGCCCGCCAGCGCCAGCGCCGCCAGCAGCCACATCACCCACCGGTATCCTGCCCCTTGCCCCCCGGCCCGATAGATCTGCGTCGCCACCGACAGCCCCACTACCCCACCCAGGTTATGCAGCGTCCACGACAGCCCGATGCCCTGTGCATGAAACGCTGACGGCATGGCACCAAGCGCAGCGGCGACCGAGGGCCCGAGGATCGCCCCCCAGCCCAC
Organism: Erwinia sp. E602; assembly: GCF_018141005.1. Taxonomy (NCBI): domain Bacteria; kingdom Pseudomonadati; phylum Pseudomonadota; class Gammaproteobacteria; order Enterobacterales; family Erwiniaceae; genus Erwinia; species Erwinia sp. E602. The sequence goes on along the minus strand of NZ_CP046581.1, from coordinate 186,438 downwards.
CCCCATCAGCGCAAACGCCGCGATGGTCAGCACCAGCGGTTGCCCGACGGTGAAAAGACTTTGCAGCAGCGCCGAGGCGGTCAGCATAACGAACCCCAGCGTCAGGACGGGCCAGGGCCCGAAGCGGTCGCCGTAACGCCCGGCCAGCGGCGAAACGATCGCCATTACCAGCGTCACCGGCAGCAACATCAGGCCCAGACGGGCATCGCTCAGCCGGTAGATTTCCAGCAGCCTGAAGGGCATCAGCAGAAACGCGGCGCAGTAAAATATCGCCAGCAGCACCGACAGCAGGCAGGCACGGCGAAACAGACGGTTGCGGAACAGGCCGAAGGCGATCAGCGGTTCCGGCGTACGCTTCTCAATCCTGACCAGCGTAATACCGGCCACGGCACCGATGACCAGCAGCGCTGCCGTGGCCCAGGTCACAGCACCTCCCGGTGACAGCGTCACGCTTGCCAGCAGAACGGGGACCAGCGTGGCCACCAGCCACAGCCATCCGCGAAGATCGACGCTGCCGGCGTTCTCAGGACGCCTGGTGTTCACCACGCCCGCGCAACAGCTGTAGCTCAGCAGCAGCAGCGGGACGTTAATTAAAAACACGCTGCGCCAGCCGCTGAGGCTGACCAGCACGCCGCCGGCAACCGGGCCAAGCGTCAGCCCCAGGCCGTTGACCGCGAACAGCATCCCCAGCGCGCGCCCCCGTTTTGCCTCAGGGATAATCTCAATCAGGATCGCCGCACTCAGGGTATACAGTACCGCGCAGCCTGCCCCCTGTAACAGCCGGAACAGGTTCAGGGCAGCCGGCCCCGTCGTCAGTCCCGCCCCGAGTGAGGTCACGGCAAACAGCAGCATCCCGGCATAAAGCAGGCGGCCGCGGCCATACACTTCACCGAGCCTCGCGCTTAACACCATGCAGCAGCAGAGCGACATAACAAAAAGCGTCATCACCCAGTGCAGTTCATCCACGTTGCTGTTGAACTGACGCCCGATGGCCGGCAGGGCGGTATTCACGATGGTAAAATCGAGGCAGCCGAGAAAGCTGGCGAGGCAGATGCCCGCCTGCAGTCGGATTTGCGCGACGCGCGGCAGCGCCGTGGAGGGTGTGGACATACTCAAACCTCTGTAGACAGTAAAGTATCAGAGTGACATAACGCGCGGCGACGATTGCCGCCATTTCATCGACGGACTGGCGAACGGAGTTCGCCTCTCTGGCACAACCCGCTCCACACGCGTTAAGGTAGAGCCTACGACAACGCTACAGCGCCCACGGCGAACCAGGTCAGTTATGGCCTGGCTAAGGATTTCATATGATCAACACTGACCGCCTTAACGGCATACGGGCGTTTGTTCAGGCAGCGCAGGCCGGTGGTTTCAGCCTCGCGGCAGAACAGCTGGGGCTGTCACGGTCGACGGTCGGCAAGGCAGTCGCCCGGCTGGAGGCACGTCTGCAGGTGACGCTTTTTCTGCGCACCACGCGCACGCTGTCGCTTACCAGCGAAGGACGACAGTTTTATCAGGACTGTGTGCAGATCCTGGCGAACCTGGATGCGGCAGAGAATCGTCTGACCACTCAGGCGCAGCAGCCCAGCGGTCGGCTACGCGTGGCGGCACCGCCGCTGTTTGGCGAAAAATGGGTGATGCCGCAGCTGCTGCCGCTGACCCGGCGCTGGCCGGGGCTGGCGTTAGAGATGCTGTTCTCGGTTAAGCGAATTGACCTTGCCTCGGGGGGAACCGACCTGGCGATTCGCATTGGCGATCCGGGTCACCACAACGATCTTACCGCGCGGCTGCTTGGCCAGCAGAGGTTAGTGCTCTGCGCTTCCGCTGACTACTTCTGCCGGTTGTCCCAGCCTGCCACCCTCGGCGATCTCAGGACGCATGCTCAGCTCGGCCTGCTGGAACGGGGCAGGAGCCAGCCGTGGCTGCTCCGCAGCGGCGATGAGGATATCCACTGGCAGCCCGCTGACCGGCTGCGTTTCAGCAGTATGAGTGCTGTCTGTTCCGCCGCGCTTGCCGGTTATGGCATCGCCCAGCTGCCACGCTGGCTGGTCGGCGACGATCTTGCCAGCGGCCGTCTGGTCGAAGTGCTAGCGGAGTCTGCCGGAGAGGGCCTGCCGGTTTATGCCGTCTGGCTGAAAACAGCCGCGATGCCACAACGCCTGCGCGTTGCGATTGATACTCTGATGGCGGCGCTGTCTGATACGGGATTTCGGGTATATCCACCTTCCGGTAATCCTAATCACAATAAGTCTGTCGCCTGCCGGAACGGTGAATGATAGCGTCTGCTGCATCAACATGGAGACTACTACATGACACAACAACTTCATCGCCCGGTGGCGATTGTCACCGGCGGCACCAGCGGTATCGGCCGCGCGGTGGTTACCGACCTGGCCACCGACCATCAGGTTTATGCGCTGGGCCGATCGCCACAGGCGCTGGCAGAGCTGGAGTCCGTTGCCGGCGTCATTCCGGTTCAGCTGGACCTGATCGATAACGCCGCGCTGCGGCAGTTTATCAGCCAGTTCAGCGCCATTGACGTGCTGGTACACTCTGCGGCGGTTTCCGAACGGCTGAGCCTCGAGCAGGCTACGCCGGTGCAGTGGCAAAGCCAGTTTGCCATTAACGTATTTGCACCGGCAGAGCTGACGCGTCTTGCGTTGCCCGCCCTTCGCCAGCAGCGCGGGCAGGTGGTGTTTATCAACTCCGGCTCCGGCACGCTGGCGCTGGCCGGGCACACGGTCTACTCCGCCAGTAAATTTGCGCTCAGCGCGCTGGCACACTCGCTGCGTAACGAGGAGAGCGGGCACGGCGTGCGCGTCGCCACCGTGGCACCAGGGCCGACGGATACCCCAATGAATCGCAAAAGCCGTGAACGTGCGGGTGACTTTACCGACATCGATCCGCTGGCGTACAGCACGCCCGGGTCGGTCGCTGCCGCCGTTCGCCTGGTGGTCAACGCCACCGAGGATACACAGATTACCGATATTGCGGTAAGACCGCGTCGGGATGTTGCCCGCCGCTGAACAGGAGGACAAATGGTCAACTCAGAACACCGGTGTCGCTCATTGAGGCACCTTCTGCGCTGCTGTTACTGGAACGAACTGTGCGCGTAGTCGTTTCCTAAGCCAGCCGGTCATATTCCCTGTCCTGCCTCTTATTTTTCAGGCAGGGGATATCGCCGGCTGGTTTACTTCTCACTCAACGCTTGCATCACGCTCTCTTCTGTTTTTTTGTACTCTCACCCTCTTCCCATCCGCTAAGCCCTTGCCACAGAACGATGCTGATCCCATGGAGATTTCACGGTGAAATCCCTCTGGCATTCATATCAAAGTCATTATATTTCAATAAGTTAACAATAAAACTTAACTGGAGAACTCAAGGAGTTTCACAGGGGTGTTTCATGTCCACTTGCCTGTGGCACGGGCTTATCCCTAAACGCCTGTGGGGGAACGTTGCAGGGCTAAGGGCATGCATTATCCGTAATAAAAGATGCCTTCCTCATTCGTCAGGCTGTCCTCTTTACAGCGTATAAGTACTTCCACCCTACAGCGGAAATGACGCTTTCACGCTCATCAGGTACGGTCATTCACGCTGAAAAGCGACACTGCTGCCGAGTAGCGTAAATCCGAGTCTCTTATAGATGGAAACACCTGCCTCTGAGGCCTCAAGGAAACACGTCTCAACGTTCTGAGATCTGGCGTATTCCAGTGCATGGCGAATTAGAGCGCTGGCGTAGCCTCTTCCCTGCAACGTGCTCCGGGTCCCGACGTCATCTAAACGTGAAACCCCGCTTTGCATGGATAACGTCAGCGAACAGACTGCCCGGTCTGCGACAAAAAGAGAAAAATGGCGCAGCTGCCGGCCGGCCTCAACGGCATGCTGATGTCTTATCCGATACTGCAGCATGACTCTGTCATCCGTTTCGAACGCACTTGTCAGCGGTGCTCCCCAGTCCTCGAGACGGTAATCAGTAGCACAGATGTGATAATCATCGCTGCGTGGCTTTTGCGTCGTTAACGCCTTCATCGTCAGCTGCATCGGTGAAGATTTCCAGGCGACGCTCAGACCCAGCTCTCTGAGCGAATGCCCGATCCTGTCAGGATCATTATCGGGCAGCACCACGGAGAACGGCACACCTGCAGCGTCAAATAACCGCATGCCTTCTTTGATAATGGATTCTGTTTCAGGATCCCGCTGCTTCACAATCAGCAGATTCAGGCTGCCAGCGTCAACGCCAGTGAGATAAGCCGATGCCGTATTACCCAGAGAGTAAGTTTGCTGACTGACCGAGGAAAAGAAATAGTCCTCCATACTGCGGTAAAGCGTCATCCGCGAAACCTGGCCTGATACATTCATCATCGATGGTCCTGAAAAAAGTTTGTCGAAGTAACACCCGGTTTATTCCGGGTTATCTGATGATATCAGTGTACCCGAATCTCTTCGTGTGTATCGGGTCTTTGGGTCAGGGTACAGGGTACAGGGTACAGGGTACAGGGTACATGTTATTACGCATGTTGACGGTCGCCAGGGGGCAGGATGAAACTCAGCATCGGCAGGAGTGAAATAGTGGAGATTTCATCGTGAAATCCCCACGTAAAAGCACTTTATTTCATGCAGTTAGCGACGAAAATCGCCGGGAGAGGAGAACTTATTTCAGATGTCTGGCCAGCACGTTTGCAATCGCGCCATCGATAGCATCCTGCAGTTCGGCGGGCAGCCGGTTGAACTCATAGCTGAACGCGCGTCCGCGACTCTTTTTACGCGCATAGCGGTTTTTGTCCGGAAACTGCCACAGCGGCGTGGTGACGACCTTCTCTCCGGCTACCGGCTGGACAATCAGCGCGGCCTCTTTGCGAACTTCAGCGACGATTTTGTTTTTTATCTCATCTTCTGCCAGCGATGCCTGATCGCGAATGGCAGACACGGACTCGCTGATGCTGTCCGTCAGGTGGGATAAGGCAATCTGTTTCTCCTGCAGCAGCTCCTGCGCGGTCAGCAGCGTCCTGTAGTCGCCGTAGGTCAGCTCGGACTGAACCGGGAACAGCGCCAGCAGCTCTGCTGACACGCTGGCGGCCTGCAGCGCACGGGTGACTTTCGCCTGAGACATATTCTCATCTTCGGCAATATCCTTCTGCGAAAGGCCGCTGTCGCGCAGCGCCATCAGGCGCAGGCCAATCTCGCGGATGTTATGTTCGCGGGCGGTCTGAATTTCCTGGGCCAGCGTGCGGGCTTCCGCAGCGCTGACCGCAGAGTCGGTCACCAGAACGTCAAGACCTGCACCGGTCAGCAGCGCGGCGGCGCGGCGTCGTGAACCGTCAAGCACTTCAATTCTGCCGTCTGCCCGGCGGACGCCGATCGCCGGAAAGAACTGCTGCAGGCTCAGGGTGCGGGTAATATCTTTCAGCGACTCCGGCGTCAAACCCGCCTGATCGCGACCGTTGTTCTCCTGCACGACGTAGGTCTGTGACGCCACCTCGTCAGCACTCAGGGTAACGCGGCTGAATATCGCCTTCTTGCCTGAAGAGAGCGTAAAGACCTGTTTGAACGGTTCAGAGGCCGCTTCACTGTTCAGTACTGGCGCATTAAAGGTGCGTCCGATAGTGGTTCTTTTCATGGGTACCGGTGCCTCAGTTAATACGGATAAATTCGATACGGTCAAAAACCGCTTTGGCAAAATCTTCTGCCGCGGCGCGTGCGTTCTTCAATGCCTCACTGCTGCCAACGTAGGTCGACGGATTCGCTGAGATCACCGTGTCGAAGGATTCACCACAGCGCTCAAAGCCATCCAGACGGGGCAGGGCGGCGTCCAGCATATCGCCGCCGAAAATCTCCTTGGCCAGGCTGTGACAGACTTTGTGATCGGGCTTATTCGACAGCTTGGACATAAAGCCGATATTGCCCAGCAGGCGGCAGTGGCAGCCCGAAGACTCGATGATGCTGATCAGCTCAGGTAAACGGGTCAGATACTTAAGCGTTGAGTGGAAGTCGACCTGCGCGGGTGGAACCGGCGTCATCAGCAGATCGGCTGCGGCAATGGCGTTCTTAAGAAAAGCATCCAGATGCGGGCCGCTGTCGACAAAAATAAAGTCGTAATCTGACTTCAGTTTATCAATGATATTTTCACGCAGTACGGCGTGAGGATTCTGGCCCGGCAGATGTTCACTGCACAGCACCTCCCAGCCTGATGCGATGAAGGCATCATCAATTGACGCGGGTAATACATCAACGCCGGGTACCACCGATGAGACGATAAACTCTTCCAGCAACTCTTCACGCGTCACGTTCTGTAGCATTGCCTGCGCCGATGTGGTTTCCACCATACCCACAGCTCTTGTGTGGTTAAGGAACATCGTAGCGGATGACTGGGGATCGAGGTCGATCACCAGTATGCGCAGATCTTCAAACAGCAGGTGAGGGTGCGCGCGCATGGCGTGAGCCAGAGAGACGGTGGAGACCGTTTTAGATACGCCCCCTTTCAGATTACCGACAAACACGGTCAGGGCTTCATCATGGCGATCGCGATACTTAGGAACGCCGCGGTGATGGTAGATATCAACGATGTTCTGGATGGTCATCGCATATTTGGAGGACGATCCGGCGGCGCGTTTATCAAAGGCGTAACCGTTCTCTTCCATTTCGCTGACCGCGTAATCAACATTGGCACGGGTCAGTTTAGGCAACTTAGCGAGCGCCGCTTTGGCATAAACCTGAAAGTACTCGTTTTCACGCAGCTCTTCCTTCTGTGCCTGAATGTGCTCGGTCAGTGACGTGAGCATCTTTCCTGCGCGCTGGGCAATCTTGTCAGTCTGATGCGGATCGCTATTCATCATTGACTCCATTTATGTAGCATATCATCTTAAAATCAATAATCCTGCATATCAGTAATAATTGCAACATGATTTTGTTCATAAATAGTGCACTGAGCCGGATAAAGATGACGTTATCAGGTCTGCATCGTGCTGATGACCGAAGGGTGATGTCGATACGGTGTCTGAAATATCCTCAGGGATTTATCCCCGTTATTCACCGATCAGATCCAATTATTCGATCCCAGAGAGATCCTGATAAGATCCTAAAGAGATCCCCGCACCCTCTCAGGCCTTGTCACGCCTGGTCTGGAGGCCTGTTACTATCCACTAAAGAGAGTAAACCAACCGCTGTAAAGAGTAATATAACCGCTGTAGAGAGCACTGATAACCACGCTGGTGAGTGCTGTTTAACCACTGTAGTGAGCGGGCGGGGTATTGCTCTGTGATTAACTTTTCCGGGGTGAAATGCCGGCCAGACCGGATCTGTCGGGGATGTTCAGCGTGCAGTTACGATCCTGAGATAAGTTATTCAGAGATATCCCCATTTTTAGTGGATCGGATAACCGTTTTTATTCACCGATACGATCCAATAACAGATCCTTTTAAGTTCCTGAAAGACCCATAAAGATCCCCGATCGCCGCAAGCCCCGTGCTGCCTGCCCTCAGAGGGGATCGTTAACCACTGTGAAGAGTAAATTAACCACTGAGGAGAGCAGATTAACCGCTGTAGTGAGTAGCCTATCCGCTATAGTGAGTGCTACTATCCACTGTATTCAGTAACGGCGACGCGTGCTTGTGAGTTAAGGGAAACCTGGAAATGACAAAAAAAGAACCTGAAAACAAGATGATAGCTGAAGCTTTCAGTGAGACAGACAAAAGAACGGGTGAGGTTGTTACCCTGACGCCAAACAGCAATAACACCGTTCAGCCGGTGGCACTGATGCGGTTGGGGTTGTTCGTTCCTACCCTGAAATCCACGGCGCGCGGCAGAAAAAATCAGATGGCGACGATGGACGTCACCGATGAGCTGAAACAGCTGTCGATCGTGAAGTCAGAAGGCTATGAGAATATCAAGATCACCGGCGCCCGCCTGGATATGGATAACGACTTCAAAACCTGGGTGGGGATCATTCATGCCTTCGCCCGCTACAAGGTGCTGGGAGACAGCGTAACGCTGCCTTTCGTCGATTTTGCCAAACTCTGTGGGTTCCCCTCAGTGAGGTCCTCTGCGAAGCTCAGGAGCCGTCTGGACGCGTCTCTGACCCGTATCGCCACCAACACCATCGCCTTCAGCAGCAAAGAAGGGGAGTATTACATCACGCACCTGGTGCAGTCGGCTAAATACAGCACCAAATCCGACACGGTGACCCTGCAGGCCGACCCCAAAATCTTCGAACTCTATCAGTTCGATAAAAAGGTGTTACTGCAGCTGAGAGCGATTAACGAACTGTCCCGTAAGGAGTCGGCGCAGGCGCTGTACACCTTCATTGAAAGCCTGCCGCCTTCACCTGCGCCGATCTCGATGTCACGGCTGCGCGCGCGGCTTAATCTGACCTCGCGAACCATCACCCAGAACGCCACCGTCAGAAAGGCGATGGAGCAGCTGCGTGAGATTGGCTATCTTGATTACACTGAGATAAAGCGTGGGCGCTCGGTCTACTTCATTATCCACTACCGGCGGCCCAAGCTGAAGCCGGCGGATATTCCGCTCAGCCTGCCGGATCTGCCGGGTGACGACTTTGATGAAGGGCTGGATGCCATCGAGCCGGAGCCGGAGGGAGAGCTGGTGCTGCTTTCGCGTGAAGAGCAGGAACTGCTGGAGAAGATCCGCAGCGGAAAGATGAAGTAACCACTGTAGTGAGCAGCAACAGGCTTAGTATCCGCTGTAGTGAGCACATTTGTTTATCTTTTATCCTGTCAGATAGCGTTAAGCGCGATATTAACCACTGTAGTAAGCAGTATCTCTCTACAGTGGTTGTATGTATCTTCCGGTTGTTCTCCGTCTGCATTCTTCACTCGCTTATTGCAGCACCACTGTTCAGGTGCTGTCATCGTTCCCCTCATGTCAGTCCCGTTAACACCCCCTGTCATAACCAGCAGTAACCACTGTAGTCAGTTCTTTCTCACTACAGTGGATAGCGGCTTGCCAGAAAAACGAGGGACGTAACGGGCGGCATTCACTTCTGCGCGGAAGGGGAAGGGCATCGTCCTCAGGCCGGTCCGGCCTGCCTGCCACGGGCAACCGCTGCAGGGAGAGAAGTGCAGCCTGCTATGGCTGGCCATGGATACTGCTCTGCTGAATGGCGCGGCTGCCGTTAACCACTGTGGTCAGAGAAATTCGCAAAATATCCACTACAGAGAGCTTCCGGCGAATTATTTCGTAAAATATCCACTGTAGAGGGTAACCCCCCATCAGCGATTTTTCGCTGAGTAAGGTCAGAACCCTGGTAACCACTAACCTGCAACACCCTGATATACAATATGTTAGCATTCACTAACTCTATGGTTGTCAGTGAAGATCTCGCGTTTGCCGAAGGTCTGATGTAAGCGGATTGTCTCTCCACAGTGGATATTTCTTACTCCAGTGGATAGGGCTGCTGAGCCAGAAAACCTGTCCGGAGAGAGAGTTGGCTGATGCAACGTCAGTGATTTCTTACTACAGTGGTTACCAGGCGGACAGCTAACCAGGGGGTTCTCACTACAGTGGATAGCCGGACTGAATGTTCTGACCGTTCTGACCACAGTGGATGACCGATCGGAAACAGAGCGACTCTTCTCACAACAGTGGATTTCCGCTGCTAAAATCCACAATATACGCTCACCACAGTGGATAGTGACCGGGTCACATGGGCACCTGTTCTCATCCGGGAGGATCACCACCGTCTGAAACCTCAGCATTTACTCATTACAGTGGATGTTTATGGCTGAAAACAGTAAGCAGAATCTCACTACAGTGGATAAGGGTAAATCCTGTGTCTGATGACCTCTCTACAGTGGATGTTATCCCCTTCAAATCACATTTACACTCTTCATAGTGGATAGTTGTCTGTTGAAATGCGATCGGCATCTCACCTTAGTGGATGTTATCCACAAACGGCAGTGTCTTCCCTGAGAAGATATGAATGATTCGCCTCAGTAGCTGGCGATTGCCTTCTCACGCCAGTTACTCACTACAGTGGATAGTCTCCGGATCCTCACCACAGTGGTTATTGGTTCCGTTTACTCCCTGCAGTGGATATTGAAGATAACCGCTCCGTGCTGGTGCTGCGTTAAGCCTTGTCAGGGCATCGGTACTGCTTCTACACTACGACGCCTGACGCCCGCTGTTCTCTGGCGGGCGAGCGTTCGTTGATGCCGCAGGCTGGTAAACGGACGGCCTGCTGCTCTGATAAGGAGATTCTGTGTTCAAAGCCATTCTGATACGCCACGATAACGACCATTACAGTGCGGAGCTGACCGACGTCAGCGCTGCCGATCTGCCTGCCGGCGAGGTGACCGTTCAGGTTGATTACTCCTCCATTAATTACAAAGATGCCATGGCGATTACCGGGCGCGGCCCGATCGTGCGCAGTTTTCCGATGGTGCCGGGTATTGACCTCGCGGGCAACGTGCTGGCCAGCAGCAGCCCGGCTTACCGGGCCGGGGATAAGGTGCTGCTGACCGGCTGGGGCGTCGGGGAGCGTCACTGGGGGGGCCTGGCGCAGCAGGCGCGGGTCAAAAGTGAATGGCTGACGCCGATCCCTGAGGGCGCTGACAGCCACCAGGTGATGGCGATCGGCACGGCGGGCTTTACCGCCATGCTCTGCGTTGACGCCCTGCTGTGGCACGGCGTGAAGCCTGCTGACGGCGCGGTGCTGGTCACCGGGGCCAGCGGCGGCGTCGGCAGCTGCGCCGTAGCCATTCTGTCCGGCCTGGGTTATCAGGTCAGCGCCTCAACCGGCCGGCCGGAGCGCAGCGGTGCGCTGCTGCAGGCGCTGGGCGCCGCAGAACTGGTCGATCGCGAAACGCTGAGCCAGCCGGGTAAACCGTTGCAGAAAGAGCGCTGGGCCGCCGTCATCGACACCGTGGGAAGCCACACGCTGATGAACGCCTGCGCCACCACCCGTTACGCCGGCATCGTCGCCGCCTGCGGCATGGCGCAGGGGCTGGATTTCCCGGCCAGCGTCGCGCCGTTTATTTTGCGCGGCATCACGCTGCGCGGTATCGACAGCGTGATGGTTCCTGCCGGTTTACGTGCGGCAATCTGGCAAAAGGCCTCTCAGCACCTGACGCGCGGCGTGCTGGAAAAGCTGACGGAAACGGTGCCGCTGGACAAGGCCGTTGCGGCGGCCAGCCGCCTGCTGGACGGGCAGAGCCACGGGCGAATAGTGGTGGACTGTCGTTAAGGGGGCGTTTCACTCTGCTGCGCCTGACGCAAACGAGCAGGCTGAATTCAGCCTGCCCGGGGTTCAGCTGCCCGGTTGCTCCACCCTCTTAAATGCCGCGCGTAGCGTATCAGGCGTGACCGCGGTCGGCAGCGCATGAACCGACTCCTGCAGGCGCAGGGGGTGGGCGATTACCGCAACAATCTGCTCTGCGTTGTTAATATCTGCCGCCAGCGCGGCCAGGGGGCCGGCAGCCGGAAACGCTTACAGGCGGCGATCGGCTGGCGGTCTCTTTCTGCGACAGCAGCACGCACGGCAACAGCATACCCCAGGCCACTCTGGTGCCGTGCAGAGAGTCCGCGCTTTGCGTCAGCTACGTCCTCCCGGACTAATGCTTTTTTTGAGTTACATATTCCTTTTACTTCTTTGTCAGTGGGTTAGCGGCTGTGAAAAAGTGTCCGGATGGCTCAGGCCACCCGTTTACGCACCGTGCGTTTTTCACCGTCAATACAGGGATCACTGCAATGAAATCATTCGTATCGTTACTGGCGCTGCTGGTTGCCAGCGCATTACCCGTGCACGCCGCCACGCTGGCGCCGGTCCCGCAGGCCATCGCCAGCCATGATGGCCCGGTGCGCATCGCGGTGATCCGCAACCTCGGCTCTGACGATAACACCACCCAGTTTGTGCAGGGCGCGGTGCAGCAGGCGAAAGCGCTGGGCTTTAAGGTCAGCACCTTTTTATCCAACGGTGACGACGCGCGTTTCCAGGATTTTGTTAACCAGGCTATCAGCCAGAAGTATGACGGCATTATTCTCTCGCAGGGACGTGCGCCTTACTCCACCGCGCTGGTGAAGAAGATCGCGGACAGCGGCATCGCCGTATCGGTATTTGATACCGCCGTCGACGGTGAGGTGGCCGGTGCTACGGTCACGCAACAGGACGATGCCTCCCTGACCGAACTCTCCTTCGGTCAGCTGATTAAGGATCACAACGGTAAGGCCAGTATCATCAGGCTGTGGGTGGCCGGTTTCCCGCCAATGGAGCGTCGCCAGGCAGCCTACCAGCAGTTGCTGAAGGCGAATCCCGGCATTCATGAGCTGGAATCGGTGGGCGCCGTCTCCTCTGACGTGCAGGGCGATACCGCCAACAAGGTCGGCGCGCTGCTGGCGAAATATCCAAAAGGTAAGATCGACGCCATCTGGGGTACCTGGGATGCGTTCACTCAGGGCGCGGTAAAAGCGCTGAAGGAGAACGGTCGTAACGAAATTAAACTCTACAGTATCGACGTCTCTGACCAGGATCTGCAGCTGATGCGTGAAGCGGGCAGCCCGTGGAAAGTGACCGCGGCGGTGGACCCGAAATTGATTGGCGCAACCAACGTCCGCCTGATCGCGCTGAAGCTGGCGGGAGAAGCCACCCCGGCCAGCTACGAATTTAAAGCCACGGTGATCCCGCAGGCGCTGCTGGTCAGCCAGCCGGGGCCGGTTAACGTTGCCGGGCTGAGCAAGGTGATCCCGGGCTGGGGCCAGACCGGTGACTTTATTGCGCCGTGGTTTGCGACGCTGGAAGCGAAGGCGAAGAAGTAAGGAGCGACGATGACGAACTTCTTACCAAAGGCGGACTACAGCCGCAACATGCGGCTGATCGGCCACAGCGATCAGGGTGGACGCCCTGACGGCGTGCAGGTGATGGTACACCGCGGCTACGCCTATATCGGCCATATGGTGTCGCAGGGTTTCTCAATCGTTGACGTGCGTGATGCGAAAAATCCGCGCAGCGCGGGCTACGTAGCCGCGCCGCCCGGCACCTGGAACGTGCATCTGCAGGCGCACGACGACCTGCTGCTGGTGATCAACGCCCGCGATCTGTTCGCGGACGTGCGCTTCGCCGATGAGAAAGTCTATTACACCCGTTCGGTGGGGGAGACGGTCAGCGACGTACAGGATCGCGGCTGGAGCGCCGGGCTGCGCATCTTTGATATCTCCTCGCCGGAAAAGCCGCGTGAAATCAGCTTCCTGCCGCTTAACGGTATCGGTATTCACCGCATCTGGTACGTCGGCGGGCGCTGGGCCTACGTCTCGGCGCTGCTGGACGGCTTCAGCGACTATATCTTCCTGACCATCGACCTGGCCAATCCGCAGAAGCCGGAAGTGGCGGGGCGCTGGTGGCTGCCGGGAATGAACACGGCGGCCGGTGAACAGCCGGGCTGGCCGCAGGGCAGGCGCTATGCGCTGCATCACGCCATCATCAGCGGCGACGTGGCGTACGGCAGCTGGCGCGACGGCGGCCTGACGCTGCTGGACGTCAGCGATCGCAGCAATCCGACGCTGCTCAGCCACCGCAACTGGAGCCCGCCTTTTGGCGGCGGCACCCACACCGCGCTGCCGCTGCCGGACCGCGACCTGCTGGTGGTGCTGGATGAGGCGGTGCTGGACAGTCAGGAGGACGGAGAAAAGCATATCTGGCTGTTCGATATCCGCGATAAAACCAGTCCGGTCAGCATCTCGACCTTCCCGCAGCCGGATGAAGTCGACTATGTCGCAAAAGGCGCGCACTTCGGCCCGCACAACCTGCATGAAAACCGGCCGGGCAGTTTTATCAGCTCAACGCTGATTTTCGCCACCTGGCAGAACGCCGGGGTGCGCGCCTATGACATCAGCAACCCCTATCGTCCGGTGGAGACCGGCGCGCTGGTGCCGGCAGCGCCGCAGAAGATGATGGATACCCGCCCGGGCAGGCCGCAGATTATCCAGTCCTGCGACGTGTTTGTTGATGCGCAGGGGATTATCTACAGCACCGACTACAACGGCGGGCTGTCGGTGATTGAGTTCCTCGGCTGACTGGCGGGCGGCCATCGCTTCACGGCTGGTGTACGCGCGGCGGGCTTGTCCGTTTTCGGTCTCATCATGTCCCGAACCTGCCTTTTTTTCGCGCCCGGCCCGATCTAAGGTGAATGACCGTTGCCTGAAGGATAAACACCGTGCTGACACTGCGCCCCAACTGCGAATGCTGTGATCGTGATTTGCCAGCGGAATCGACGCTGGCGGTAATCTGTTCGTTTGAATGTACTTTCTGCCGGGACTGTGCGGAGCAGCGCCTGGACGGCCACTGCCCGAACTGCGGCGGTGAACTGGTGCGGCGTCCGATCCGCCCGGCGGTGAAGCTGGCTACTTTCCCCGCCTCGACGGTACGGGTAAACAAAGAGCATGCCGCCTGTGGACAGGCGTAGCATTAAAAACGCCGGAGCGGCGGCCCGGCGTTAATGGCGGTTGCGTCCGATATCAGCGGGCCGTTCAGACCGGGCTGAAGCGCAGCGCCAGCTGCCCGCCGGACCCTGCGCTGACATGCACACCGCGCTCATCTTCGCTGAACGGAATGTCCCCCTGAGCTAAACTGTCATGCACCTGCGCCAGCGAACGGGTGCGGAACCCCAGGGCGATCATGCGCGCCGAACCGTCATAATCCGCCGGTAACGCACCCCACTCAGCGCTGGCCCGATCGCTGCTCAGGAAGCGCACGACAGCGTCGCCTGCGCCAATCTGCCGCTCCCCGCTGTCCAGCACGTCCACCTGCTGCTCACCAAACAGCTGACCATACACCGCCGCTGCTTCGGCCGGGTCACGGCTGGCGATGACAAATTCGCTGATGTGCGTCACGCCATTCGGGTGCACCTGCCACGCCGGCTGCCAGACCGCGTCCGGGGTCAGATGCTGGCAGAAGAAGCTGCGCCCGTTCGGCACTTTTTCCGCCTGCAGCGCCACGGTGCGAAAGCGCGCTTCCTGCAGCGAACCGTCCGGCAGCGTCACCGGGCGGAAGAAGCTGGCGGCGGCATCGCCCGCCAGTTCGCGCTGCTGCAGGTGGCGGTAAACCGCATCGGCGTCCTGCGTTTTCCACACCAGCCCGGAAAGGCCGGGGGGCGACTGCCACAGCGCTTTGCGCAGGTGGCCGCGGCCGGGTTCGAACCCCAGCAGTTCAAGGTAATTATTGTGAAAAATGGCCAGATGGTTGCTGGAACCCAGCGAATGGTGGCCACGTTCGGTTAGCTGAAAGCCCAGGCGGCGATAGCGTTCGGCAGCCTCATCCAGCTGCTCACCCACGTTGATCACCACGTGATCCAGTTCAGGAATCAGTTCAGACATGACTTACTCTCCGGTAACGGGCAGGCGTTGCGCCTGCCCGCAAAAGCGGCACGTCAGGCGGCCGGGATAAAGGGTTCGCCCAGCGTCAGCATCAGGCGGTTGGCCCAGGCAAAGAAGGCGGTGCTCTGCACCAGATCCACCAGCTCCAGCTCGCTCAGCCCCAGCTCGCGCAGTTCCGTCAGCTGCTGCACACTGGCGGTCGGCGGCGTGGCGGAGAGCGACGCGGAGAACGCGATAATCGCCTGCCAGCGCGGCTGCTGCTCAACGGCCAGCGGCTGGCCGGGGGCGATAGCGATTAGCCGATCGATATCCTCTGGCTGCTTTGACAGCTGCGCGGCTTTGCGCGCATGCACCGAGGCGCAGAACACGCAGCCGTTGACCTTACTGGCCACGGTGGCCGCCAGCTCGCGCTCTTTGCGCGGCAGCCCGCCGGCGGTAAAGAAGATCCCTTTATCTGCCAGCGTGCGCTGCTCCAGCAGCGGCAGGTTGCGACCGAGCAGGCGGAAGTAGTCAGAGTCAGTGTGGCCGAACTTTGCCAGCGTCGCCTGTTCGACCGCGCTGAACTCCGCCAGCGGTTTGGCGGCGATCCACGGCTCCCAGCCCAGCTCGTCGCGGGTGAAGGCCGGCGGGGCGTTCTTACCGCTCAGCGTCAGTGGTTCGGTACGCCACGCGGCGGCCACCGCCGGTTCAGCGCTGGCTGCGGCGCCGTTCTCGCCGGCCAGCAGACGATAACCGCGCAGCAGGCGGCTCTGGTAGCTGACGAACGCCACCAGCTGCGACAGGGTGACGATCGCGTCCAGGCTCAGGCCGCCGTCAGCCAGCGCCTGCAGATGGGCCGGATCGGCGGCGGCCGGTTTAAAGGTCAGCAGTTCGGCGTGGTCGCGCAGCGGCTGCAGCCCGGCGTCAGGCTGACGCCCGTTCAGTTCGGCGGCATAGTGTGCGGCCAGCCGCTCTTCACCGTGCCAGCTGGCGACCTGCTGCGCCAGCGCCAGGCGTGAGGTCAGCGGCAGGCCGTGAGCGGCGGAGGGGCTGAACAGCACCTCGTAGCTGCCCTGGGTATTTTCGGTGGCGGCGTCGCGGGTCAGGCGGGCCTCGGCCAGCGCACTGCCGGGGGCAATATCGGCCAGCTGCTCTAACAGATCGGTGCTACGGGTCATACGCGCTCCTTGTGGGTCACTCTGGATACGGGCTTACGCCAGCCGAGCGCCGGGGCAACCTCGCTGGCCAGCAATTCAATTGAGGTGAGGATCTGTTCATGCGGCGGATCGATGGAGTGTACCTGGAATGACACATCGGTCACCCGTGCCAGGCTGCTGTCCTGCCGCAGAGAGGCCTCTACCTGTTCCGGCGTGCCGAGATGGACATCGAACGCGGCGATATAGTCATCAAGGGTGTCGCCCGCCACCTGATGGCCAGCGCGGCGATGATGCTCCGCCTGCGCGGTCAGCCCCGGCAGCGCCAGCCGCCGGGCCTCTGCGCCATCACGGCTGACAAAGGCGGTGCGTGAGGCGAGGATGCGCGGCTCCACCCCCGCAGGCAGGGCGGCGAGGTATGCGTCAATGATCGGGTTCTGGATCGCATCCAGCGCCAGGCGCGGCTGTCCGGGCGGGCGGGGCTGAGTGCGCGAGAGCATCAGCCCGTGGCCGGCGGCACCGGCGCGCGCGGCGCCCGCCACCGAGAAGGTGGCCTGCCACAGGCGATCGGCCAGCTGTGGGGCAGCAGGGTAGAGCCGGTTCTGTTCATGGCCGAGGGCGTCGCCACGCCATGCCTGTAACAGCGTCTCCAGGTTGGCAGAAAACGCCTCTGTACGCCGATCAAAAGTCAGACCGAACGGCAGAAACGAGTCCGGCGTGCCGCCGGAACCCAGCCCCAGCTCCAGCCGGTGGTCACTCAGCAGGTCCAGTACCGCCGCATCTTCCGCGACGCGCAGCGCATTCTCCATCGGCAGGGTGATGATCGCGGTGCCGAGGCGGATGCGTGAGGTCTGCGCGGCGACGCTGGCGAGGAACAGCAGCGGCGAGGGCAGGCCGCCTTCGGCCTCGTGAAAATGGTGCTGGGCAACCCAGGCGGTATCAAACCCCAGCCGCTCCGCGTGCAGGATCTGCAGGGTGGCGAGGCGGTAACGTTCCTGCGCGCTGGTTTGGTCCAGCAGGCGGGTAAAGAATCCAAGACGTTTGGCTGTCATGCGGTGTCCTTAGCGCGTGTCAGGGTGGGAATGGCGGCGATCAGCTCGCGGGTATAGTCGCTGACGGGATTGCTGAAAACATCGCCGGTGTTACCGTAATCGATCTGCTGCCCGGCGCGCAGCACCGAGACGCTGTGCGCCAGCTGACGCACGGTGGCCAGATCGTGAGAAATAAACAGATAGGTCAGCCCGAGGTCCTGTTGCAGCTGCCGCAGCAGAGCGAGGATCTGCGCCTGAATGGTGACGTCCAGCGCCGAGGTGGCCTCATCCAGCACCAGGATCTGCGGGCGCAGCACCAGCGCGCGGGCAATTGCCACCCGCTGACGCTGGCCGCCGGAGAGCTCGTGCGGTTTACGTTCCAGCAGCGGCAGCGGCAGCGCCACCCGGATGGCTGCCTCCTCCACGCGCTGACGGCGTTCGTCGCGGCTCAGGGGTTCAAAGTTCAGCAGCGGCTCCTCAATAACCCGGAACAGCGTCTGTGAGGGATCGAGCGAGGCAAACGGGTTCTGATAGACCAGCTGAATTTTGCGGCGCAGCTGCCGCAGCGCTTCGCCCTTCAGCTGCGTGGCATCAATGCCGTCGATAGTCACCCGGCCGCTGTCTGCCTGCTGAAAGCCGAGCAGAATACGTGCCAGCGTGGTTTTGCCGGAACCGGACTCGCCGACCAGCGCGTGGGTGGTGCCGCGCGCGACGCTGAAGGAGACGTTATTCAGCGCCTGGAAACCTTCGCCGCCACCGAGAGAGAAGTGCCTGCTGACGCCCGCAATCTCAATCGCCGGCTGGGAAAAGCGCGCCGCAGGGGGCGGCGGAATGGCGGCAGAGAGCGCGGGCGCATCGGCAAACAGCTGGCGGGTGTAAGGATGCTGCGGCCGCCGCAGGATATCGTCGGCCAGCCCCTGTTCCTGCACTTCTCCCTGACGAAACACCAGGATGCGATCGGCGCGCGCGGCGGCCACCGCCAGGTCGTGGGTGACAAACAGCACGGCGGTACCTGACTCGCGGCGCAGCTCGTCAATCAGGTCGAGAATGCGTTTCTGCACCGTCACGTCCAGCGCGCTGGTCGGCTCATCGGCGATAATCAGCGCCGGTTTCAGCGCGATAGCGATAGCGATCAGCACCCGCTGTTTCATGCCGCCCGACAGCTGGTGCGGATACTGCCCGGCCCGCCGCTCCGGGTGCGACAGCCCGACGCGGGTCAGCAGGGCCACCACGCGCTGCTGACGCTCCTGACGCGACAGCCGCTGGTGCAGCTGCAGCACTTCCTCAACCTGCTGGCCAATGGTTTTCACCGGGTTCAGCGAACTGCCGGGATCCTGCGGGATCAGGCTGACCACCGCGCCGCGCACGCCGTCCAGCCGCTTCTGCGACCAGCCGCCGATCTCCGCGCCGTTCAGCCAGATTTCGCCGGACTCTCGCTCGCCATTCCCGGCCAGCAGGCCAATTATCGCCTGGGCGGTGGTGGTTTTGCCGGAGCCGGACTCGCCGACCAGCGCCACCACCTCGCCACGATTCACCCGGAACGAGACGTTATGCACCACGCGCTTGCGTTGCCCGCCGCTGCGGTAGGCGATGCTGAGGTTGTCCACCTGCAGCACCGGATGGATGGATTCACTCACCGGCGACCTCCTGAAAAGTGATGACTGATGCGGTTGGTAGCCAGCACCACCAGCACCACGACGACGCCGGGGAAGGTGGTCAGCCACCAGGCGGTGGAGATATAGTTGCGCCCTTCGGCAATCAGCAGGCCCCACTCCGGGGTTGGCGGTGGGGTGCCGTAGCCGAGGAAGCTCAGGGTCGAGATAGCAAGGATCGCGCTGCCGAACTGCAGGGCCGAGAAGGCCAGCACTGGCGTCAGCGAGTTGGGCAGGATGTGCCGCCACAGCACCGAGAAAAAGGTGCCGCCGCTGCCGTAAGCCGCTTCAACGTACTCCGCGTGACGCACGCGCACCACCTCCGAACGTGCCAGGCGGGCAAAATTCGCCACCGAGGTGATGCCCACGGCGATGGCGGCGTTAACCGTGCCAAAGCCCAGCAGAATAATTATGCTCAGCGACAGCAGCAGGCCGGGGATCGCCAGCAGCACGTCCACGATGCGCATCACCACGCTCTCGCTGCGCCCGCCGAGCGCGCCGGCCACCACGCCGAGCAGCGTGCCCACGGTCAGCCCCAGCGCCACGGCTACCAGCGCGCCGCTCAGCGAATGTGATGCGCCCCAGACGATGCGCGCATAGAGGTCGCGACCCAGCTGGTCGGTACCGAGCCAGTGGCCTGCCTGCGGGGCCAGCCGCTGCGCGCCCGGCGTGCCCTCGGTCGGGCTCCACGCGGTAAACCAGCCCGGGGCCACCGCCCACAGGATCGCCAGCGCCAGCACCGCCCACGCCAGCAGCAGACCCGGCTTCAGCTGACCGGGAAAGAGCGCCCGCACGCCGCGCACGGACTTGAGGCTGTTGTCTGCGATCAGACTCATGATGTTGCCCTCTGGTAATGCCGGATGCGCGGATCGAGCAGCGGTGAGACCACGTCGACCAGCAGATTAATCGCCACAAAGCCGGTAGCGGAGATCATCACCACCGCCTGCAGCACCGCCACATCCTGATTATTGACCGCCTGCTGGGTCAGCTGGCCGAGTCCGCTTAAGCCAAACACCGTTTCAGTAATCAGCGCGCCGGCGATCAGCTCGCCGAGCAGCAGCCCGGCAATGGTCAGCACCGGCAGCAGAGCATTGCGCGCCACGTGGTGCCACAACACCCGGCGCTGGCTTGCGCCTTTGGCACGCGCCACCGCGACAAACGGCTGGGTCTGCACCTGGTCGATGCTGCGGATCAGAATTTGTGCCAGCGGCGCTGAAATCGGTATCGCGAGGGTAAGCACCGGCAGGATCAGGCCGGCGATCTCTCCCGGATTAATCACCGGGATCCAGCGCAGCTGGAAGGAAAACACCTGAATCAGTGCGATACCCAGCCAGAAGGTGGGTATCGAGATAAACAGCGCGGGCAGCGACTGCAGCGCATTACGCAGCCAGCGCAGCCCGGTAAGGCTGGAGACAAAAGCGATGGTCACGGCAAGCAGGGCCGCCAGCAGAAAGCCGGGCAGCGCCAGGCGCAGCGTGGCCGGGAAATTCTCGGCCAGCAGCTCGCTGACCGGGACCCCCGCCTGCACCGAGAAGCCAAAATCCCCGTGCAGCATGCTGCCGAGCGTGTGCAGATACTGCTGCCACAGCGGCGTGGTCGCCCCGTAGGCCTGGCGCATCTCTTCGATCTGCGCCGGGCTGAGGCCGAGGTCCGGGTTCTGAAACTTAATCAGCACCGCATCGCCCGGCAGCACCTGCAGCAGGAAGAACGACACGGTAAACGCCGCCCATAAAACCAGCAGGGCCTGGCCCAGCCTGCGCGTGAAATAGCCTGTCATCATGGTCAGCCTTACTTTTTATCCAGCCAGACGCCGTAGAAGCTCGGGCGGCCCACGGCCTCAAAGCTCAGCCCTTTCAGCCACGGCGCGCTGGCGAACACCTGCGGCTCTTCGAAGATCGGGATGTTATAGGCGTTATCGATAAGGTAGCGCTGCGTGTCGCCGGTCAGCGCGAGCCGTTTCTGCGGATCGGTTTCCGCGGCAATGCCTTCCAGCAGCGCGTTCAGCCTGTCATCACGGAAGTTTTTCACCAGGCTGCTGGAACCGCCTTTCTGCAACAGCGCATCGCGGTTGGTCGGGTAGAACTGGCTTTTCACCACGTCCGGGTCGGCGCGGCCGACTTCGGTGACGTTAACCGGGGTTTTCAGCGGATCGAGGCTGTCGACGGTTTTGCTGCCGGCATCGCCGGCCTTCACCGCCAGCGCCACGCCGACCTGCTTCCACTGCTGCGCCACCAGCTGCAGAACCTCTTTGTTCTGCGGCTGCGGCAGGGATTCGTACACCGTCAGCGCCAGTTTCTGGCCGTCTTTCTGGCGGATGCCGTCGCTGCCCGCCTTCCAGCCTGCTTCGTCCAGTAATTTATTTGCCAGCGCCGGATCAAACTTCAGCCTGTCGCTGAGATCAACGTAGCCTGCCGCCGAGGCGGCCAGCACGGACGTGGCCACCGGGTAGTTAGGCGAGAACAGCGTATCGACGATCTGACGGCTGTTGGTGGCGTGCAGCAGCGCCTGGCGCACTTTCAGTTCAGACACCAGCGGGTTATCCGGGCGGAAACTCAGGCTGTCATTGATGCCGCGGGTTGGTGCGGCGTAGATCGGGAAGTTCTGCTGCTGTGCCTGCTTCTCATCATAAGCCTGCACCTGACGGATCGCCCCGGCCTGGCCGGCCAGCAACGCGCCGATGCGCACGCTGTCTTCCGGCGTCACGATAATTTTGATCGCGTCGAGGTTAGCGCGGCCCTGCTGAGCGCCATTTTTCGGACCCCAGTTATAATCTTTGCGCACGCTGAGATCGACTTCACGTCCGAGCTTTTCGCCGGTGACCACAAACGGGCCGGAACCGATAATATGACGCGCATCGCCCAGCGCCTCAAAATTACGCGCAAGGGTGCTGAGAGAAACCAGACCGGAGCCTATCGTGGCTGTCCCCTGCAGAAAGCCCGGGGAGGATTTCTTAAAGTAGAATTTCACCGTCAGCGGATCGACCACTTCGCTGCGTTCATAGTTATTGATCACTTCTGATACCGGGAGGCGCTGCGCTTTATTTCCCAGACCATAGGTATCAAAGTTTTTCGCCACCGCACTGGCATCCAGCGGCGTGCCGTCGGAGAAGGTCACGCCCGGGCGAATTTTAAAGGTATATTCCGTTTTCTCCGCGTTGCTGCTCCAGCTTTCAGCAATCCAGGGTTCCACCTGCAGCGTTTCGGGATTTTGCCAGGTCAGCTTATCGGTAATTTGATTAAGAATACCGCCGTTAGGATAAAACCCACCGGCAGGGGGGTAAAGATTGGTGTGTGCCTGTTGCTCTAAATAGATCAGCGTACCGCCCTGCACCGGCTTATCTGCCGCATGGGCGATAACAGAACCGGTTAAAAGTGCCAAAGCCCCGGCAAGTGCCTGAAGGCGAAACGTGTTGCGCATAAGGAATTCCTTTATTGTCAGTTTGATGTGCCTGCTGGCAACCAATATCAGGCCTGACAACGGTCAAGGTGAAGCAAGGAATTCTTCTGGCTATTTGCGTTTTGCGCATAAGGCTGTGAAGGAGAAAGCTGAAAACAGAGCGTGTGACAGGGGATGGTTAAAAGGCAGGGCACAGATACCGCAGCAGAGGTGTCGATCGGACGGCAGTGGGGGGTAAATCTCAGGGACAACTGAGGTGGAAAACTGAAAGACGAGGGGAGTGGCAGGAAAAAAAACGGCCACCTGACGGGTGGCCGGTTTTGTTACTTGATCAGGAAATCTTCAAGTTTTTTGCCTGCGTCCAGCGCCTGCTTAATTACCGCCGGGGTACGGCCCTGGCCGGTCCAGGATTTGGATTCGCCGTTTTCGTCAGTATATTCATACTTAGCCGGACGCGGTGCACGCTTGGCACGGGTCTTGGTAGTGGTATTATCTGCAGCGGTCAGTTCGCTCAGGTCGATACCATCTTCCAGCAGCATCTGGCGGTATTTTGCCAGTTTCTGTTCTTTTTCTTTAATCTCAGAGGCGATAGCGGCATCTGCTTCACGTCTTTCGTTCACTACCGCTTCCAGTTTCTCCAGCATCTCTTCGAGCTCAGCTAAAGAAATTTCACGAGCCTGCGCACGCAGGGTGCGAATGTTATTTAATACTTTCAGCGTTTCGCTCATAACGGAATCCGTAACCTGTAAGGTGGTTTAAATTTAGTCAACATAGGTACCAGTGACAAGTGTACATTCAAATGAATGAGGAAAAAACAGTAATTTAAAAAAATGTTCAATTAAAGGTGAGGTTGTGCACATAAGTCAGCGGAGATGCAATCGAGGATGTAGCTATATTTACATCGAATGGGATGAATCTTAACACTATACTTCGAGGCCTTACGTGGCTTGTTGAAACTTTACACGGAAAGATCGGGTAAAACGCGTTGAATTACGTTAGCGAAGAATAACTGACTATCCTGCTGTTAATGATTGATTTTCTTCAGAGTATGCCACCTGTTCTTAGCGCAAAAAAAGCTAACTTTTTTTGCGGGTGTTACGCTGTCACCCGTGTAGCCTTATGGCAGGTGTGAAATAAACCGTCACCATCCCGTGTAAACCAGAAATCCCGCTATTCGTTCTCATTTTTGCGCATTCAATCTGATGATGCAGGCGTCTCTTAGCTGCTCAGCCCGCGAAGGTCGGCAGGGAGGAAAGTTAACCCAGGTTATTATTCCCGGTATCTGCGGGTCAGGTGAGCAGTCAGGTAACGGTCATTCTGGTTTGTCGGGGGGACGGTTTCGGACTATTCTGCTGACCGGATATAAAACGGCTTCAGTCGCTATATCCACTTTTTAGCCAGCGGGTTGCCGGTAAAAAGATATCATCAGCGCGTGAACAGAGTCAGTTTACGTTAAGCCGGTATGAAATCCCGTTACGACATTAACTAGTTACAACATACTTTTAACTTTTTAATGCTCCGCCAACAACAGCGTGCCTGCCTGCAATATTAGGGTCAGACAGGCTCTGTTCATGCGGGTTACGCTCTCCTGCTCGCGTTATTTCTTAACCGGTAGCTGGCCGCAGTGGCAATAAGGATGATGAGTGCGCCGCAGAACTGCCCTAACGTAAGGCGGTGGGCAAAGACCAGCCAGTCTACAACGATAGTGACCACCGGATAAATAAATGAGAGCGCGGCCACCAGGCTGCCGCTAAGTTTACCGATCCCCGCATAAAGCAAGGTCGACATCAGCGCAGTATGTACCACACCCAGTATTAACAGCAGCGACCATACCTTAACCGGGTTTTCTGCCTCAATCGGTGTCATAAAAGGCAGTAACAGCAGCGTCCCGGTAATCAGCTGGATGAGGACCAGCTTTTGGGGGGAGATATGCTTTACGCTACGGGCCACAATCGCAACCAGCGAGTAACAGAACGCGGCACCCAGCGCCAGCAGCACCCCGGAGAGATAATGCTCCCCGCCTGACCGGACGGGCTGCCCTCCGCTGACGATCAGTACGACACCCGCGAACGCCACCCCCAGCCACAAAGCCGCCTGCCGGGAGATTTTTTCGCGAAACAACAGCGCACTCAGCGCAGTCAGCATAAAAGGCTGAGTGTGGTAGGTCACGGTTGCGACACTGACCGAAGCCGACGCGTACGCTGTAAACAGTAACACCCAGTTTAAAACCAGTGCGATACCGCCAGCGACAACCAGCAGCCACTGATGCAGGGTTATTCTCACTTGCCACGATCCGGGCAGGGTAAAACAGACCAGCGCCATCGCCACTGCGCCAAACAGGCAGCGGTAAAAAACGGCGGTTAACGCATCCTGCCCGGAAGCGATTACCAGCCAGCCGGTGGTACCGGCGACCAGCATTGCCGCGGTCATTTGCAGTGTTCCCGTGGTTGAGACCATTTCTTGACTCCTTATCAGGTCCGTAAAGGTTTTCAGGTGTGGATTAACAGGTTAAATTGAACGAGCGGACATTATAATGAACGCATAAGAGGCGTTCGTCAAAAAGAACATTTGTACGATATGGAGAACACTATGAGTGATTTAACCCCGCCTGAATCTGCGGCAGGCTCACCCATACTGCTGCTGGCACAGGCGCTGCGCCGTGAACGGGAGCGGCTGGCGGTCAGCGTGACCGAGCTGGCAAAACGCGCGGGCATTGCCAAATCCACGCTTTCACAGCTGGAGAACGGCATTGGCAATCCGGGACTGGAAACCCTGTGGGCGCTGGCGATGGCGCTGAACGTGCCGGTCAGTCGCCTGATCGCCCAGCCGCGACAGCCGGTGCAGGTGATACGCGTCGGGGAGGGCACGCCGCTGGTCTCCGGCCAGGCAAACTATCTGGCCACGCTGCTGGCTACCTGCCCACCGGGGGCACAGCGTGATATTTATCGCCTGCAGGTGCAGCCGGGTGAACCGAAGATTTCTGCCGCGCATCAGCCCGGCACGCTGGAGCATGTGATCCTCAGCAGTGGCCGGGCGAGGGTGGGGCCGCTGGAGGGCTGGGTGGAACTGACCGCCGGTGATTACATCAGCTACCCGGCTGATGAACCGCACCTGTTTGAGGCGCTGGAGGAGAACACCACGGCGGTGATGCTGATTGAACAGGGATAAGGACCACGCGGCTGCGCACTGCAAAATATCGCACAACCGGTTATTTGTCAGATATGTTGTCGCATCCATCAACGGGCGTTAAATGAACGGCTATCACATTCTCTCTTCCACGGTTAAGCGGGTAAAAAACCCCCAGGATTTAACCCGGTTAACAAGGAGAGAAAATGAAAAAAACGGCTGTTTTACTGCTGTCGCTGGGCCTGACAGCGGTGGTTTCATGCCGGTCAGCGCAGCCCGCGTTTCAGACCGAGATGGACAGCGCTACCGCGCAGAAGGTGAACACCCTGCTGCGTACGGTGACGATCCCCGGACGGAACAAAAGCCACGGCGAACGGGTGCGCGACCTGTCGGCGGCCTTTCTCGGTACGCCGTATCAGGCCGACACGCTGAAGGGCTCTGCGTTAACCCCGGAAGTGCTGGTGGCAAATTTTAACGGCGTCGACTGCTATACGCTGATTGATTACGTCGAGGCACTGACGCGCGCAACCAGCGCGGATAACTTCCTGACCCGGCTCATCCGCGTGCGCTACGTCAACGATAAGGTCAGCTACCTGAGCAGAAAACATTTCTTCACCGACTGGTATGCCATCAGCCCGCACAACGCTGAGGATATCACCCGCAGCCTGAGTCCTGCGGCGATCGCGGTTGAAAAGACGCTGAACCGCAAAGCCGACGGCGGTGAATACATTGCCGGGCTGGGCAGCGTGCCGCGGACGATCGCCTACCTTCCCGGTAACGCCATCAGCCAGCAGGTCCTCGATAAGCTGCACACCGGCGATTACGTTGGCGTTTATTCTCCGCTGGCCGGTCTGGACGTCTCCCACACCGGGATCGTGATCAAACGGGATGGCCAGGTGTGGTACCGCAACGCCTCATCGCTGTCGCGTAATATGCGGGTGGTCGATACGCCATTTCTGGAATATATGGCGAAAAAGCCCGGCATCGTGGTGCTGCGGGTGAATTAGCGGCGGCATTATCTGCCCGCTGCCCGCTGGCGATCCACTGAACAACGGTATTGCGGCGTACGTGCAGCGGGCACAGGGTGGCAGGATTACCCCGGCAGCAGCCATCACCCTGCAGAGAATTCTGTAAATAACAGGTGAGGTACCTGCCATTCAGTCATTCGTGGTCAGCCTCAGGTTGATTTACGCTGATAAGTAGGTAGACTGGTCTACCTACTTTTTACTGAAACAAGAAGGCGACAATGACCCCCGACCGCGAAAGCGCCCACGATAAGCTGCTCCGCGCCGCGCAGGTGCTGTTTTACGCCCATGGCATCAGCAGTACCGGCATTGATGCCATTATTAAGCGCGCAGGCGTGGCAAAGAAGAGCCTCTACAATAACTTCAGCTCCAAGGATGCGCTGATTGCCGCCTATCTGCAGGTGCGCCATCAGGAGTGGCTTGACTTCTACCAGCGGCGGGTGGCACAGGCGGCCACGCCGCGTGAGAAGGTGATCGCGGTATTTGCTGCCTACGGCGATCACGCCGAATTCGCCTATGAGCACGGCTTTCGCGGCTGCGGCCTGCTAAATGCCGCCGCCGAATTCCCGGCCGATTCCGCGGGGCGTCGTGAAGTGCGCAAGCATAAAGAGCAGGTTGAAGCGATCCTGGTTACTCACCTTGCAGAACTGGCTAATCCGCAGGGCAGGGATATTGCGCTGCTGGCGAGGCATTTTTCCTTCCTGCTGGAGGGCAGCATTTGCCGCGCCGGGCTGGAGGGCAACAGCGCCTGTATCACTCAGGCCTGTGCGATGGCGCAGCAGTTAATGGAGGCACTGTGAGCAACACGGCAGAACAGCAAACCTGCACCACTACAGACGCCCGATCCGCGCAGCAAACCCTCGGCACGTTCGGCGTTCTGATTGCCGCCATTCTGTGGGGAACCACCGGTACGGCCGCGACCTTTGCGCCGGAGGTCAGTCCGCTCGCCGTCGGCGCGGTGGCGATGGGCTTCGGCGGTTTACTGCAGTGCCTGATTGCCCTGCGGCCGGTGGTGGCGCAGCGGCGTAAAATTCTGGCCCAGCGCCGTTATCTGCCGATCGGTGCGCTGGCCGTGGCGATCTACCCGCTGGCGTTTTATGCCTCGATGAACCTGGCCGGGGTAGCGGTGGGCACGGTGATTTCCATCGGCTCTGCGCCGCTGTTATCGGCACTGCTTGAGTACTTTTTTGACCGGCAGCGCTTAAGCCGCCGCTGGATGTGCGGTGCCGCCGTGGGCGTGGCCGGAATGGTGCTGCTGACGCTGGCGGAGAGCGGCCATGCCACCGCCGGCGCAGAACGCCCACACGCGCTGGCCGGTATTCTGCTGGGGCTGGTGGCCGGCTTAACCTATGCTCTCTACTCCTGGTCGGCCCGGCAGATGATGCAGAAGGGGGTCAGCGGCCCGGCCGCGATGGGATCGACCTTTGGCGCAGGTGGCCTGCTGCTGATGCCGGTGCTGCTGCTGACCGGAGCACCGCTGCTGCAGTCGTGGAGCAATGCTGCGGTGGGGATCTATATGGCGCTGGTGCCGATGTTTATCGGCTATCTCTGCTACGGCTATGGCTTAGCCCGCATCCGCGCCAGCACCGCCACCACCATCACCCTGCTGGAACCGGTGGTGGCCGCGCTGCTGGCCGTAACGCTGGTGGGCGAGACGCTGCCGGCCAGCGGCTGGGCCGGGATGGCGCTGATTGTGATCTGCCTGGCGATTATTACGCTGCCTGCGGGACTGTTTTCGGGGCGGCGCGTGCGGCCTGATCGTGAACCGGTCTGAATAAGCGGGTCAGCCCGGAGCTGACCCGCTTATTCTTCCGGCCGGAACCCGTTACACCGCTGCCCCCTCTTCCCGCCGCGCCGCAAACTGGTTTTCCGGTTCGCGGAGCCCCAGCTGTTCGCGCAGGGTGTTGCCTTCGTACTCGCGGCGATAGAGGCCGCGCGCCTGCAGGATCGGGATTACCTGGTCAACGAAGTCGTTAAACGCCGTCGGCGTGCCGCCGCGAACGATAAAGCCGTCCGCCGAGCCGCCGGTAAACCAGGCTTCCAGCCCGTCGGCCACCTGTCCGGCGGTGCCGGAAAAGGTCGGGCGCGGGGTGGCCTCTTCCAGCGCCACCTGGCGCAGGGTCAGGCCGCGCGCCTGCGCGTTGCGTTTGATGGTGTCGGTGGTGCTGCGGAAGCTGTTCTGGCCGAGATCGCCGATATCCGGGAAGGGCGCGTCCGCATCGTACTGACTGAAGTCATGATGCTCAAAGTAGCGGCCAAGGTACTCCAGCGCCTTTTCCAGTGATACCAGCTGCGCGGTCTGCTGGTAGCGCTCTTCTGCCTGCGCTTCGCTGTCGCCGATAATCACGCTGATCCCCTG
This sequence comes from Erwinia sp. E602, assembly GCF_018141005.1. NCBI lineage: Bacteria > Pseudomonadati > Pseudomonadota > Gammaproteobacteria > Enterobacterales > Erwiniaceae > Erwinia > Erwinia sp. E602. The sequence goes on along the minus strand of NZ_CP046581.1, from coordinate 157,401 downwards.
GAAGACGCGGATATCATCGGCGTCACGGCCGTTGACCACCAGCTGGCGGCGCACGTCTTCACGGAAAGCGCGTGCCAGTTCCGGCGTTTCCTGGCGGGTGTAGATGGCGTCGGCGGTTTCAGCGGCAAACGCCTTGCCGGACTCCGACGCGCCGGCCTGGAAGATCACCGGCCGCCCCTGCGGAGAACGGCCGACGTTAAGCGGTCCCTGCACCGAGAAGTAGTGGCCTTTATGGTTCAGCGTATGCAGCTTGTCGGCGGCAAAGAACTCGCCGCTCTCTTTGTTGCGCACGAAGGCGTCCGCCTCCCACGAGTCCCAGAGGCCTTTGGTCACCTGCAGATACTCGCTGGCGATGCGGTAGCGCTCGCTGTGCTCCGGGTGGCGATCGCGTGAGAAGTTTTTAGCCGAACCTTCCAGCGGTGAGGTGACGACGTTCCAGCCCGCGCGGCCGCCGCTCAGCTGATCGAGGCTGGCAAACTGACGCGCCACGGTAAACGGCTCGCTGTAGGAGGTGGAGAGGGTGGCCACCAGGCCGATTTTCTCCGTCACCAGCGCCAGCGCGGACAGCAGCGTGATCGGCTCAAAGCGGTTGAGGAAGTGCGGGATCGACCTGGCGTTGATATACAGGCCGTCGGCGACAAACAGGAAATCGAATTTCGCCGCTTCGGCCTGTTTTGCCAGCGCTGTGACGAACTCAACGTTGATGCTGGCGTCGCTGACCGCATCCGGGTGACGCCAGGCGGACATATTGCCCGACGGGCCCTGTATAATTGCGCCGAGGCGCAGCTGTGTTTGGGTCTGACTCATGGCTGGTTTCCTTACGGGTTATTCAGGCAGCGCGGCCCGGCAGCGCCGGCTGCGCATCAAGAAGCTGTCGCGTCCACGGATGGCGCGGGTGGTTAAATACCTGGTTCACGTCGCCGCTCTCCACCACGCGCCCCTCCTTCATCACCAGCAGCTGGTCGGAGAGGTGGTGGATCACGCCGAGATCGTGCGAAATAAACAGCAGGGCGGTGCGGTGCTCCGCCTGCATATCGGCCAGCAGGTCGAGGATCTGCGCCTGCACCGACACGTCCAGCGCGCTGACCGGTTCATCGGCCACCAGCAGCGCCGGGTTGGGCGCAAAGGCGCGGGCAATCGCCACGCGCTGGCGCTGGCCGCCGGAGAGTTCACGCGGGTAGCGCTGCAGCAGCGACCGGCTGAGCCGCACTTCGTCAAGCAGCTGCAGCACCCGTTTACGCCGCTCCGCGCCGAAGATCTGCACCGCATCCAGGCTTTCGCCGATGATGCGCTCCACGTTGTAACGCGGATCGAACGAGCTCAGCGGATCCTGGGCAATCAGCTGCAGCTGCTGGCGGCGGCTGCGGCGCAGCGCTTCCGGCTGATGGTCCCAGCGCTGGCCGGCAATAACGATCTCGCCGCACTGCGGTTCGCTCAGGCCGAGCAGCAGGCGGGCCAGCGAACTTTTGCCGGAGCCGGACTCACCGACCACCCCCAGCGTTTCCCCGGCGCGCAGCGTGAAGGAGACGTTATTGACCACGTGGCGGTCGCCGTAATACTTATGGACGCCGTTGACCGCCACCACGATCTCTCCGGCCGGGGCGCGTTCGGGCAGCGCCTCCGGCTGCGGTGACGCCAGACGAAAACCGCGCGTCTCCGGGCGGGGGATAGCCTGCAGCAGGCGGCGGCTCCACGCGTGCTGCGGGGTACGCAGCACCTCACGGGTGGCACCGCTCTCCACCACTTCGCCGTCGCGCATCACCAGCACCCGGTCGGCCAGTTCGGCCACCACCGCCAGGTCATGGCTGATCAGCAGCAGCGCCTGGCCGTTATCGCGGCGCTGCTGCAGCAGCGACAGGATCTGTTTCTGCACCGTCATATCCAGCGCGGTGGTCGGTTCGTCGGCAATCAGCAGCGCCGGCTGCCCGGCCAGCGCGCAGGCGATCAGCACCCGCTGGCGCAGGCCGCCGGAGAGCTGATGCGGGTAAACCGCCAGACGCTGCTCTGCGTCGGCAATGCCCGCGTGCTGCAGCAGCTGAATGCTGCGCGGCACGATTTCGCGGGCGGGCAGCGGCTGGCTGGCCAGCAGGGCGTCGGCCAGCTGCTGGCCGACGGTACGCAGCGGATCGAGAGAAACCAGCGCGTCCTGCAGCACGTAGCCAATCTGCTTACCCCGTACCTGCCGCCACTGGCGCTCGCTGTTGCCCAGCGCGGGCTGGCCGAGAATATCGAAACGGTCGGCGCTGATGATTGCGCCTTTGGCCTGCAGCCCCAGCAGCGCGCGGGCGGTGACGGTTTTACCGGAGCCGGACTCGCCGACCAGCGCCACCGATTCCCCCGGCTGAATGGTCAGATTCAGCCCGTTAACCACCGTCTGTTCGCCAAAGCGGATGGCCAGGTTATGAATATCTACCGCAGCGGTCATGGTTGTTTTCCTTCAAAACGGGCCTGCCAGTAGCGGCCAACGGTATTCACTGCTACCACGGTCAGGGTAATGGCAACACCCGGCCAGACGCCGGTCCACCAGGCGTTACGCAGATAGTTACGGCCTTCCGCCAGCATCAGCCCCCACTCTGCCGTCGGCGGCTGCGGGCCCATGCCGAGGAAGCTCAGCCCGGCGGTGCCGATGATCGCCGTACCCAGACCGAGGGTGGCCAGCGCCGGCACCTGCGCCACCGCGTGCGGCAGCACGTGACGCAGCACCAGCTGCCAGCGCGGCAGACCAAAGGTGCGCGCCTGTTCCACGTAGCCGGACTGCGCCACCAGGAACGTCTGCGCGCGCACCACGCGGGCAAAGCGCGGCACCGAAGCAACGCCCAGCGCAATAATCAGGTTAACGGTGCCGGGGCCGGTAAAGGCGATCAGCATCAGCGCCAGCAGCAGGTCCGGGAAGGCGGAGATGACGTCGACCGTGCGGCCAGTCACCTCATCCACCACGCCGCGCGCCAGCCCGGCCAGCAGGCCCAGCAGCGTACCCGCCACCACTGCCAGCGCGATCGCCGCTACCGAAATCAGCAGCGAGTAGCGGCTGCCGTAGATCACCCGGCTCAGCAGATCGCGGCCCAGCTGATCGGTGCCCAGCCAGTGTTGCCAGGAAGGGGGCAGCATGGCGTTGAGCGGGTCGGCCTGCAGCGGATCGAAAGGTGCCAGCCAGCCGGGAAACAGGGCGGCCAGCGCCAGCAGCACCAGGAATAACAGGGCGGCCAGCAGGCCGTAAGGCAGGCTGCGCGCAAGGCGCAGCGTTAAGATTTCAGACATGATTCACTCCCTGCCCGGCTGGTGACGCAGGCGCGGGTCGAGCAGCAGGGCGAGGATATCGACCAGCGTGCTCATTACCACGTAGATCAGCGCCGACAGAATGGCGACGGCCAGCACCACCGGCAGATCCTTGCTCAGCACCGCGTCCATCGTCACCTTGCCGAGGCCGGGACGGCTGAACACCGTTTCGGTGATCACCGCACCACTCAGCAGGCCGCCGACCAGCCAGCCGGTCAGCGTCACCGCCGGCAGCGCCGCATGGCGCAGCGCGTGGCGCAGGCGCACGGTGCTGCCCTTAATGCCCCAGGCGCGCAGCGTCAGCGAAAACGGCTGATCCAGCGCCTCCTCCAGCCCGCGCCGCAGCACCTGTGACACCACCGCCCCCTGCGCCAGCCCCAGCGCCAGCGCCGGCAGCACCAGCGCGGCAGCGTTGCGGTCGCCGGCCACCGGGAACCAGCGCAGGGTAAAGCTGAACACGAACAGCAGCACAATTCCCAGCCAGAATGAGGGCGTGGAGGCCAGCAGCAGTTCAATGCCGTTGGCAACGCGACGACCCCAGCGACGGTGCGCGGTACTCACCGCCAGCAGCACGGCAAACGCCACGCTGACCAGCAGTGCGGCAGCGGTCAGCTTCAGGGTTGGCACCAGCTGCGAGGCCATCAGCTGGCCGACGTCGACATTGAGCATATAAGAGCGGCCAAAATCGCCGTGCAGCACGCGCCACAGGTAGCTGAGGTACTGCTGCCACAGGGGCTGATCCAGCCCCCATTCGGCGCGGATCGCCGCTTCAATTTCCGGGGTGCGGATCTGTTCACCGATCAGCAGGCTGACAATATCGCCCGGTGCCAGCCAGACGCCGATAAAGGACAGCGTCACCGCTGCCCACAGCACCATCACGCCGCCGCCCAGACGCCCGGTCGCCCGCCACAGCAGGGAGGAGGGCGCCTTCAGGCGCAGGGCCGAAGGGCTTTTGATCAGGGGAGTGGTTTCGCTGCTCATGATGACTCCGTTATCAGTGTTTGCTCAGCCAGACGCCCCAGGCGTTTTCCGGCAGCTGCTTAAAGGCACGGAAACCGACGCCGTGGACATATTTCGCCGAGGCGATCTGGTCTTCCGGCTCATACAGCGGTACCGCCACGGCCTGGTCCAGAATCACGAACTGCTGCAGCTGCGCGTAGGACTCGCGTTTTTTCGCCTCGTCCAGGGTGGTGGAGGCGGCTTTCAGCAGCGGCAGGATCTCCGGTGCCGAGGTGCGGCTGTAGTTGATGGCCCCGCCCGCTTTCACCGGCAGGTAGTGGTTTTCAATGTCGATGCCGTCGGTAGGCGTGTTGGAGTTGGCAATCGAACCAAACTGGCCGCTGTTACGCAGCTCGACGTAGGTGCCGGAATCGACGTAACGGATGTTCAGATCCACGCCGAGACGCTGGCGGGCCTGTGCCTGCAGCGCCTGCAGCAGCACGCCGCGCTGGTCACGGACGGTCGCCTGTGCCTGGACGATATCGATGGTCAGGCGTTTACCCTCTCTGGTGCGGAAGCCATCGGCATCACGCTGAGTCCAGCCTGCTTCATCCAGCAGTTTATTGCCCAGCGTCGGATTGTTGCCGTATTTGCCTTCCAGCCCTTTGTCATACAGCGGATCGATCGGTGAGGTGATGCCCCAGGTACGGGTGCGTTCGCCGCGATAGATCGATTTCAGTATGCCGTCGATATCCAGCCCCTGCAGCAGGGCCTGGCGCACCTTCTGCTCGCGGGTCGGGCCATATTCCACGTTAAGGAACAGCGAGTAAGGGGTGCCGGTGTTCAGCGCATGCCGGTAGTCGAAGTCCGGGTTATCTTTGAATTCACCGGCGTCATTACCGGAGATCCCTTCAATCAGATCCACCTGGCCGGAGAGCAGGGCACCGGTACGTACGGAAGATTCCGGCAGGAAGCGGTAAGTTACGCCATCGAGATACGCCGGGCCCTGGCGGCCGGCGTTGGCCGGTGCCCAGTTGTAGTCCGGGTTTTTCTTAAAGACGATCTGCTGGCCTTTTTCATAGCGCTGCAGAATAAACGGACCGGTACCGGCCACCTCAGCACCACCGGCTTTTACCGTTGGTGACTCCCAGGATTTCGGGGAAATCAGCTTCAGCCCGGCGGCGAACGACAGGAACGGCGTATAAACCTCTTTCAGGTTCAGCACCACGTGCTGCTCATCCGGGGTTTCAACGCTGGCCAGATGGCTGCCCAGCGCGTACAGGCTGGTACCCGCCGCGTAGGCGGGATCCTGAATGCGGCGGAAGTTTTCCGCCACCGCTGCCGCATTAAACGGCACGCCGTCGGTGAACTTCACCCCTTTACGCAGGGTGAAGGTGATGCGTTTCCCCTCGTCTTCCACCTTGTAGCTTTCGGCCAGCCAGGGTACGTAACTGCCGTCGGCGTTACGCGCCAGCAGCGACTCATAGGCGGCGCGCAGGATCAGCTCGGCTTTATCCTGGCCGTTCAGCTGCGGATTCAGCGGGCTGGGTTCAACTTCAACACCCCAGGTCAGGGTACCGCCGGTTTGCGGTTTTTCTGCGGCAAAAGCCGCGGAGACGGAAAGGGCCAGCAGTGAAACGGTGGCCATCATGGCCACGTTATTATTTACGCGCATAGTTTTCCCGGAATAATGTTTAAGAAGCCAGTCAGGCGGTCAGTTTGTTATCAGTAAAATCGTGCAGGGTTTCTTTATTTTTAGCCTGCTCATAACGCTGCTGGTCGAGTACGCGGGTTAAATAAACCAGCTCCACGCCCAGCGGATTTATTGCCCGGTGGAACGGCTGATAGCCGCGACGCAGATAAAGCTGCGACAGCCACGGATGTTTAATCGCGGTTGCCAGATACACCGCCGGTGCCTTCAGCGTGTCGCGCAGAAAACTCTCCTCCACGTAACGGATAATGCGGCTGCCGTAGCCCCTGCCTTTAAAGTCCGGATCGACGGCAAACCAGTGCAGGAACGGCCAGGGCGCCACCTGCTTCTTATCCGGCGTCCACGGGAAGCGGGCGGTCAGCGTCGCTACCAGCTGGCCGTCGCTTTCCAGTACAAAGGTCGATTCGCTGGCGATGACCGCCCGCACGTCTTCAACGCTGGAACGGGTAATGGTGAAATGTATTCCCTGCGGAATTAACGGCGCGTAGGCTCGCTGTAATAGAGCATGCAGAAATTCCGCCTCTTCAGGCTGGGCTAAACGAATACGCTCGGTCATAACGTGCCACCTTAACGGGTGTGAGAATGGCGTGATTATTAGCTGGCTGTTACGACACTGTGAACGATGAATATCTGATAAGGATACGCGGTTAAAAGCTTAATCCGTGGTTTAGCGCGGTAATGACCCCGGACGTTCACGGGGTCCGCGCGCGGTCATATGCCGCTGGCAGAGATAAAGCGTGGCCGATCCGCCCGCGCGGGTAAAAAAGCACTGCCCGTGGGCTCAGAGGTGATTGCCGGCAGCCAGCTCCCGCATCGCCTGCTCCAGTACCTGGAATACCCGCGGATCGCTGAGGTGCGCCACGTTAAAGCGCAGGAAATTTCCGGCGCTCTGCGAGACGCTGAACACGTTGCCCGGCGCGAGGATCACGTTCTCCTCACGGCAGCGGCGGGCCAGCGCGGTGGAGTCGATACCGGCGGGCAGCCGGCACCAGAGATAAAAACCGCCGCGTGGGATCAGCCACGGCGTCAGACCGCTCCGGGTCAGCCTCGCCACCGCCTCGCGCTGCGCCCGCGCCAGCCGGCGGGTGACGTCATCGAGGTGTTTGCGGTAGCTGCCGCCCGCCAGCACGCTGGCCAGCAGTTCGGTGGTCAGCGGACTGGGGCCACCGAAATTGCAGGCAATCTGCAGATCCACCAGCCCGTCGATCCACGGCTGGCGGGCGGCGATATAGCCGCAGCGCACCGAGGCGGAAAGCGTCTTGGAGAAGCTGCCCATGCGGATCACCCGCTCCAGCCCGTCCGGTATCGCCAGCCGCGCCGACATCTCCGGCTCAAAATCAGCGAAAATATCATCTTCCACGATGATCAGATCCTCGGCTTCGGCCGCGCGCAGCATCCGCCAGGCGGTCTGCGGCGACAGGCTGGCGCCGGTCGGGTTGTGCAGCGCCGAGTTGGTGATATACAGGCGCGGCCGTTCCGCGGCGAGAACCTGCTCAAAGGCGGTGATATCCGGCCCGGTCGGGGTCCAGGGGACGCCGGCGATCTTCACCTGATGGATCCGCAGCTGGGTCTGAAAATTAAAGTAGCAGGGGTCATCAACCAGCACGGTATCCCCCGGCCGCAGCAGAAAGCGGCAGATCAGATCCAGCGCCTGGCTGCCGGAGCCGGTCAGCATAATCTGTTGCAGCGGCACGTTCAGCCCGTCGCGGGCAAAACGGTTTTGCAGCCACTGGCGCAGGGCCGGTGCACCTCGGGTGCCGCCGTAGTCCACCAGCAGGCTGGCGTCCGACCGCGCCAGCTGGCGCAGCCCTTTACGCAGCGCTTCGGCGGGCATCCAGTCTTCAGGCAACCAGCCGCAGCCGGGCTTGAGCACCTCTTCTCCGGCATCCAGCGACTGGCGCGACACCCAGAACGGGTCGATCTCCGGCGGCAGCCGGGTGGCGCTCTCCACCAGGCTGCGGGGAGCCTGCTGACTGCTGCTGACGTAAAACCCCGCCCCCCGGCGTGAGCGGATCAGTCCGGCCGCCGCCAGCCGTTCATAGGCTTCCACTACCGTGGAAGGGGAAACCTGCATCAGGGCGGCATAGCGGCGGATCGACGGCAGTCGCTCACCGGCGGCCAGCGCACCGCTGCTGATTTTACGGCGAATATCGTCGGTCAGGCTTTCGGTTCGGGTCATTGACGGGGGTTCCGTGACTGTGAACACTGAACTGTATGGCTGGCGTTAGCCATACAGTTCGGGAGAATTGTACTGCATTGTATCTTCGTCTTGTTCGTCACGCATCCTACTATCGTTCGAAGCTAAAGCCGTTAACGGTGGGAAACTATGCACAGAGGAACCATGCAGCAAACAACGGAACAGACGCAGCAACGCACGACGGCAGGCTGGTGGAGCGGGCTGGCAGGCGTGATTATTTTCAGCGGTTCGCTGCCCGCCACCCGGGTGGCGGTGATGGATTTTTCGCCGTGGTTTTTAACCTCGGCGCGGGCGGTCATTGCTGCCGTGCTCGGTGGGGGGCTGTTGTGGCTGCTGCGGCAGCGGCTACCGACGCGCAGCGATCTGCTGCCGCTGCTGATCGTTGCCGCCGGGGTGGTGGCCGGTTTCCCGCTGCTGACCGCCATGGCGCTGCAGCACATCAGCGCCGGGCACTCGCTGGTATTTATCGGCCTGCTGCCGCTGGCCACGGCGCTGTTTGGCGTGCTGCGCGGCGGTGAGCGGCCTAAGCGCGCTTTCTGGCTGTTTTCGCTGCTGGGCGGCGGCACCGTGGCCGGGTTTGCGATCGGCAGCGGGCAGGGCGGCGCGATCGGCGGCGATCTGCTGATGATCGCGGCGGTGCTGGTGTGTGGGCTGGGCTACGCGGAAGGGGCCGGTTTGTCACGGCGGCTGGGCGGCTGGCAGGTGATCTGCTGGGCGCTGCTGCTGTCGCTGCCGCTGATGGCCGCGATCGGCATCGCCAACTGGCCCGTCAGTCTGGCCGCCGTTAGCGCACCGGCGTGGTTTGGCCTGGGCTACGTGTCTCTGTTCAGTATGCTGATCGGCTTCTTTTTCTGGTATCGCGGGCTGGCGCTGGGCGGCATTGCCGGGGTGGGGCAGCTGCAGCTGCTGCAGCCGTTCTTCGGTCTGCTGCTGACCGCGCTGCTGCTTCATGAACCGCTGGCGCTGAGTATGCTGGTCTGCTCCGCGCTGGTGATCCTCAGCGTGGCCGGAGCGAAGCGCTTTGCCTGATCATAAAAAAACCAGGCCCGGAGGCCTGGTTGATGGTCTGGCGTTACTGCAGGATCAGCTCTCCGGGAACGGCATGGTGCTGCCCGGCGCCTCGCGGTGGATGTGCAGGAAGGTCAGATGACGCTCGTACTGGTCGAGGATGTCGTTAATGATCTGCTCGCGCGTGTAGTCCATCAGGTCGTTGCCCTGGGTGCCCTCCAGCAGGAAGGTCTCCAGGCGGAAGTAGTCCGACTTGCCGCGGCGGGCGCGATAGGTGAACGCCGGCACCGAGTAACGCTGCGGCCAGATCTGGTAGATGAAGCTCTGCTCATCGCCGAGGCTGACCGTCAGCTCCAGATGATTCAGGCGCTCATCTTCCTGCGGCGGCAGTTCGCTGACCTGCACCTGGGCGCCGCGGCGCTCCAGCTCACGCCCTACCTCTTCCATTGCCGGGCGGCACACTTCATCCAGCATCTTTTTGGTGTGCGTGGAACCCGGATAGTTCATCACGCGGGAAATACGCTGCTTCCAGTTGAGGCGATCGTCGCGTGATACCGGCACCGGCGGCATATTCACCGTGGTGCTGGCGCGGCGGTGATCTTCCACCCGCAGCGATTTATACAGCCCGGCCATCACAAAGAAGATCACAAAGCTGAACGGCAGGCCCATGATCACCGTGGTTTTTTGCAGCGCGCTGACGCCGTTAACCATCAGCATACCCATGGTCAGCAGGCCGATCGCCACCGACCAGAAGATGCGCAGCCAGTTGGGAGCGTCATTGTTAATGTCGCTGAGGCGGGCGGTGAAGTTGCCCAGCACCAGCGAGCCGGAGTCCGCCGAGGTAACGTAAAACAGCAGGCCGGTAATGGTGGCGACCGAGGCGCTGAAGGTAAAGCCCGGGTACTGCGCCAGCAGGCTGTAGAAGCCACGTTCCGGGTGCGCCATCGTCTCCTGGGCAAACGCCAGGTTGCCGTGGATGATCTCGTTCAGCGCGCTGTTGCCGAAGATCGACAGCCACAGCAGGGTGAAGATAAACGGAATGGTCAGCGTGCCCAGTACAAACTGGCGGATGGTGCGGCCGCGTGAGATACGGGCGAGGAACAGGCCGACAAACGGCGACCAGGCAACCCACCACGCCCAGAAGAACAGCGTCCAGTTGTTCATCCACTCGGTCTGCGGGTCAAAGGCGAAGCTGTTCAGCGTCATCCCCATAAAGCGGTTGATATAGTCCCCGACGTTCAGCACCAGCGCGTTAAGCAGGAAGCCGGTATCGCCGACGAACAGTACAAACAGGATCAGGCCAAAGGCCAGCAGCACGTTGAGTTCCGACAGGAAACGGATGCCCTTATTAACGCCGGAGGTGACGGAAATGGTCGCCATGACCACCGACAGCACGATCAGCGCACTCTGCACGGTCAGCCCCTCCGGGATATCAAACAGCACGTTGAGACCGTAGTTCAGCTGCACCACGCCGATGCCGAGGGTGGTGGCGATGCCGAAGATGGTGCCGATCACCGCGGCGATGTCCACGGTGTGGCCGATCGGGCCGTTAATGCGTTTACCGAAGATCGGATAGAGCGCCGAACGGATGGTCAGCGGCAGCCCGTAGCGGTAGCTGAAGTAACCGAGCGCGATGCCCATCAGCGCGTACATCGACCAGCCGGTCAGCCCGTAGTGGAACAGCGTCCACACCATCGCCTGGCGTGCGGCCTCATGGGTTTGCCCCGCGCCCTCCGGCGGCATCATATACTGGGTGACCGGTTCGGCCACCGAGAAGAACATCAGGTCGATGCCGATGCCGGCGGCGAACAGCATCGCCGACCAGCTCATCAGGCTGAACTCCGGCTTCGACTGCTCCGGCCCGAGCTTGATCGAACCGAAGCGCGAGCAGGCCATAAACACCACAAACACGATGTAGAGGGTGGCCGCCAGCAGGTAGTACCAGCCAAAGGTGTTGGATACCCAGTCGAGCGCGTGATTGATCAGGTTGTCGGAAAAATCGGTAAACAGGATGGTGGTCAGTGAGAACAGCAGGATCAGCGCGGCGGAGGTGTAGAACACCACCGGGTTGATACGGTCCTGCTGAGCTTTCTCTGGCATGTCAATATCTGGCATAAGGTCTCCGCAAAATGAGAACGAATAACTGACCTGACGTTTGCTCTGCGAAGCGTGCATTAGCGCATACTGGGTGACTTCCGCCGACTATCCGCTAATTACACTTGACGAGGCATCAGGTGAGGTCGCTATGTGATGGAAATAGCGTAGTTAATTTTTCAGTAATTGCTCCCCGGTAACATTTTTTCTGTTAAAAAGTGTCCCCGATCATAGTTTTTATTGATTGAGCATTCAATTAAAAATAATTTCACCCTCGCCGGGCGGTGAAAATTGCACCTGATGTCCACAGAAAAGAGAAGGTGACAATCACTATTGTTATGTTATAACGTAACAATAATGGCGAGGGGCAGCGTGCCGCCTCGCTAATGCCAGTCTGTTACGCTGTGAGGAACTGATGAACGCTGAATACTTAACCCCTCTGCCACGCGATGCGCGCCTGCCGGTCACCGTGCTGTCCGGTTTTCTCGGTGCCGGGAAAACCACCCTGCTTAACCATATCCTGCACAACCGCGAAGGCCGCCGGGTGGCGGTGATCGTTAACGATATGTCGGAGGTGAACATTGACGCGGCGCTGGTGCGCGACGGCGGAGCCGACCTGTCGCGCACCGACGAGAAGCTGGTCGAGATGAGCAACGGCTGTATCTGCTGCACCCTGCGTGAGGATCTGCTGCTCGAAGTCAGCCGGCTGGCGCGGGAAGGGCGCTTTGACCAGCTGGTGATTGAGTCCACCGGCATCTCCGAGCCGCTGCCGGTGGCGGAAACCTTCACCTTCGAAGAGGAAAATGGAGAGAGCCTGTCGGCGGTGGCCCGGCTGGATACCCTGGTGACGGTGGTCGACGGCTACAACTTCCTGCGCGACTACCGGTCGCGCGACAGCCTGCAGCAGCGCGGGGAGTCGCTGGGCGAACAGGATCGGCGTTCGGTGGTGGACCTGCTGATCGACCAGATCGAGTTCTGCGACGTGCTGGTGCTGAACAAAACCGACCTGATTGACGAACAGCAGCGCGGCCAGCTGGTGGCGATCCTGCGCAGCCTTAACCCGCGCGCGCGCATTGAAGTGGCGCGTTTTGGGCAGATAGCGCTGGAGAAAGTGCTGAATACCGGCCTGTTTGACTTTGACGCCGCCGCCGAAGCGCCGGGCTGGCTGCAGGAGCTGCGCGGCAGCCACGTGCCGGAAACCGAGGAGTACGGCATCAGCCACTTTGTCTGGCGCGCGCGCCGGCCGTTCCATCCGCAGCGCTTCTGGGAATTTTTCAGCGGCGAGCTGCCGGGTATCGTGCGCTCAAAAGGCTTTTTCTGGCTGGCTTCACGCCCCGATTTTGCCGGTAACTGGTCACAGGCGGGCGGCGTCTCGCATCAGGGGCTGGCCGGCCGCTGGTGGGCGGCGGTACCGCCTGAACGCTGGCCTGAGGATGAGGATCTGCGGCTGTCGATTATGCAAAACTGGCAGCAGGGCAGCGGCGACGCGCGCCAGGAGCTGGTGTTTATCGGTATGCAGATGGATGAGGCGGCGCTGCGGCGTCAGCTCGACGCCGCGCTGCTGACCGATAATGAGATGGCGCTGGGGCCGCAGGGCTGGCAGTTCTTCAGCGACCCGGTGCCGGAGTGGTAACCGAATTCACACGGCGGGCGTTCGGCACCTCGCCAGTCTCTGTTCCCGCTGCGCTTCTGACGATGGCGGGTTGTTTCAGCGCGGAGGATCGGCGAGAATCAGCGCGCTAAACAATAAGAATTTCCTATGACCGGACGCCTGCAAAATGAATCGCACCTCCACGCTGCCTGCGCAGCTACGCCTTTTCCTTGGCCGCTTCTGGCCACACCCGCTGGCCGTGGCCCGCAAACAGATGCTCCTCGCCAGCCTCGGCGCAGGTATCGGCCTGGCGATCACCAGCCTGTTCAGCCACTGGCTGCTCGGCGAAGTGAACCTGTGGTTTGTCGCCCCCATGGGCGCGTCCGCGGTGCTGCTGTTTGGCGTGCCAAACAGCCCGCTGGCGCAGCCGTGGTCGGTGGTGGGCGGTAACGTGCTCTGCGCGCTGGTTGGCGTGACCGTCGGCCAGTGGATCGCCATGCCGGCACTGGCCTGCGGCGTGGCCGCCGCGCTGGCGATCGTCCTGATGTTTAAGCTGCGTTGCCTGCATCCGCCGGGCGGCGCGGTGGCGCTGACCGCGGTGATCGGCGGGCCGGCGATCCATCAGCTGGGCTACGGTTATGTCCTTACCCCGATCCTGCTCAACTCGCTGTCGCTGGCGCTGCTGGCGATTGTATTTAACAACCTGGCCGGCCGCCGTTATCCGCATCCGCTGGCCGCTGCGGAAGCCAGACCCGCGCCGGTGGTGGTGAACGTCTCCATTACCCGCGCCGATCTGCACGAAGCGCTGCTGGCCGGTGAGCTGCTGGACATCGATGAAGATGACCTGCAGGAGGTGCTGCAGCACGCGGAGCAGATTGCCCGGCGTCGGCAACAGCAGTCTGGCCCGGAACGCCGCGCGGCGTAAGGCGCATGAACGTGCTACTGCGGTCCGCCGCCCGGAACAGCCATCGCGGCTGAGCATATCGATCGGCCGGTAACGTTTCAGGCCGTATCCGCGGCAGCAAAATCTGACATCGTGCTTGACGGCGCGGCAGCAGATAAAATACAAATAGAACCGTCAGGGGAGTCTCGCCAGAGAGACTGAGAGGCTGGTAGCGATTATCGCGGCCCGGCGACCCTTAGAACCTGACCCAGTTGATACTGGCGTAGGAAGACGCGTTGCTTTGCCCCGCAGAGCAACCTGATGCGCTGGTCAACTTCGCCTGCCCGCGCGTACTCTCCCTGCCTTATCACGGGTCCTCTTTTAAACGAGGCCAACGTGAATTCTTCTGTAATTTATCCTGCATCTGTTCCTTTACGGACGCCTGCGCCATGAGCCGCTGGTCGGTTATCGGCGACGGCGTCAGCGGGCTGTGCGTCGCCACCGCGCTGGCCGAACGCGGCCAGTCGGTTGAGGTGATCGTCGATGAGTCCCGGCGTCCGGCGTCGCACTGGGCCGGCGGCATGCTCGCGCCCTGGTGCGAGGGCGAAAGCGCCCCCGATGAGGTGACCGAACTCGGCCAGCGCTCGGCCCCCTGGTGGGCGGCGCGCGTCGACGGCGTGCAGCATCAGGGCACGCTGGTGGTGGCCCCGCCGCGCGACGCGCCGGATCTGAACCGCTTTGCCCGCGTCACCCACGCGCATCAGTGGGTCGATCCCGGCGAACTGGAACCCCATCTTCAGGGGCGGTTTGCCCGCGGTCTGTTCTTCGCCGGTGAGGCTCACCTTAATCCGCGTGACGCCATGAACCAGCTGCGCGACAGGCTGCAGCGGTCCGGCGTGGCGTTTCACAGCGGCGGCCCCACCGGCCGGGTGATCGACTGCCGCGGCATTCACGCCGCCGACGCGTTAGCAGGCCTGCGCGGCGTGCGCGGTGAAATGCTGATCCTGCAGACGCAGGAGCTGCAGCTGTCGCGCCCGGTGCGCCTGCTGCACCCGCGTTTTCCCTGCTATCTGGTCCCACGCGCCAGCGGCCACTTTATGCTCGGTGCCACCATGGTAGAGAGCGATGACGCCAGTCCGATCAGCGCCCGCGCGATGATGGAGCTGCTCAGCGCCGCCTGGGCTATCCACCCGGCGCTGGCCGAGGCGCGGATTATCGAAAGCGGCACCGGCCTGCGCCCGTCATGGCCGGATAACGTTCCCGCCATTCGTCACCTTAACGGCCGCTGGTACGTCAACGGCATGTATCGCCACGGTTTTCTGCTCGCGCCGGTAATGGCGGAGAAACTGATGCAACACCTTACCCAGGACAACCTGTTATGAAAATTCAACTCAACGGACAGCGGATCGACACCGCCGCCACCACGCTGGCCGCGCTGCTGGCGGAGCAGCAGATCGACGCCAGTTGCGTGGCCAGCGCCCTTAACGGCCAGTTTATCCCGCGCGCGCAGTATGCTCAGCAGATCCTGCACGAGGGCTGCGAGCTGGAAGTCCTGTCACCGATGCAGGGGGGCTGAAGCATGTTTTACGACTTTACACCGCGGTCACGTTTCCTGCTCGGCACCGCCGGGTATCCTTCGCCGGCGATACTGACCCAGGCGGTCGCCGCCTCCGGCTGCGAAATTATCACCGTCAGCCTGCGCCGCGAAGGCAGCCAGGGCGGCGCGTTCCGCGAGATCCTGCAGCAGATGAACATGCGCGTGCTGCCCAATACCGCCGGCTGCCATACGGTGAAAGAGGCGGTGACCACCGCGCAGATGGCGCGGGAAGTCTTCGGCACCTCGTGGATCAAGCTGGAGGTGATTGGCAACGCCGATACGCTGCAGCCTGACCCGTTTGCGCTGGTCGAAGCCGCGCGCATCCTCTGCGCCGAAGGCTTTCAGGTGTTTCCCTACACCACTGAGGATCTGATCGTCGGTGAAAAACTGCTGGAAGCCGGCTGCCGGCTGCTGATGCCGTGGGGCGCGCCGATCGGCTCCGGCCAGGGGCTGCGCAATATCGACGGGCTGCGTGCAATGCGCGCCTGGTTCCCGGATACGCCGCTGATTATTGATGCCGGCATCGGTGCGCCGAGCCAGGCCGCGCAGGCGATGGAGCTGGGCTTCGACGGTATTCTGCTGAATACGGCGGTGGCGAAGGCGCAGGATCCGGTGAAGATGGCGGCCGCTTTTGGTGCGGCGATCCGCGCCGGCCAGGACGCGCATCAGGCGGGGCTGGTTGAGCGGCGCGATATGGCCGCCGCCTCGACGCCGGTGTTCGGGCTGGCGCAGTTCAGCTGAGTGGCACTACCGGTTCAGCGCGGCGTGCGGCCATGGCGGCACCGTTCAGGCTGGCATGACGGCTGAACTGCGATGCGCAGAGCCGTGTGCGCGTAACCGCGGCAATGGGTAAGCAGCGCCGCCACAGGGCGGCGATTAATCGGGGATCGGGACATATGAGTCGTTATCAACGGCAGTCGATGCTGCCGGAAGTGGGCGAGGCCGGGCAGCAGAAGCTGGCGCAGGCGCGGGTGCTGGTGGTCGGTGCCGGCGGGCTGGGCAGCACGCTGCTGCCGCTGCTGACCGGGGCCGGGGTGGGTTATCTTCGCCTGTACGACGGCGACGTGGTGGAAGAGCATAATCTGCACCGGCAGACGCTGTTTACGCTGGAGGATATCGGCCAGCCGAAAGCGCTGCGGACGGGTGATGCGCTGCGGGCGCGTAATCCCGACTGTGAGGTTGATGTCCGGCTGCAGGCGCTGAGCGCCAGCGGCGTTGAAGCGGCGCTGCACGGCATCGATCTGGTCGTCGACGCGGCAGATAACTTTGCCATCACCTATCAGCTGTCGGACGCCTGCCAGCCGCGCGGCATTCCGCTGGTCAGCGCGTCGGTTCTCGGCCGCCAGGGATACGTGGGCGGCTTCTGCGGCGGCGCACCCAGCTATCGCGCGCTGTTTCCGCAGCTGCCGAAAGCGGCGGGCAACTGCAACACCGCCGGGGTGATGGGCCCGGCGGTCGCCACCCTCGGCGCGCTGCAGGCGCAGATGGCGCTGAGCGTGTTGCTCGGCCTGCAGCCTTCGCCGCTCGGCTGCCTGCTCAACTGCGATTTTGTGCAGTGGCACTTTCGCCGCTTCCGCTTCGATGGTGCTGAAGAACCGGCTGCGACGGCGGTGCCGTTTATCGACCGCCAGCTGCTGGAGGCAACGGATTGCATCGTTGAGCTGCGCGGTCATGAAGAGGCGCCTCAGAGCATTGCGGCAGAGGAGGAAGTGGTGCGGCTGTTGCCGCCGCAGCTGGCCGCCTGGCAGCCGCCCGGCGATCGACGTATCGTGCTGGTGTGCGCCAGCGGCATCCGCGCCGCGCAGGCCGCGATGCAGCTGGAGCAGCGCGGGTTTACCCGGCTGGCGATTATCGCCGCGAACCGCTGAGCAGAGCGGATCCCGCCACAGAAACCGCATAGTAAGTACTGAGAAGGTGAGCGTGGGTCTTTATAACAGATGGAGAGAGAAAGACGGCCTGCGCTGCCTTTAAGGTTATCGGGTGATCTGGCGTTTTTTCAGGAGAATGAACAGATCAGGGGGGGGGCGCAAAGTGAGGCATCTGCTTCCGCCGCTCAGTGCGTCTCATCGCGACAGGGCAGGTTTCCCCGGGGCAAACCGGGGGAACAACGTGTCAGAACTTGTAGCTCAGGCTGACCGAGACGTTACGCGGTTCGCCGTACACCGCATAGTCGCTGGTGTAGGCGTAATATTCGCGATCGAACAGGTTGTCGACGTTAGCCTGCACGCCCAGCTGCTTCGTCACCTGATAGCGGGCAAACAGGTTCGCCAGCGGGTAGCTGCCCTGGAACACCCGCTGGGTGTCGCCGGAAGGCCCCGTGGCGTCCTGGTAGGTGCGATCCTGCCAGTAAACCCCGCCGCCGACGGTCAGCTGCGACAGCATCGGCAGGTTGTAGCTGCTGAACAGTTTAAAGGTGGTCTGCGGGGCAAAGGCGTTGGGGCGCGCGCCGCTGGCGTCTTTTGCCACGTAACGCGCCGCGCCAAAGGTCATCTGCAGGTTGTCGGTCAGCGCGCCGTTCAGTTCGAACTCCGCGCCCTTGCTCACCACGCCTTTTGCAGCGTAATACGCCTGTTCGCTGGAATCTCCCACCGTCTTATCGCCGTCGGCCTGTGCCAGATTGTCCTGCTCAATGCGGAACACGGAAAGGGTGGCGGTCAGGCGACCGTCCAGCCACGCCGACTTCAGACCAGTTTCATAGTTTTTGCCGGTGGCCGGTGCCAGGTAGTTGCCGCCCACGGTGCGCGAGGTCTGCGGCTGGAAAATTGAGGTGTAGCTGGCGTAAGCCGACCACGACTCGTTGAGGTCGTAAACCAGCCCGCCGTAAGGCGTCAGGTTGCTCTTGCGCATTGCGGCGGTGGTGCCGTTGGCGCTGTACTGCGTGTAGCGCGCGCCGAGGATCAGCGCCAGCGGATCGGCCAGCGAGAAGCGCGCGGCGGTATAAGCTGATTTCTGGCGGATCACATCATCAGAGGTGACCGACCAGTCGCCCCACGCCGGTTCAGCCACGTTGCCATCCCAGCCGTCGCCGAAGGCCGCCACATCCTCCGCATTAGATGCGCTGTAATAGACGTTGCTCTGGCGGCTGTAGCTGACGCCGGTCAGCAGCTGATGCTGGCGGCCCAGCAGCTCAAACGGCCCGCTGGCAAAGCTGTCCACCGAGTCCAGCCTGCGTTTTCCCTTATCCAGGCTGCCGTAGCCGGACATCCCTTCTCCGCTGGTGATATCCGGGAAGCCGGAGCTGTAGAGCAGCCTGCTGTCGAAGGTGGTTTCGCTGTGGGTGCCGTTAACGCGCAGGGCCCAGCCGTTGCTGAAGTCGTGGCTGGCGGAGGCCAGCAGCTTGCGCGACTCAAGGTAGTAGTGGGTCCAGTCGGCGGCGGAGTTAGTGCTGCGATCGTAACGGGTGCGCGAACCGTCGCTGTACCAGGTCGGCAGCCCGCCCCAGGTGGGACTGGCGGTGCTGCTGTCTGAATAGTCATAGCCCAGCGAGAGGGTGGTGCTGTCACCCACGTCGGCGTCGACAACGGCGTAGAGGAACTTTTTGCTCTTGTGGTAGCGATCCAGCCAGCTGTCCTGGTCCTGATAGCCGGTGACCACCCGGCCGCGCACGCTGCCCGCCTCATTCAGTGGGCCGGAGAGATCGGCCACGTAGCGCTGTCTGTTCCAGCTGCCGTAGCTGGCGGATAACGCACCGGTAAAGGTTTTGCTGTCGGCGCGCCTGCGTACCATATTGACCGACGCGCCCGGGTTACCGGCACCTGTCATCAGCCCGGTCGCACCGCGCACCACCTCAATGCGCTCGAAGGTGGCGGTATCGCCGGCGGCATCGCCGAAGTTCCACTCGTCGCTGACCGAGGTGGGAATATCGTCAAAGGTGTAGTTATTGATGTAGAAGCCACGGGAGAAGTAGCTGACGCGCTCGCTGTCGATAATGTACTGCGAAACGCCGGTGGTGTTATTCAGCACGTCGCCGATGGTATCCAGCTGCTGATCCTGCATGCGTTGTTGTGTGGTCACGCTGACCGACTGCGGCACGTCGCGCGGCGTCAGCAGCATTCTGGTGCCGGCGCGGGTGGTTTTTACGCTGTAGTCCTGCTGCTCCTGCCCGACGTCTGCCGCGCCAGCGCTGCTGGCGTTGACCACCATTTCCGCCGGGGCTGCAGCAGCCCCGGTGGTATCCGCAAAGGCCGCCTGTGCAGGCGTAAAGCTGGCGCAGATGGCCAGCGTCAGCAGTGACTGACTCAATGGATGAGTGCTGACGAACCCTGGCACACCAGCGCCGGTTTCCCTGCAATTGAACATGGTTTTTCCCCGTAAAAATCAGATTAGATAAGCGATGCCGGTTGTTTTTATTATTCCGTCGGTCCCGTTTTCCTGTACTGAACGGCGTCACCGGGCATAAAGCGTAAGAGAAGCACGAAATGAGAATTCGAATGATAATTATTTGTTTTTATCACGTCATGGTGGGATTTTGCTGTAATTGTAAATAAATGTAAACAAAAGGCTTATCAGTATCTTATACGGTCCGTCCACCGGGTGTCTGAACGCCACCGATTACGCGGTGAAAAATAGCGTTTGGTCAGAAAGCCATCCGAACCGCCGGAAAATTTACCGGATTACCGGGCGGTGTTCATCAGCCTGTGACGCCGTATACAGGCGGCATCGTGCAGAAAGGGATGACAGCGTGGAGAGAAGGGCGATGACGTCGTTATGGCCCGCGGTGGTTCTGCCAATGGTTTTCATTATTTCTCCCTATACTCCTTGAAAGATTGTTTTATTATTTTTTGTATCTGGAAATATATTTATTCAGATTTGACGAACTTCATTTAGCGTGAGCTATCACTTCCCCCCGGCCAGATCAAGAAAACTCCCGGTGACGTAGGACGCCTTTTCTGACAACAGCCAGGCAATCGCCTGGGCCACCTCTTCCGGCTGGCCGCCGCGCTGCATCGGCAGGCTGGCCTTAACCCGATTGACCCGGTCCGGTTCACCGCCGTCGGCATGCATATCGGTATAGATAAAACCGGGCCGTACCGCATTAACGCGGATGCCCTGGCCTGCCACTTCTACCGCCAGGCCGGTGGTCAGCGTATCGATGGCACCTTTTGATGCCGCATAATCAACATATTCATGGGGAGAGCCGAGCCGCGAGGCGGCAGAGGAGACGTTGACGATCGCGCCACCCCGGCCGCCGTGGCGCAGCGCCATACGTTTAACCGCTTCGCGGGCGCAGAGAAAACTGCCGGTGACGTTGGTGGCCAGCAGGGCGTTGATACGCTGTGCGGTCAGCTGCTCGATGGTCGCCTGGGGCTTCATCATCGCGGCGTTGTTAACCAGCCCGGTCAGTGGCCCCAGCTCGCGGTCGATCTGCTGAAATAGCGCTACCACCCGATCCTCCTGCGCGATATCCACCTGCACGGCGATGGCGGTGCCACCGCCGGCACGGATCTGCGCGACGACCTCCTGCGCAGCCGCGTGATTTGACTGATAGCCAATGCAGATATGATGTCCCTCCGCCGCCAGCTGTAGCGCGGTGGCGCGGCCAATACCGCGCGATCCCCGGTAATTAAGGTGATTTTAGATTGCATCATTCTGGCCCTCAGTCAACCCGGTCTACACGTTCAGTGACAACACATACTCTTTTCTGAACCCGGTTACGCTCATCACTTTTTCTACCGATAAACCGCTGCGAAGTAAAGAAATGGCAACTTCCTTTAACGCTTCGAAATGACCTTCTTCGCGACCTTTTTCACGCCCTTCTTCACGCCCCTCTTCACGACCTTCTTCACGACCTGCTTTGAAACCCTTTTCGTGGCCGATTGCTTCCAGTTGTTCTGCAATAGTCATCAGTTGCTCCTTGTGTCTGGGTAAGTGTTCTGCCAGTCGGCGTACAAAGGCTGCCGCATCATCGGCGCTTCCCGCCTGCAGAATGTAGTGGGTTAGCGATAAGAACAGCGCTTCGTCAGTACTTTCATCACGTAGCGCGTCAATCAGAGTATCCAGTTTTTCTGACAAGTTTTGTTTCCGAATATGCTTTTGGATCAACATCAGTGCGGAAAGCGGGCCATGTTGTAGCATTTCTTCATCCGGAATCACGGTGACGTCAACCAGTGGAAAAATGCCGTTGTAAAGCTCTGACGCCAGCGCGGGGTCATCAAACTCCTCAGCCCATTCGAGCGGGCCGGGGTAGGGCGACTCGCGACCGTTGTAATAGAGCACCGGCACCACCAGAGGCAGCGTTCGGTGACCAGTATCCAGATGTTTCTTCATTGCGGCGATGGCATAACGCATCATTCTGAACGCCATCAGGCGGTCGGGTGAGCTCTGATGCTCGATCAGCACATAAATGTAGCCTTCGCCGTTGCTGGTGCGCAGGCTATAGAGAATGTCGCAAAAGTACAGGCTGAGTTCGTCCGCAATAAACGAGTCTGGCTCCCGACGGAGCGTGCTGAGATCGCAGTTTTCCAGCAACGCCGGCGGTAAATAGTGTTGAATAAAATCCCGGGCGATTTCAGGCCGTGAAAGGAACTGCCGAAAGATGGCGTCATGGGGTGAAGTGGTCCGTTTATGTCTCATCAAAGGCTCCTTTTTTTTAGTGTCTATGTGGAGTCTATTGGAGTTATGTGGAAATAAATATCCGTAAAACGTCCATTATGGCTTGATACCTTCGTTATTGAGCACGTCATGACAGATACCGGTGTAAGTCAACCCTGCCGACTATCCTCGGTCTCCCGGCAGTTTTCGTATGATCCCTACAGAATGAGATGTTGTTAAAATTCTCACATTTCACTTTCTCTGCACTCAGACTATTTCTCTAATTCACTGGTTTATCAGTGGCGATCTCTGTCACAAATCTCACATCTCATCGTTGTTGTTGTGATTTTAATAACATTTAATGGGAAAAATTTCGCACGGAGAGAAATGATGTCTGTCGCTGTTATCGGTTCCAATATGGTCGATCTGATCACCTACACTAATACCCTGCCAAAAGCCGGGGAAACGCTGGAAGCGCCCGATTTTGCGCTGGGCTGCGGCGGCAAGGGCGCTAACCAGGCGGTGGCCGCCGCGAAGCTGGGCGCGGAGGTGATGATGGTCAGTAAGGTGGGGGAGGATCTGTTTGCCGCCAACACGGTTGCCAACCTGCAGCGCTACGGCATCAACACGGCGCACGTGACCGTTGCCGCCGGCACCTCCAGCGGCGTGGCGCCGATATTCGTCGACGATCGCTCACAGAACCGCATTCTGATTATCAAAGGTGCTAACGCCCGGCTGGCCCCGGCGGATATTGACGCGGCGGCTGAGCAACTCAAACGTTGCCGGTTAATCGTCCTGCAGCTGGAGATCCCGCTGGCCACCGTCTATTACGCCATCGATTTCGCCCGCCGGCACGGCATTCAAATTATCCTCAACCCGGCACCGGCCGTCGCCGGGCTGGATATCGATTACGCCTGCCAGTGCGACTTCTTTATGCCGAATGAGACCGAGCTGGAGATCCTCACCGGCCTGCCGGTTGAAACGGAAGAACAGGTGCTGCACGCCGGACAGACGCTGCTGGCGCGCGGGCTGAAAAACCTGATTATCACCCTCGGCGGCCGCGGTTCGGTGTGGATGCACGGCGACAGGGTGCACCGCGAAGCGCCGGTGCCGGTGCAGGCCGTCGACACCAGCGGCGCGGGCGATGCCTTTATCGGCTGCTTTGCTCACGGGCTGATGCAGCACGGCGACGTGGCGCAGGCGATGCGGTCAGCCTCCGCTTACGCCGCCCTCAGCGTCACCGGGCGCGGAACCCAGTCTTCGTATCCTGATGCCACGACCTTTCATCGCTTCCTTAACGCCTGAGGTTTACCATGCACACGAACATTGTCCAGCAGCCCGACGGTTACCTGAATAAGACGCCGCTGTTGCAGTTTATCCTGCTGTCGTGCCTGTTTCCGCTGTGGGGCTGCGCGGCCAGCCTGAATGATATTCTTATTACCCAGTTTAAAAGCGTGTTCGAACTCAGCGACTTTGCCAGCGCGCTGGTGCAGAGCGCCTTCTACGGCGGCTACTTCCTGATCGCCATCCCGGCCTCGCTGGTGATCCGCAGCAGCAGCTATAAAATCGCCATCCTGATCGGGCTGGCGCTGTATATCGCCGGCTGCGTGATGTTCTACCCGGCCTCGCATATGGCGACCTACACCATGTTCCTGGCGGCGATTTTTGCTATCGCCATCGGCCTGAGTTTTCTGGAAACGGCGGCCAATACCTACAGCTCGATGATTGGTCACCGCGATCACGCCACGCTGCGCCTTAACATCAGCCAGACCTTCTACCCGGTCGGCGCGCTGATGGGCATCGTGCTGGGCAAGTATCTGGTGTTTCAGGAGGGCGACAGCCTGGAGAGCCAGATGGCAGGCATGAACCCGGAACAGCTGCACCAGTTCCGCCTGAGCATGCTGGAGCACACGCTGGAGCCGTATAAGTACCTGGTGATGGTACTGGTGGTGGTGATGGTGCTGTTCCTGCTGACCCGCTACCCGCACTGCAAACCGCAGAGCGTTGACAACAAACGCCCGGGGCTGGGTGAAACCTTCCGCTACCTGGCGAAAAACCGCCACTTTAAACGCGGCATCGTGGCCCAGTTCCTCTATGTGGGGATGCAGGTAGCGGTCTGGTCGTTCACCATTCGCCTGGCGCTGACGCTGGGGGCAGAGAACGAACGTCATGCCTCTAACTACATGATCTACAGCTTTATCGGCTTCTTTATCGGTAAGTTCGTCGCGAACTTCCTGATGACCCGCTTCCGGGCGGAGAAGGTGCTGATCGCCTATTCGATAGCGGGCGTGGCCACGCTGCTCTACGTGATGCTGGTGCCCAACTTTACCGCGGTCTATGCGGCGGTGCTGGTCAGCGTGCTGTTCGGACCCTGCTGGGCGACTATTTACGCCGGTACGCTGGCAACGGTGGACAATAAGTATACCGAAGTGGCCGGGGCCTTTATCGTGATGGCGATCGTCGGCGCCGCCGTGATCCCTGCGGTACAGGGGCTGGTGTCGGATTCTCTCGGCTCGATGCAGCTGGCGTTTGGCGTGTCGCTGCTGTGCTTCGCCTGGGTCGGGGCCTTCTTCTACGGCGAGCTGCGTCATAAAAAGCCGGGTGCTGCCGCCGTTAACGCCGTGGAGGCCACGCGATGAAAACGATTCTGCCTTTACACGCCGCCCTGTTCGCTGAAACACCGCGGGTGCTGCTGAGTAATGACGCGTTCAGCGTTGAGCTGTTCCGTTATCCGTCCGGTATTGAAGCGGTAAAGCTTATTAACAGCCGCGGTACGGTAACCGTGCTGCCGTTTTACGGTCAGATGGTCTGGGACGCCAGCTTCGACGGGCACACCCTGACCATGGGCAGCGGCTTTAAGCAGCCGCTGCCGGGTAAAGATATCGTCGACACCTACGGCTGTTTCGCCTTCCACTCCGGGCTGCTGGCCAACGGCTGCCCGTCTCCGCAGGACAGCCACCCGCTGCATGGAGAGATGGCCTGCACGCGGATGGACAGCGCCTGGATTGAGCTGGAAGAGGGGGCGCTGACGCTGCGCGGTGAAGTCGAGTATATCAAGGGCTTCGGGCACCGCTACCGTGCGGAGCCGGCGGTAACGCTGCTGGCCGGGCGGCCACGGTTGCGTATGACCATGGCGGTGACCAACCTCTCCGGCAACCCGATGCCGCTGCAGTACATGTGCCACATGAACTACGCCTGGGTGGCCGGGGGCCACTTCAGCCAGAGCATCCCGGAGGGCGCATTCCGGCTCCGAACCTCGGTGCCTGCGCACGTGCGCCCGACGCCGCAGTGGCAGGCGTATACCCGCCAGCTGGCTGAGAAGCCCGAGGGGTTCGACGGGCTGCACCGGCCGGAGATGTGTGACCCGGAGATCGTCTTTTTCGCCGACGATCTGCCGCAGTACGGTGAACAGGTGACCTTCAGCCTGACCTCGCCGCAGGGCTACGGGTTCTCTACCACCTTCGACACCGCGCAGTTCAGCCACGCCACCCGCTGGCTGCTGCACAATGCCGATCAGCAGGTGGCGGCATTCGTGTTGCCCGCCACCTGCCGGCCGGAAGGCTACCTGGCGGCAGAACGCGCCGGAACGCTGCTGACGCTGGCGCCCGGAGAATCCCGGCAGTTTGAAGTGGAGACCGGGTTAACCGAGGCGTAAATCCGCTACCGCCGGCGGGCTGACAGCTGCGTCAGCCGCCGGCATTTTCTGACGCTAACCGGCAGTGCAGTGGGACAGGGCACCCCTTCACACCGCAAGGCATGAACGGATAACCTCAGAGGAAGTTACAATCCTGCCTGCATCCGCCGACGGCAGGTTTCCGCATCCAGATTCGCCGCCCGCTGCTCGTCGGGCGTCAGGGTCTGCCAGACGCCAGCGACTTTTTTACCGAGGTCGGGAATATATTCGGTTCTGTGCAGCGCGTAATCGGCATTACCGTCTTCTATCACCCGCTGCATATCCTGAACAAACTGACGACTGTCATCGTGAGAAATCGTGCAAAAAACGGCGGCGTACCAGGCTTTATCTTCAGCAGAGTGGTGCGGAATTAACCACCAGCCCAGCAGGGCGCAACATAACAGAGCCGGTATAACAATACGAAAATTAAACAATGACATAATTAAACCTGAATTAAAAAAAGAGTCGCCGGCCTGAATAAATAAGGTTCATCAGCGGGCTGATGATGTTTAATTCTACAACAGCAGCGATGCGGCAGCACTATATCATAGTGAGAATAGCGGGAAAAAATAATGGTAGCCGGCACCATGCCGTAATTAGGTGACGGTCGCCCACGCCGCACCGCCGGTAAAATCTGGCTGAATCTCCAGCACAAGTACGTTATCATCGCCACATTAAACGACATAAAAGAGCCGCGATGATGAATACACCGCAGAAACCGCCAGCCAGCAGAGATCGGGGGCGCCCGCGGGAGTTTGATACCGATCTTGCGCTGGACAGCGCGATGCTGGTTTTTCGTCAGAAGGGCTATCACGCTGCATCCATTGCCGATCTCAGCGAGGCAATGGGGTTAACGGCAGGCAGCATTTATAAGGCGTTTAAAGACAAGCGCACGCTGTTTCAGACCGTATTCGAACGCTATATTTATCATCGCGGTAAAGATCTGCGTGATCGGCTGGACCGCTATACCAGTGGCCGGGAAAAACTGGCCGAACTGCTGCAGTTCTATCTGGACTCGGCGCGGGAAGTTGAAGGGCGTCGCGGCTGCCTGGTGGTGGGCAGCGCGGTCGGGCTGCAGGTGTTTGACGATGAGCTGGCCGGGCAGATTCGCCAGGCCGTATTACGCAACAAAAGCTTCCTCACTTCGCTGATCCGTCTTGGACAGGAGGATGGCTCGATCGCCGCGGAAATCGCCGCCGGGACGGCCGCCGGGCTGATTCTGTGCATGATTTTTGGTATGCGGGTGGTGGGAAAAATTGAAGACAACCCGGACGAATCAGACACCATCCAGATGGCATTAAAAATACTGAACTGAGAAACAAACCACGCGCTGCGTCAGGCTGAAAAGCGGGGGCTGAATTAGATTTTTCGCTGTATAATGTGTTGTGCATCGGGCGTCCGTTGCGTCACGTACAATGGAAAGTAACTATGCTAACGACCCTTATCTACCGAAGCGATCTGCATCATGACTTGTCCACCGATTCATTAAAAAAATTGATTGAACGTGCGCGCAGTAATAATGAAAGTGTGTCGGTTACCGGGATATTGTTATTCGACGGGCGGACGTTTTTCCAGATTCTGGAAGGCCCGCGCGAGTCGGTCAACGCCACTTATCATCGGATCTGCCGCGACGACCGTCATAATAATTTCACCCTGCTGCTGCGTGATTACGCGCCTCAGCGCCGCTTCGGTCTGACCGGGATGGAGATCTACGATCTGAGAAACGCCGACCGGGCTGACGTTTTTACCGCCATTCTGCCGCAGCGCAGTTTTACTTCGTCGCAGACCTATGAAGACCGGCCGATACGTTTTCTGCGCTCTTTTCTGGAAGATAAAAACAGAAGCAGCTACGTCAGAGTGGCACCGGTCAGCAAGGATGATTTTTATCAGCAGGCCATTCCGTTGCATGATGAGCGGAATATCTGCCCCGCCAGCCGGCGCTGGACGTTTGCTTTCCAGCCGATCGTCGACACCGTCGAAAAAAAGGTCATCGCGTTTGAAGCGCTAATCAGAAGCCCGTCGGGCGGCTCGCCGCAGGATCTGTTCAGCAGCATGGCCAAAGATGAATTATACGAAGTAGATTTACTCTCCAAAGAATCGGCGTTTATTCGCGCAAAACAGATCGGTCTGGTAAACCGCAAGGTCTCGGTGAATCTGTTGCCTGGTTCGCTGGTCAGCCTGCCCGATGGTGTCGATCGCCTGCTGGCGCTGGTCGCCGCCGCGGGACTGGTGCCGGAACAGGTGGTGGTTGAAGTGACGGAGGATGAGATCATCTCCAACTTCACCGAGTTTCAGGTGGCGATTGATAAGCTGAAAGCGGCGGGGATCAGCCTGGCGATCGATGACTTTGGTGCCGGCTTTGCCGGCCTGTCGCTGCTGTCGCAGTTCCAGCCGGACAAGCTGAAAATCGATCGAAAAATTATCACCGGCATCCACCGTAGCGGCGCGAGGCAGGCGATCGTGCAGGCGATCCTTAACTGCTGTGCGTCGCTGGAGATCACCGTAATTGTGGAAGGTGTGGAACAGGTGGAAGAGTGGGCCTGGCTGCAGGCGGCAGGCGCGCGTTACTTCCAGGGGTTCCTGTTTGCCCGACCGGCGCTGAGCGGTGAAATGATCGTTCACTGGCCCGGCTAAGCCATACTCCTGTCACCTGAGCGAGGCGTCATCCACGACGCCCCGTCGCAGCGTTGTTTCTCAAAGCACCCGCAACTCAACGCCTTTTTCCTCGCACTGTGAATACCGTTTTCCCGCATCATTCGCACTCTGTCCAGATGCGCAAATATGCTGTTTTCCAGCAGAATGAAAAAATTAGTCTATGCTTTACAGGTCAGTTAAGATTTATTCCACTACAGGGAGTCATTATGAAGTCCAGAATAGCTACTGCGGTATTCCTTACGTCACTATCGCTGATAGCGTTGACGGGATGTTCATCTAATCAGTCGATCAGGACCACCGACGGCCGCACCATCGTCACCGACGGAAAGCCACAGATTGATAATGAAACCGGGCTGGTTTCCTATAAAGATGCCCAGAGCGGAAAAACCGAGCAAATTAACCGCGATCGGATTTCAAATATGAGTGAACTTGATAACTGAGTGAAGGAGAGGGGCAATGAATAAAACTGTGATGACTATTGCTGCGGCCATCGTGGCCTGCACGGCGTTAAGCGGCTGTACCCGTACCAGTTATGCTATCCATACCAACGACGGGCGCACCATCGTCAGCGACGGCAAACCGACCAAATCGGAAACCGGGCTGTTAGGTTACAAAGACGCCAACGGCGTCAAGCAGCAGATTAACCAGTCTGATGTGAAAGAAGTGTCGGAAATTCCACACTGAGAAGAATAAGCCGCCGGAAGGCGGCTTTATTAACTGGCCGTCTGGCTGACGATTTTATCCATTCTGCGCTGCCCTCAGGTTTCGCTTACACCCCGCTGGTACTGGCTTAAGCTGACCGGCTGCAGTTAAGTTAAAGTACGGGCTATCCTCCTCTCAACGAGATCTGAGACGACAGGCAGACCGTCTTCATGACGGATAAGCGTTAATTGTTTTGTTTTCAGATAATATTGTTGCTCGCGTTTAAAATTGCTTATCCACTGACAGCGTAATGCTGTGCTGGCGATAGCTGTAAAAATCGATATTGCTGTTAACCCGCTTCTCACTGAAGTTCAGCTTTGGCATCAGCCCGAGGAAATGCAGGTCGCGATGCCAGACGGCAAGGTGGTAAAACTGTTCGTTATCGCGGCGGCGCACGGCGAAGATATCGCTGTCCGCCTCATAGTTGCGTTGTGAAAACGCGCCCAGTGCAGAAAACGAGATCTTCCACGGCAAATCAACCTGTACCGCCGCCCGCACGCCGGCGCGGTGATTGCTTTCACTCGCTGTGCTGGTTTGCTGCTCGAGGAGATCCACGCCGCCGGACAGCGCAACGCGCGGGTTCAGCGCATGGGAAAGCGTGGTTGAAGCATAGCGCGTGTAGCCGCGCAGAAACTCATAGTCCTGATTGTCGTAGCCCATCTTCTGATATTCCAGTGCCTGGCTGACCTGCCATTTGGGTGATATCAGATAGCTGTATTCCAGCCGGACACCCGGGCCGGAAGAGTAGGCGTCCGTTCCGTACCAGCGTTTCTCATAAAACGGCAGCGCGGCGAACTGCTGGCGGAAGTTGCGCCACAGATATCCCGCATAAATCCGGCTGGTAATGTCGTCATAATCATGGTTATTCCAGTAGTCTTTACCGTAGACGGTACCCAGAAAGCGCAGGCTGTGCTGATCGTAGAGAGGTAAATCCTTTTGCAGTGCCGCGCTGAACGACACGCCTTCTCCACGCTGGGGGAAACTGTCTTTGTTACGGATAAACTCCCGGTTACCAATGCGAATGATGTCGCCGGACGAAGCGTTATTCACGTTGCTGTCGTTAAGATAGCTCAGGTTAATACTGCCGCTCAGCGTACCCTTTCTCTGAATTCGCTCCAGATACTGAGCGATGATGTGCTGAACGTTATCCGGTGGACTGGTCTGCAGCACCCGGCGGAAGTGATACTGCGCAATATCCACCTGATTATTTTCATACAGGGTGCGTGCCAGCTCCAGACGCACGGCGGCCAGCTCGGGATGTTCACTCAGGATGGCCCGGTAGCGCGCTACAGCCAGCGCGTGGTGGCCTTCGCTG
Source organism: Erwinia sp. E602 (assembly GCF_018141005.1). Classification (NCBI taxonomy): domain Bacteria; kingdom Pseudomonadati; phylum Pseudomonadota; class Gammaproteobacteria; order Enterobacterales; family Erwiniaceae; genus Erwinia; species Erwinia sp. E602. Next base: position 127,229 of record NZ_CP046581.1, on the reverse strand, counting down.
CGCGCCAGCCCGGCACCGGCGAACAGCACGAGGGTCCCATCGGGATGCGGCGTGGCGGCATACACCGGCAATATTTCACGCACGACATCCCATCTGCCCTGGGTGACGGCGCCGTCGAGCAGGGCTTTCGCCAGTTCAGGACGGGCAACAAGATCCCGGTTGGTGATGTGCTGCGTATCAGCGCGATGGCTTTCTGCGGGTTGCTTAGAGAGGCGATCTAAATGGCTGGCAGCAGGGAGGTAGCGGGTTTCCGGCGGGGCGGCGAAAACGCAGCTGCACGGCCACAGCAGCAGAGATGCCACTAAAACGGGAACTTTCATCACGGGGATCACCATCACTGGAAAACCGGCCAGACGGGCTGGCCGGAAAGCGCGTTACTGTTTTGTGGCACCAAAGGCGGTGTTTTTGCTGGTGTCAGTAAACTGTGCCACGCCGGCCAGTTCTTCTGCTGCGGGGCCCATAAAGTGGCCGATAAAGGTGCCTTTTTCTCCCCCGGACTGTGCATCACCGCTGAAACCGCCGTTGGAAATTTTGCCCTGCATCGCCACCTCACTGCCGAAGTTATCCGCTTCCACTGGGGTAAGCGTACCGCTGATGGTTTTGCTGGCGAAATCGACGTTGAAGCTGGCATCACCGCGTTCGGTTCCGCGCAGCGCGGTACCGGTATAGCTCGCTGAACCCTGCGTCGGCACGCTGGCGGTCGCGGTGGCTTCACCGGTGTAGAAGACCTCATGCTTATCAGTATCGTAGTTCGTCCATGTACCAAAGGTGGTGTAGCTCATACTGCCGCAACACCAGGAGGTAGAGGTGACTCGCGTATTGTCGGCACGGACTAAAATTTCATTACGAACGCCGCTAACGAACACGCCGCCGCCGCGCATCACATATTCACGACCATCCGGCGTCGTGTAGGTGTAACCGTCCAGTTTGCCGCCGCTGGCATAACTCGTCGCCGGGGTCGTTGGCAGAGCGGGTGTGGTACTGGTGTTATCATCGGTCTGAACCGGTGAGGTTGTTACCGGCGGTTCGCTGTCGCCGCCGCCGCCGCCGCCACCACCGCCGCCGCCACCACCACCGCATGCGGTTAGCGCAATCACTGACAGTAACAGGGTCGATTTAATGTTAAGCATGAAAAAATCCCTCTTAATGAAACACGTATCTTTTCCTAATAATTTGACGCTATAAGTTACACAAAATTTCGGTTTTTTTACTCAACTTATGCCTGAATTGAGGGTTTATAGGAATTTTCTTATCACTACCGGTAAGCAATCAGCGTTTTTACCTTTGCGCTCTCAGGCGGGTTTATCTTATCGTTGACGTCTGTTCGTCCGCCCGGTAGCCCTGTGAATACAGGCTTAACCGCTGACGTTGATGGTATTCCATACGCATGGAATGACGTGGTGTAATTTCGCAATAAGCCAAATCAGAAGGGGAGAGGGAATGACGGTGAAAACCCTGGAGCGGCGCTCCGGTGGCAGGGGGATGGATACGCCCGCACGCTACGGTCTGGTCAGCCGCGTGCTGCACTGGGGGATGGCTTATCTGCTGCTCTGGCAGTTTGTGATGGTGTTCAGCTGGCGGGCCTTTGGCGACTCCGCTGTCGTTGACTGGCTGGTGCGGATGGGGCCCGGTCACGGCACGGTCGGTCTGCTGACGCTTGCCTTCGTTGTCGTGCGGGCCGCCTGGGTTCTCGTCAACCGCCGCCGCCGCCCGCCCCGCGTATCCGGATGGCCGGGTGCCGTCGGCCAGGCCGTTCACGTGGCGTTCTACCTCCTGATGCTGGCGATCCCCGCGATTGCCCTGCTGCGCGCCTACGGGAACGGAGAGGGCTGGAGCCCCTGGGGCATTGCGCTGATCCCGAAAACCGGCGTCGAAGTCAGCTGGATGGTGGCGCCGGCCAACGCGCTGCACAGCCCGCTGTCATGGCTGCTCTGCGGCCTGATCGCCGTACATATCCTTGCCGCGTTGTACCATCGCCTGATCCTGCGCGATGGTGTTCTGGGGAGAATGGCGGGGTTACGTAAGGCGCAGAAGTAACCGAGGGCAAGGGGCTAACCATTGCCGCGAAACTCCGGATAGAGCGTCATGCCGCCATCGACAAACAGCGTGGTGCCGTGCACGTAGTCGGAGAGGTCGCTGGCCAGCCACAGCACCGCGTTAGCGATATCCTGCGGTTCACCGATGCGGCCGTAGGGGATCAGCTTTAACAACGCCTTCGCCGCGTCGCCCTGGGTGGCATCGACGTTTATCGCGGTGGCGATCGCGCCGGGGGCGACGGCGTTGACCCGGATACGCTCTTCACCGATCTCCTGCGCCAGGCTGCGCATCAGCAGGTCGATGCCGCCTTTGGAAGCCGCGTAGTTCACGTGGCCCGCCCACGGGATCAGCTGGTGCACCGAACTCATATGAATGATTTTTCCGCGAGCCCGCCCGGCGGACGGGCGTTCGCCCTGCTGACGGAACTGGCGCACCGCCGCCCGCGCGCAGAGAAACTGCCCGGTCAGGTTGACGTCAATCACCGTATTCCACTGCTCCAGCGTCATCTCAGCGATGGCGGCGTCGCGCTGCAGGCCAGAGTTGGCTACCAGAATATCCAGCCCGCCAAACCGATCCACGGTCTGCTGAAACAGGCGCTCCACGTCGGATTCCTGCGAAACGTCGCCGGCAAGGGCAATTGCCTGGCCGCCGTTAGCCGTAATCTGCTGCGCCAGCTGCACGGCCGGCTCCGCGTTTCGGTTATAGTTGATCGCCACCGCGGCCCCGGCGGCGGCCAGCGTCCCGGCGCAGCCGTAGCCGATGCCGGAGCTGGCTCCGGTGATTAATGCCACCTGGCCGTTAAGTGAAAGTTGCATAAGCGTGCCTCCTGACAATGGGTGTCCACCAGTAAATTAATGTAGAACACCCGGTGAGGGTTGCCAGCATCATCGGGCTCCTGGCGCGCTAACGTATTGAATATCCGCTATGCGGTTATGCTTTTTTACATTTTTGGGTACACTGCGATTGAGTAAACGCAATCAGGTATATTTCCATTTAGAAAATTTCATATCTGCAATATCCCTTTATTGCAGATATCTGGCATTGTCATGGTTATTTCACCGCTGTACTGATACATCAGGAGCGCAGTTTCCGGTTATCTGTACGCACCTGAAACATCCCACTGCGTTTTTAACACGCCCTTGACATATAATGGTCTGCTGAATATAAATATGAGCCCGACGACGACGACATGAACATGCACTGAAAGGGATGATAGTGTTAGCATAATAACTCTGGGATCGCCTCTGTGCAGCAATAATTCAGTTAACTAACTATAACGGTACGTAAATGAAAAGAAATCTGTTTGTCCTGCTGCCTGCAACATTTATAGCCCTGCCTTTTTTGCTTAATCCGGCCAGTGCTGCCCAGCCTGTTCACCCGGTAGACGTAAGATCTTTCGACGTGGCAGGCGTGAAGAGTGGTATGAGCGTTGAAGAAGCGCGTAGCGCAATGCAGAAGAACTTCGGGGTCTCAGCCGATAAAATTGTCGCTTCTGACTCAATGGATTACCAGACACCGACGGTGATCACGGGCAGCAAGCAAGTGATGTATCTTGTCTACGAAAACGACGGCACCAGAATGCAGGTAAGTTTTCAGCCACGCGTTCCTTATAATAAGACAAATCCTATGGCAGCGGATTTAATTAGCTATGAAATACCCTGGACAAATGAAAATCAGGAAGCAATGAAAAAAGCTGCTCTCGCAAAATATGGTCCGGTCTCAATAAGCAGCATGTATCCATTATGGTGTGAAAAACCGATCCCCGGGACGGGTATGGGGTGCGAATCAGGTTCTGCCCAGCTGGAGCAAAGCAGCACAAAAATCACCCTGACCGATCCTGCCTGGCAAAATGCCGTTATCAAATACATGGATGAGAAAAAAACCACAAAGCCACAGTTTTGATTTTCCTCCTCGCTCAGCATGGGCTTTCCCTGCAGCAGGGGGAGTCCACGTGCTGGACAGATCCTGACGGGAGTGATATTAGGAAATGTCTTAAAAACTGAGTTAATCAATTCAGACTGAATGCAATGTCAGGCGTTAACACAGTATTCTTCACTCTGTTGAACAGGTTTTTCACTGTATTACGACAGGGGCGTCATTTTATTATCGCATCCACTGAAAATTAACTATAAATATGAGAGTTACTGAATGGGCTTAAATAATATCTCAAAAATCGCAACCGCACTCAGTTTTGCAGTGGCGATTGGCTGCACTATAAACGTAGCTTCAGCTGCCAACGTTGACGCAACTGAAAAATCAGCCGCCAGTAGTGAAACTGTCTCCTTGCTTGACGGAAAGCAGCTGTTCAGCCTGCAGGGCTATGTGGTTCAGCCTGTTCCCGGCGGCGCGCCTGGCAACATGTATGTCAACAAACAGGCTAAGCGCGTGCTGATCGTCAATGAAGATGAAAAACCGCTGATTGCCCGTGGTGGCAGTGACAAAGATTTTCTGGATGGCATGAAGTCCATCAAAGATAAGCAGAAGGAATCTTCTCCCTCTTACACCGTGGTGAGTGAAAAAACGGAAAACGTCAAGGGGCTTGAGGTTTACCACGTTGAAGCGACCAGCAATATGGGGGGTAACGAAGTGCAGCAGGCCACCCTGATTGCCGTTGCCGGGAAAAAATTCTCTGTTATCCAGATCATTTCAAATTACCGGGATAAGGCCGGGCATGTTGCTGCGGTGAATAATATTCTGGGAAAATAAGCTGAAAGCCCTGGCTGGTGAGTGACGTTCATCAGTCAGGGTGAATTCTCTACTCTCTTCTTTAACCCTGTAACCGCATCCTCAGCGTTGACCTGCGCACCGCTGCCGGGGCGTCTGATGCTGTTTCCACTATGGAGTTGTGGTACAGCCTGCCGCACGCGGTAAATCTTTCTGCACGCCGGGTCCCTGATTTCACACTCTTCCGTAAAATGTCATACGCGCTGTCTCTGATAATGCAATGCCGGGCTGAGTATTGTAGGCCAGAACTGCCAGCATCCGCGTGATCTCCCCTTCAGTCGGGGTCACGCGGTGCAGGGAATTACGACCACGAAATAGCACCAGGTCACCTGCATCAATCGCCAGTGCTTCAACAGGCCTACGTTCATCCAGAACAGCCTCGACACCCGCGAAGTTCATCTCTCCGCTATCGGCATCACGCAGGTCTTTCACGTACTGAAACACCCCGCCCGCCAGCGGTTTCTGTATCAGCAAGGTGATGGCAAAAGAGGAATTGTCGAAGTGCCAGCCCAGTTCCTGGCCGTGAGGCGCGTAGTGCAGGTTAACGGAGGAAAGAGGGTCAGCGTAGGGGTAAAGCGCCTCTTCGCCCAGTACATAGCACAGGAAACTTTTGAACAGCTCATCATTATAAAGTTGGCGCAACGGCGACTCAGCAGGGATTATATCATCGGTGATACATCCTTTGGTGCTGACCACATCACGGTTGCGTGGGTGTTCAGGGCTGAACGCCTCATCAGGTTTCATCAGATAAACGTTATGTTTGCTGAGGGTGTGATAAGCCAGATGGCGTTGCGCATTGCCTTCTTCGATGATTGCCTGTAAGGCCGTGGGTTGCAAAAACTGACGCAGCACCAGCGCGCCAGAATGGTTCAATTGTTCACGACAGCGTTGACGCCAGTCGTGATCGACCAGCGGATGCAGATCCAGACGAATAAGAGAGCCAGACATAGCAACAATTCTCATGGTTAACAGGTGTGATGTTACTTTAACCGTCACCTGTTAAGCAGCGTAACGATAAATACTTAATACCCTGTTAAGGAAGAATTAATGCCTGCTCAATCGTCAAGATTACCAAAAATCAGCGTCATCCAGTCATTTAAAGTGGCCTCCGAACTGGGTAGCCTGACGAAAGCGGCCGCACAGCTGGCGTTAACCCCGGCAGCGGTCAGTCAGCAGATTCGCCAGCTGGAGGAGCAACTGGGGAGTACCCTGTTTTTACGCACACAAAATGGCGTAATGCTGACTGAAACCGGTAAGGAGTATCTGCGTTATGTCACTGAAGCCTTTGATATTTTGCATCTCGGTCAGCAAAATATCCACAAGGCGGCCAGTGTACCCAGATTGACGGTGTATGCCTTACCGGCGCTGGCGTCGAAATGGTTGTTACCTCAGCTGGCTGGCTGGCGCGCCCGTTGCCCGAATATCGATCTGTCGTTACACGGTACCCACGCTCAGGTCGATTTCGCCGCAATGCCAGCGGATTTTGTTATCTGTTTTGGTGAAGATCGTTATCCGCAACTGGATAAGCAGTGGCTGTTCCATGATGAGGTGCTGCCGGTCGCCAGCCCGGCCTTATTACAGCGTTTTTCATATGAAGACATCCTCAGCCATGCACCTTTGATCCACCTCGACTGGGGTAACGAAGGACGTTTCCTGCCTGACTGGCGTAGCTGGTTTCAGGCCAGAGGCATGGATGAGCCGCCGTCACAACCCGCGTTCAGCTTCAATCTCACCTCGCTGGCGATTGATGCCGCAGTGCTCGGTTGCGGGCTGCTTCTGGGGCAGCGACGCCTGATTGCAGGGGAACTGGCGCGTGGCGAGCTGGTGGTGATTGATAATCTTTCCCTGCCGCTCAGCAAACCGTATTTTCTTGCCTGGCCGCAACGTACTTTGAGCCAGCCAGGCGGTGAAGCCATGATTCACTGGCTACGTGAGTCAGGTGCGGATTGCCGGTAGCGGGTCAGTCAGAAGAGGGCGGCCTGGCAGAATTTTCAGTGAATGTCTTCGGCAGCGTGCGCTGGTCTGCCACCGGCGCGCTGCGGCCGGCACTACTCAGCCCGCCGTAGTGAATACAGAACGCGCCAGCCAGTATCAGGGCGACGCCGGCCACGCGGACCAGGTTGATCGGCCGCGGCGTCAGGTTCATCAGGCCAAAATGGTCCACCAGTACCGCGGCGATCATCTGACCGGCCACCACCAGCACGAGGAAGCTGCCCGCACCGAGCTTTGGCGCAAACGCGGTGGCGCTGACCACGTAGAGCGCGCCGAACAGGCCGCCGATCCAGATCCACCATGGGGCCTGCAGCGCGGTGGCGACGCGAGGGGCGGGCACTTTAAACAGCCAGAGCAGCGGCAGCAGCACCAGTGCGCTGACGGCCAGCGAGACCAGCGCCCCCCACAAAGGATGCCCCAGCGCTTTACCGACGGCGGCGTTGCTGCTGGCCTGAAAAGGCAGCAGCGCACCGGCCAGCAGGGCGATGGTGACGGGCAGGAAGGTGAGAAACAGGGTTTTACTGAGCATGGCAACCTCATCAGGAAAGGATGTGATGGGGCGATTGTGGATTATCAGTTATAGTTATAGAAATCGTTTATCTGCATTATGGGTATGCATCATATGGATGAACTGCGCAGAATAGATCTGAACCTGCTGCTGACGCTGCACGCGCTGCTGACGGAAAAACACGTCACCCGCGCCGCCGTCAGGCTGCACAGAAGCCAGCCGGCGGTCAGCCACGCGCTGGCGCAGCTGCGGACGCATTTTAACGACCCGCTGCTGGTTCGTCAGGCGGGGCGGATGGCGCTGACCGCGCGGGCACAGAGCCTGTTACCGACGCTGAACAGTGCGCTGGCGGAGCTGAACGACCTGCTGGGCGCGGCGGAGTTTGATCCGGCTACGCTGCGGCGCACCTTCCGGGTGGCGATGTCGGACTATGCGGCACGCATCGTGCTGCCTGAGCTGGTACGTCACCTGAGAAAAACGGCACCTGGCGTTAATCTTGCCATCAGCCAGGCGAGCCGGGAACTGATGCTGGCGCAGCTGGCGGAGGGCGAGCTGGATCTGGCGCTGGGAGTGTTCCCGGATGCGGAAGATGCTATTCAGCAGCAGGCGCTGTTTAACGAGCACTTTATCTGCCTGGCGGACCGCGACACGCTGCCCGCGGGCAGGGCGCTCACGCTGGATGAGTGGCTCGGCAGACCGCACGTGATGCTGGCGATGAAGCCGGACGCGCGGGATGAGATCGAACGGGTGCTGGCAGCGAAAGGGCTGCAGCGGCGTATCTGCATGGCGCTGCCGCACTGGAGCGCTGCCGTCAATCTGCTCCCCGGCACCGACCTGGTGCTGACCGTGGCCAGCCGTTCGGTCAGCGCGCAACGCTATCCGTCGTCGCTGTGTCACTTTACGCCGCCGCTGGCGCTGCCGGAATTCACCTACCACCAGGCCTGGCACGGCAGAAAGGAGCGCGACCCGGCGCATCGGTGGCTGCGCAACGCGTTGCGCGCGTGCTGTTCCGCGATGAACTGACCGGTGAGCCTCTTCCGGCATTAAGCTGAAAGAGGCGGCCGTGCAACGGTCTGGCCGTTGGCATCTGATGGCAGCATCAACCGATGCGTGAATACAGCGGCCCGATGTTCTGCCCGGACTGTTTCTGATGGCTGCGCAGAGGCCTGAAGCGTCCTCAGCGGGTGATCTGCGTTGCCAGGGTAACGCGGTAACCGCTCACGGCAGTTTTTTGTGAAAAGTTACACGGTCACCCGTTTCTGCTGGTACGGCGTGGCGTGGAACTGGCGTTTAAAGTAGATCAGCCCGCTGCCCTGCGTCGCCAGCGCGATATGTCTGACCTCCAGCAGATAGACCCGATGGGTGCCGATGGTATCAATTTGCTGAATCTCACCCTCCAGGCTGGCCAGCGCCCGTTGCAGCACCGGCTGCTGCAGTTCACCCTCGCGCCAGCCCTCCAGCCCGAAGCGCTGCTCCATACTCAGTTCGGTCATGCCGGCAAAGTGGCGCGCCATCTCCTCCTGCTGGTGGTTCAGCACGTTGACGCACATGCGCCCATTGCCGGTAAAGACCGGGTTCATCGCGCTGCGGCTGTTGATGCACACCAGCAGCGTTGGCGGCGTGTCGGTCACCGAACAGACGGCGGTGGCGGTAATGCCGCAGCGCCCGGCGCTGCCCTGGGTCGTCACAATATTGACCGCCGCCGGTAAGCTGGCCATCGCCTCACGAAAATTCAGGCGGTGCTGTTCTTCACTGGACATAAAAACCCCCCTTATTTCAGTAAACGGTCAAGCTGGCTGATGTCGTGGTTGTTGTGCAGGTGCGGCACCGTCCAGCCGTGGCGGTCATAGTCGGTCAGGCAGCGGTCAACCATCGCCATCATGCCCTTCATGCTGCCCGAGTCCTGCGCGTGGCGCAGGCACTGCAGGCGCACCTCATCCTGGCTGCCGGCATAGTTAATTTCATACAGCTCGTGGCGGCCGCCAAACTCGCTGCCCATCGCGTCCCACATCAGCCTGAGGATCTTGATACGCTGTTCGTGGTCCATACCGTTGGAGCCGCGCACGTACTGCGCCAGATAGCGGTCGATCTCCGGGTTGTTCAGGTCACGCACGCTGGAAGGCAGGTAGATCAGCCCGCTGGCAACGTTGCTCTCAATGATGTTTTTGATTTTGCTGTAGGCCATGGGTGCCATCACCCGGTAGGTCTGCATCGCCTGCATATCCGGCAGCCAGGCACCGTTTTTCCACGGCTGTGCTTCTGCGGCCATCGCATCGCTGAGCGACCAGAACAGGTTGCGCCACGCCACCACTTCGCCCAGCGCCGCCTGCACGCCGCGAAACTCAATGACGCCGGTACATTCGAGGCTTTTCTGCAGCAGCGCGGTGATGAAATCAAGCTTCACCGCCAGCCGCACGCAGGCCTGCATCGGATAGAGGCGGGCAAAACCGGCCTCGATGCTCCAGCGGCGGCAGCGGTCAAAGTCGCGGTAGACCAGCACGTTCTCCCACGGGATCAGCACGTTATCCATCACCAGAATCGCGTCGTTTTCATCAAAGCGGCTGGAGAGCGGATAGTCGAACGGCGATCCGGTCGCGCCGGCCACCAGTTCAAAGGAGGCGCGGGAGATCAGCTTAACGCCGTCGGCATCCATCGGCGCGATAAACATCAGCGCAAAGCTGGGATCGTCGCCCATCACCTGCGCCGAGCCGAAGCCGATAAAGTTGTAGTGGGTCAGCGCCGAGTTGGTGGCCACCACCTTGGCGCCGCTGACGATAATGCCGGCGTCGGTCTCCTTCTGCACCTGCACGTAGACGTCTTTCACCTCGTCCGACGGCTTGTGGCGATCGATCGGCGGGTTAACGATGGCGTGGTTAAAGTAGAGGCCGGCTTCCTGAATGCGCTGATACCAGCGGCGCGCGTTGTCGGCATACTCGCCGTAGAACTCCGGGTTGGCGCCCAGCGAACAGCAGAACGCCGCCTTATAGTCCGGCGAGCGGCCCATCCAGCCGTAGCTGAGCCGCGACCAGTCGGCGATCGCATCGCGCTGCTGGCGGATCTCCTGCGCCGAGCGGGCAAAGCGGAAGGTGCGGTGGGTGTAGCCGCCGTTGCCGGTATCGGTCTGCCAGCACAGCCGGTCGATGCTCTCCGGCGCGTGCAGCGCGTCGTACAGCTGCGCCACGGAAGCGGCGGCGTTGCGAAACGCCGGATGGGTGGTGACGTCTTTGACCCGTTCACCGTAGATAAAGATTTCACGGCCGTCCTGCAGGCTGTTAAGGAACTCGGCGCCGGTAAACGGGCGGTTGCTGGCGGAGCGGTGGGCTTCAGGTTGCATGGTTCTGCCTCATTATAGTGACGACGTCGCCTCGGCGAGCGTCCGGTTTGTTATCTGAGTGATTTTTTCTGTTAACCGATTTAAGCGCTGCAAGGCGGCGTGCGGAAGAGACGTTTCAGGCGATTGCGGGTACTTTTCACCGGCTCCGGCGCTTACCGGTTGCGGAACTCGCTCGGCGAGCAGCCCGCCATACGATGAAAAAAACGGGCGAAATAGGCCGGATCTTTGTAGCCCAGCGCCCAGGCGATCTGGTGCACGCTGTCGCTGCTGTAGCGCAGCAGGCGTTTAGCCTCGCGCAGCACCCGCTCGAATATCAGCCGCTTCGGCGACTGGTTGGCAAAGCGCCGGCACAGCCCGGTGAGCCGCGATTCGCTGACGCCCAGCTCACGGGCGTAGTCCGGCACCGCCAGATGCTGACGATAATGCTGGTCGATCATACGGTTAAAGCGCTGAAACTGACGCATCTCGCCGCGCACGCCGCAGGGGCCGTGCTCCCACGGCGGCGCTTCGCGCAGCAGCAGGGTAAACAGCGCCTGCGCCAGCGCGTTAAGTGCCAGCTCGCGCCCGGCCGCCGCGCCGCTGAACTCTGCCGCGATCAGCGGCCAGTAGTGATCCAGCGCGGCCAGCGTCAGGGGTGAGGCGGCCAGCGACAGGCAGACGCCCGCGCGGTTGATCGTGTCCGCCTGACCCGGCCACAGCTTTTCCGCCAGCGACCACACCAGCTCCTGGCGCACCGTTAAGACGTGCCCATCGCTGTCCGCTTCGGTAATAAACGCGTGCGGCACCGATGGCGGCGTCAGGATAAACAGCGGCGCGCAGACGTCGTAGAGATGGTCATCCAGCTGCAGGGTGATCTTACCGGTGGCGAGATAGTGCAGCTGGAAATAGCGATCGTGCCAGTGCGCGTGCATATCGCGGCCGAAGAAGTGCGCCAGCCGGGCGAAGGTTTCATAGTGCACTTCGGCATCGGCGTAGCCTGAGTCATACGCTTTGCTGATATCGATATTGTCACCGCCAGCGCTCATCGCTCCTCCTTAGCGCAACGGATGCGACCGCGCGGCCAGCGGCGTCGGTTGCCGGCCTTCCCCGTTCATCGGAATGCGGCTCAGTACCACTGCGCCCAGCACCAGCAGCCCGGCCACCAGCCACAGCCCGGCGTTGAAGCTGCCGGTGGCGTCGCGCAGAATACCAATCGCCAGCGGGCTGACCGCCGAGCCGATGTTGCCCACCGCGTTGATCGCCGCCAGCGCCAGCGCCCGGGCCTGAAAGCTGATAACGCGGTCCGGGGTGGTCCAGAACATCACCATCGCGGTAAAGGAGCCGGAGGAGGCGATGATAATGCCCAGCAGCTGTACCAGCGGATGGGCGGTGGCGGAGGCCAGCAGCCAACCTGCGGCCGCAAACAGGTAAGGGATCAGCGTATGGCGCTTGCGCTCCTGGCGGCGGTCAGAGCGGCGGCTCCACAGGATCATCGCCACAATGGTTACCAGCTGCGGAATGGCGGCCAGCATGCCAATCACGATATTGCTGCTGCCGGCGTTAACACTTTTAAGGATCTGCGGCGTCCAGATATTGATCGCACTTAAGGTGTTGGCAAGGCAGAAGTAGGCCAGCGTGTAAAGCAGCACCAGCGGCGTCAGCACCTCGCGCCACGGCGGTCTGGCCTCGCCAGCGTCGGCGGGCGGCGCGGTGCGTTCGCGCTCAAGCAGTGCGATCAGCAGCCGTTTCTCGTCCGGCTGCAGCCAGCGCGCCTGCTGCGGCCGATCGTCAAGGAAGAACCAGGTAACAACGCCCAGCAGCACCGAGGGCGCGCCCTCCAGCAGAAACAGCCACTGCCAGCCTTTCAGGTTCCACAGGCCGTCCAGCGCCAGAATATAGCCGGACAGCAGCGAACCGAACATCATGGTCACCGGCATGGCGATCATAAACAGCGCGTTGGCGCGGGCGCGGTATTTTGCCGGGAACCACCAGGTAAGATAGACGAGGATCCCCGGCAGGAAGCCGGCTTCGGCGATGCCCACCAGCATGCGCAGCAGATACAGCGACGTGGCATCAGTGGCAAACAGGGTACAGGTGGAGGCGATGCCCCACAGCACCATAATTCCGGCGATCCAGCGCCGCGCGCCGACAATCCCCAGCATCAGATTACCGGGAATGCCGCACAGCACATAGGTGACGTAGAACAGCGCGGCGGCCAGGCCGAACAGGGTGGAGCTGAGCCCGAGATCCTTGCCCATGGTCAGACCGGCAAAGCCGATATTGATCCGGTCAAGGAAGGAGAAAACAAACAGCACAAACAGAAAGGCGATCAGGCGGCGGAACAGTTTTTTCATCAGCCGCCGTTCGGTGGCGGCCGGACCGTTCTGCTGAGAGTGGTCAGGGGTCACGGACATGTTTTCTCCTCAGGGGATCAGTAAACCGTCGGTTCTGCGGCGGCGCTGCCGCCCGTCGGGGAAATAAAGCGTGCTGCCAGCGCTTCGGCGCCGCGGGCCAGCAGGGTGGTATCGACGCCGACCGCCACAAACAGCGCCCCCAGGTCAAGATAGTGTTGCGCCAGCTTTTCATTGGCCATCAGGATGCCCGGGGCTTTGCCTGCCGCGCGGATCGCGGTAATGCAGCGCGCGATCGCCGCCTGCACCTCGGGATGGCCGGGATTACCGGCAAAGCCCATATCGGCGCTGAGATCGGCCGGGCCGATAAACACGCCGTCGACGCCTTCCACCGCCAGAATCGCCGCCAGGTTATCCACCGCCTCGCGCGTTTCGATCTGCACCAGCAGGCAGATCTGATCGTTGGCGCGGAGCAGATAGTCAGGCTCGCGGTTCCAGCGCGAGGCGCGGGCCAGCGCGCTGCCGACGCCGCGGATGCCCTGCGGCGGGTAGCGACAGGCGCGTACCGCCTGCTGCGCCTGGGCGGCGTTCTGTACCATCGGCACCAGCAGCGTCTGCGCCCCGGTATCCAGCAGTTGTTTAACGATCACCGGGTCATTCACCGGTGGCCGCACCACCGGATGACTGGGATAGGGGGCGATCGCCTGCAGCTGGCAAAGGATCGAGCGCACGTCGTTGGGCGCGTGCTCGCCGTCAATCAGCAGCCAGTGAAAACCGGCCCCGGCCAGCAGCTCGGCGCTGTAGCTGTTTGCCAGCCCCAGCCACAGCCCGATCTGCGGCTGTTTATCGGCCAGCGCCTGCTTAAATGCGTTATGTGGCATGGTGCCTCCTCAGACAAACCGGCAGCTGATGGCCCCCATCGGGCCGTAATCGACGTGGAAGGTGTCGCCCTGGCGCACCGCGACCGGACGGGTGAAGGAGCCGCCGAGGACCACCTGGCCGGCCTCCAGCTGTACGTCGTGCGCGGCCAGCTTATTGGCCAGCCAGGCGACGCCGTTGGCCGGGTGATTCAGCACCGCGGCGGCGACCCCGGACTCCTCAATCACCCCGTTGCGGTAGAGCAGCGCTGAGATCCAGCGCAGGTCCAGCGCGTCGGGTTTGATCGGCCGCCCGCCCATCACCACCCCGGCGCTGGCGGCGTTGTCGGCGATGGTGTCGAACACCCTGCGCGGCCGCTGGGTTTCCGGGTCGATGCCGTGGCAGCGCGCGTCGATAATCTCCAGCGCCGGAATGACGTAACCGGTGGCGTTATACACATCGAACAGCGTGCAGCCGGGGCCGCGCAGCGGTTTTGCCAGCACAAAGGCCAGTTCAACTTCGAGCCTGGGGACGATAAAGCGCTCGACAGGAATGTCGCTGCCGTCGGCGAAAAACATATCGTCGAGCAGCGCGCCGTAGTCCGGCTCGTCAATCTGCGAGCTGGTCTGCATAGCCCGTGAGGTCAGGCCGATTTTATGGCCCTTCAGCGTGCGGCCTTCGGCGATCTTTGCCGCCACCGATGCGCGCTGGATGGCGTAAGCATCTTCAATACTGATATCAGGATGGCGCAGTGACAGCTGTCGAACCTGTTCGCGGCTCTGCTCTGCCTGGCGCAGTTCGCGTGCCAGCTGCTGGCGGACTTGTGGGGTTAACATAACGGGCTCCTTAATCCTTGCGGAACAGTGCGTGAACGTTGTTCTGTTTAAAGTTGAGCACTTCGGGCAGTTCCTCCACCGCCAGCGACAGCGCCAGGTAACGTTCGGCCATCAGCGGGGCAAAATGCGTTTTAATCAGGGCAAACAGGTCGTTCATCACCGGCTGCAGCTGGTCCGGCGTGCGGCCATGGCCGATTTTCAGCGTCATATGCACAAAGGCGTAGTCGTGCCGGCCGTCCGCCATCTGCCAGGTGTCGATCCAGTGGGCGCGGCTGCGGATGCCGCCCAGCGGAAACAGGCCGCTGCCGGCCAGCAGCAGGCTGACCTGCGCAAACAGCGCCGGCAGCTGCGCCTGCTGGCGGATATTGTCGGTACATTCGGTAATAAAATGCGGCATAACAGGCTCCGGGTGAGGCGCTGGCCTGGCGTCAGCGCCTGCTGATTACAGGGTATTGCCGAGCTTAAAGCCCTGCTCGGTATCGCCCTTGCGGGTGTAAGAGAAACCGTCGGCACCAATGGTCACCGCCATCTCGCTGGGATCGCTGCGCTCCACCACCGGCTGCGGCGTGCCGTCCAGCCTCAGCACCCGCGAGCCTTCGCTGTACCAGCTCGGCACCACCGGGTTGCCCCACCAGTCGCGGCGCTGGTTGTCGTGCACGTCCCAGCTCACCAGCGGGTTATCCGGGTCGCCGGTGTAGTAGTCCTGGGTGTAGATCTCAATGCGGTGCCCGTCCGGGTCGCGGATGTAGAGGTAGAAGGCGTTGGAGACGCCGTGCCGGCCTGGGCCGCGTTCGATGGCGTCTGACCGGCGCAGCGCGCCGAGCTTGTCGCAGATCGCCAGGATGTTGTGCTTTTCGTGGGTGGCGAAGGCGATATGGTGCATGCGCGGTCCGGCACCCCCGGTCATCGCGGTGTCGTGCACCGTGGATTTACGCCGCACCCAGGCGGCGTAGACCACGCCGCTGGCATCGCGGATATCTTCGGTGACGCGAAAGCCCAGCCCCTGGATATACGCCACCGCCCGCGGCACGTCCGGGGTGATCTGGTTAAAGTGGTCAAGGCGCACCAGCGCACCGGGGGTATAGAGTTCGTAGCGCCAGGCCAGCCGCTCAACGTGCTCAACCTCACAGAAGAATTCGTACGGGAAGCCGAGCGGGTCCTCCACGCGCACCGCGTCGCCGATGCCCCTGACGAAGCCGCCGGCGCGGCGCTCGGTTTTACAGCCCAGCGCCTGGAAATACGCTTCGGCGCGGTCGACGTCCTGCGGGCTGCGCACCCGGTACGCAAAGGCGGCCACCGCCGCCACCGGCCCTTCGCGCAGCACCAGGTTGTGGTGAATAAACTCCTCCATTGTGCGCAGATAGAGGGTTTTGTCATCTTCGGCGGTAACGTGCAGGCCGAGAACATCGACGTAAAACTCGCGGGATTTTTTCAGGTCGGTGACCTGCATTTCCATATAGGCGCAGCGCAGAATATCCGGCGGCGGCAGGGTGGTGGTCAGGGTTGTTGTCGTCATAGTCGGTTCTCTTCAGGGTCAGATCGGGCCGCCCGGTCAGGGGCGGCAGTGATGCGTGACGTGCTCTGTTTCAGGGGACAGCGACTGCCCGGTGGGCACCGGCGCGTTGCCGCTGGCAAACGTCAGACGCCCCATTTCGGGATGGGGTGATTGCCCATCGAGATGCAGACGTTTTTCATCTCGGCGAACACCTCGAAGCTGTACTCACCGCCTTCGCGGCCGGTGCCGGAGGCTTTAACGCCGCCGAACGGCTGGCGCAGGTCGCGGACGTTCTGCGTGTTGACGAACACCATCCCGGCTTCAATATGGTGGGCGAGGCGCAGTACCTTACTGATGTCCCGGGTCCAGATGTAGGAGGCGAGGCCGTACTCCACGTCGTTGGCCAGCCGCAGGCCTTCGGCCTCGTCTTTAAACGGCAGCAGGCAGGCCACCGGACCGAAGATCTCCTCCTGCGCCACGCGCATGCGGTTATCCACGTCGGCCAGTACGGTAGGGCGCAGAAAGTTGCCATGGGATAACCCGGCCGGGCGGTCCGGGCCACCGGCCACCAGTTTTGCGCCTTCATCAATGCCGAGGCGGATATAGCCGGTGACCTTTTCCCAGTGCTGCTGCGTGATCATCGAACCCACCTGGGTTTGCGGATCGGTCGGGTCGCCGACGCGCAGGCGGTTGGCGCGCTCCGCAAAACGCTTAACAAACTCGGGGTAGATGCTCTGCTGGATAAAGATGCGCGAGCCGGCGGTGCAGCGCTCGCCGTTCAGCGAAAAGATGGTGAACAGCGCGGCGTCCAGCGCGCGCTCGATGTCGGCGTCCTCGAAGATCAGCACCGGCGATTTGCCGCCCAGCTCCATTGAATACTTCTTCAGCCCGGCGCTCTGCATAATCCTGCGCCCGGTGACGGTGCCGCCGGTGAAGGAGATGGCGCGCACGTCGTGGTGGCGCACCAGCGCATCACCGGCGGTGGCCCCGTAACCCTGCACCACGTTCAGCACCCCGGCGGGGATGCCGGCCTCCAGCGCCAGCTCGCCCAGCCGGTCGGCGGTGAGCGGCGACAGTTCGGACATCTTCAGCACCGCGGTGTTACCCAGCGCCAGGCAGGGGGCGGTTTTCCAGGTGGCGGTCATAAAGGGCACGTTCCACGGCGACACCAGCGCGCAGACGCCGACCGGCTGCACCAGCGTGTAGTTGAGCATCTGGTCGTCGACCGGGTAGCTGCGGCCGTTCATCTGCTGGCAGATCCCGGCAAAAAATTCGAAGTTGTGCGAGGCGCGCGGGATCAGCACGTTTTTTGTCTGGTGGATCGGCAGGCCGGTATCGGCGGTTTCCAGCGCGGCAATCTCCGGCACGTTTTCATCGATCAGCTCGCCAAGCCGGCGCATCAGACGCGCACGCTCCTTCATCGGCGTATTGGCCCATTTCGGGAAGGCCCGCTTCGCCGCGTCTACCGCCTGGTGGATCTCCCGCTCGCCGCCGGAGGCGACCTCGGCCAGCACCTCGCCGGTGGCCGGGTTGCTGGTGGTGAAGTACTCCGCGCTGGCCACGCGTTTGCCGTCGATCCAGTGGTCTATCCTGTTCATTGCAGGCTCTCCTCAAACTGTTGTTCGCTGACGATATGATTAACCAGGCGGCCGACGCCTTCGATCTCCACCACCACCTCATCGCCGGGCCGCACGTCGGCCAGCCCTTTCGGCGTGCCGGTGGCGATCATATCCCCCGGCTGCAGGGTCATAATTTCGCTGAGGTACGCCACCAGAAACGGCACGTCGAATACCATGTCGCGGGTGTTGCCCGACTGCCGCAGCTCGCCGTTAACCCAGGTCTTCAGCCACAGATTCTGCGCGTCGGGTACGTCGCGGCGCGGCACCAGGCCGGCGTGCAGCGGGGTCAGCGTGTCGCGGCTTTTCACCCGCAGGTTGGGGCGGTAGTAGTTTTCCAGGTAGTCGCGGATCGCGTAGTCGTTGCACAGCGTGTAGCCCTGTACGTACTCCAGCGCCCGCTCGCGGCTGACGCTGCGCGCGGTTTTGCCGATCACCACCACCAGTTCGGCCTCGTAGTGCATGTAGCCGACGTTGTCCGGGCGCACGCTGACGGCGTTATCACCGGTGATGCTGTTCGGCGCTTTGATAAACACCAGCGGCTCCGCGGGCGGCGTAAAATCCAGCTCGCTGGCGTGATCGGCGTAGTTGAGGCCGAGTGCGAAGAAGGTCGGGTGGCCGTCCGGCTGGGTCGTGGCGTCGGCCGTGCGGGTAAAGGTGTTACGCAGCGGCGGCAGGCCGGCGGCCTTAATCACCACCTCGTCCCCGTCGTTAACGGCCACGCGCTGCTGCGGGGTGCCGAGCAGGATCAGGTCGCCCGGCTGCAGCGTTACGAAATCGCTTAATGCGGCGATCAGCGCTGCGGCCCCGCGCTGCAGCTCAGAGGTGGACCAGCACTGCACTACCACGCCGTTGATCTCGGTAATGATGTCCAGCGCGCTGGCGTCGGCCAGCGGCACGGTTTCGCCCAGCGGACAGAAGCCGTCGCGGCACTTGGCCGCGATCGCCGGCCGGTAAAAACTCTCTTCCGCCAGGCTGACCTCGTTAGCCAGCGCATACCCGCTGATACAGCCTGCGGCCTGCGCCACCGTGACCTTACGCGCCGTTTTCCCGATCGCCACCGCCAGCGTACCGCCGCTGAAGGTGGGCAGCCCGGCAAGGCTTATGGCATCGCCGCTGCGGCGGTGGGTATTACGCGGCTTGATAAACCACACCGGTGACTGCGGCGGTTGCTGATAAGGCGGCTGGCGGAAGCGGTCGGCCCACGCGTCGATTTGTGAGTGATGGTTGAGGGCAACGGAAAAAACGGATCGTTTCATCATTATTCCTTGTTCTGGGGTAACGCCTTTGCCACTTCGTTAACATATTAATGATCGGTTATCAGATCGTTTGCGTTCAGCGGGTCAATATCGTGGAAACGGGGATCAACAACGTTGCCGGGGGTGCTGTAAAGCCGTGACAGGCCCTGTCAGGTGGAGTTACGGGTGGTATTGCGCACTGATTGTTAATTTTTTGTTATTTAAATTGTGATGAGCGTCACTTTGTTAATATGTTAACGATAGGGTTTTTTTGGGCGCGTTTGTTCACAAAAATCCGGGCGGTCAGCGCCGTCAGGCCGTATACTCCCGGTAGAGCCAATCCCCTACCGCAGAGCGCGACCGAGATGACCGATTCCCTGACAATTGCTTTACTTCAGGCACGCGAGACGGCGATGGGCTACTTTCGCCCGATCCTCAACCGTCATAACCTGACCGAGCAGCAGTGGCGGATTATTCGCATCCTCGCTGAACACCGGTCGCTTGACTTTCACGCGCTGGCGCAGCAGGCCTGCGTGCTGCGCCCGAGCCTGACCGGCATCCTCACCCGCCTGGAGCGGGATGGCCTGGTACTGCGACTGAAACCGCTGAACGATCAGCGTAAACTGTTCGCTTCGCTGACCCCGGCGGGGCAGACGCTCTATCAGCAGGCCTGTCATGAGGTTGACGCCGGTTACCGGCAGATTGAGCAGCAGTTTGGCCCGCAAAAAATGCAGCAGCTCAGACAACTGCTGCAGGAGTTTAATGCTCTGAACGGCGGGGAAGGGACGCAGGAGGACGATGCCACGTTGCAGTCTTGATTTTAATTCCAGCCTGAGGACCGCCCCAATGCAACAAGAGCAGCTACCTGTCGTACTTATCCCGGGATTTATGCTCGACGAGACGCTGTGGGATGAGTTTATCAGCGTCTATCCGGACAGCCGTCGTTTTATCAGGGCAAGCCTGAGCCAGGGTCAGACCATAGCGGAAATGGCTGGCCATATTGCCGGTGGACTTCCGGAGCGCTTTGTTCTTGCTGGCTTTTCGTTAGGTGGCTATGTAGCACGGGCAGTCGCCGAGGCATTTCCCCAGCGCACAGCAGGCATGATCCTGATTGCCACCTCCCTGCGCGAGGATTCACCTGAACAGCGCGCGCGGCTTGAAGCCGCTTCCCGTGTCGCACTTTCCGGAGACTTTAAGGGCATCAGCCCCGGCGCGGTCAAAAGGTCTCTCCACCCTTCCCGTCACGGTGATGCCGCGTTAATTCAGAAAGTTCGTGAGATGGGGAAACGACTCGGCGCGGAGGTGTTCAGAACACAGTCCGGACTGGAGCGTAACGGCATCACCCTCAGGCCGGTTTCCATCCCGGTGATGGTGGTCGCAGCAGGTCAGGATCAGCTCCGGTCCGATGAGGAGGCGGCGGAACTCGCGGACTGCTTCGGATGTGACGTTCATGTTATCGAAGGAAGTGGTCACCTGATCCCGCTGGAAACCCCCCGGGAGCTTGCACGGTCTGTTTATACCTGGCTGCAAACGTCAGGGCTGTAGCCGTAATGGTTTCAGAGCATTTTGCTGGCCCGGAAGATTTGTTCACGTAGCCAGAGAGGCGCCACATTACGGGTATTGCGTTTATGCCAGCAATGGCGGCAATGGTCTTGTCTGCCGGCGTATGCTCAATGATTAACTTCACGCCCGGCACCCGGGTCATCAGGTCGCGCAGTTGTCCACTGCGCCACTCAGTTTTTCACGCAGAAACGCGATGAACAGCTGCGTTTTTGCGGGCAACAGTCGCGTTTCGGTCAGGGCATAAATCGTTACTGGATCGGCTGCCCAACCGGGTAAGATCCTGATCAGTTTGTTGTTCTGTACGTCTTCTTCGACAATGCTGTCGGCCAGTACCGCAATACCCGCACCCATCGCGGCCAGGCGGCGCATCATGCCGATACTGTTCATCTGAAATCGCCCGCTGGCTCTGACGCTGATTCGCTCCTCATGGCGGTGCAGATGCCAGTGCGCGGGTTTGTCCTGGCGCATCACCAGGCACTGATGCTGGTCCAGCGCCTGCGGGTTACCGGGCGTGCCGTTCAGCTCTAAATAGTCTGGTGAGGCATAGAGGCTGCGGGAAAGCGCGCCGAGCTTGCGCGCGATCAGGCCTGAATCAGGCAGGCTGCCCATGCGGATCGCTAAATCATAGGGTTCAGATACCAGGTCAACGTTGCGCGGCGTTAAATCAAGGTCGAAGCCGATCCCCGGATAGTGCTCTGCAAACGCCTTGATCAGCGGCGTCAGCATCAGTACCGCGAAATCTGCCGGTAACGAGACCCGCAATATGCCCTGCGGTTGGGCAAGAATGGCTCCCAGCTGTTCATGTGCCAGTCGCGCTTCCTCAATAATCCGGCGGCTGCGCTGGTAGTAAACCTGTCCGGCTTCGGTCAGCTCAATCTTTCGCGTCGTCCGGTGTAACAGCCTCAGGCCAATATGCTGTTCAAGCTCATTGATCTTGCGCGACAGTGTGGAGTTTGGCATGCCGAGCGCCTCTGCCGCCCGGCGAAAACTGCGCGCTTTGACGACCTCGACAAAGTAAGACATGTGATTCAGCAGTTCCATTTTATTGTGCCATCAGTGGAATATTCAATTTCGATTTTAGCTATTTATTCCAAAAATTGGCAGCTTATACTTTGTTCATTCGCAGGAGATAGACGAAAACGCCTGCCAGCCGGTCTGATAACGCTTCAGGTCAACCATTGAACATACATTGAGGATAGAGACAATGCGCTCAGAACAATTCACCGCTGATAACGCCGCCATGCTGTTAATCGATCATCAGGTTGGCACTATGGGTTGGGCTAAATCCATGCCCTTCGACGAGCTGAAGCGCAATGCGCTGATGCTGGCAAAATCAGCCGCGATCCTGAATATGCCGGTAGTGTTGACGTCCAGCATGGAAGAACATGCGCAGGGGCCGCTGCTGGAGGAACTGCAAACTATCCTGCCCGCCGCGTTCGCTGCGCGCATTAAACGTCTGGGCATCGTCAATGCCATGGACGATGAGCACTTTGCCGCTGCGGTACAGGCCACGGGTCGGAAAAAACTGATTATTGCGGGGGTGACCAATGACGTCTGTACGGTCTACCCGGCGCTGACCCTCGCGGCGGCAGGTTTTGATGTGCAGGTTGTTGCCGATGGCGGTGCATCTCCGACCCGCATGGCGGATGATATTGCGCTGCGCCGCATGGACAAAAACGGCATCACGCTGACTACCACCAATCAGCTGATCGCGGAGCTGGCAGGCACCTGGGCGACACCACAGGGTGGTCAGCTGGTTCAGGTGTTGATGGAATCTTTCCAGTAAACAGCAGCTGAAACCGGTGGGAGCCTGCGCAGGTGGGTTACCGCCTGCGCCGCACCACCCGGAAAGATGAGAATGTGACGGTAATGATTAAAATTGAAAACAGCAGTAAGCACCTGCATGGCTCGGGCGGCTTTGGTATTGATATTCTCTGGCCGGGCAAGGTCCTGGCATCAGATGACAGTGGTATCGGGACGATTGGACGAATCGACCAGGCTAACGTTAAACCCGGTACGGTGATTGCCATGCATCCGCACCGGGATGATGAGATCCTCACTTATATTCGTGAAGGGCGCATGCTGCACCTTGATTCGGTCGGTAATGAAGAAGAGCTCTCCAGTACGCGGCTGATGCTGATGAACGCGGGCCACCGTTTTCAGCATGAAGAACACATTCCGGGTAACCCCGGCGAGACAATGCGCTGTTTGCAGATCTTCGTGCGCCCGGCCGAAAGCGGGCTGGTGCCGCAGGTGCAGTTTCACGACGTCGGCACGCCTTACAGTGAAAATAGCTGGAGAACCCTTGCCGGCCCCGATAACGCACCGTTAATTTTCCGCTCTCAGACCTGGCTGCAGGATACCCGGCTGGAAAAAGACCATACGCTGATGCTGCCACCGGTTCCGGTCAGCAGCGCCGTACGGCTGCTGTATCTGTTCGCGGGCAGCGCGGAGATCGGCGATATCACTCTCGGGGCGGGTGAAAGCGTGATTATTGAGGATCAGACCCGCCACCCGATCATCGCCCGGGAAAGCAGTGACCTGGTTCTTTTCACCACCGATCCGGCGGCAAACGTTTTTCGCGGTGGCATGTTCAGCGGCAATGTGCGTTCACATCTGTAAAAGGGTGCCGCCTGGTACGAAAAACTTACCCGTTTTGACGGGTTGGAGAGATGATCAGACCGTTAACAGTGACATTATCCGGCTGATTCAACGCATATATAGCGGCATTGGCAACATCTTCAGAACTGATGGCAATCATAGGTACTTCAGCTGACGCATCCGCCAGCTGTGTAAATCATTCGGTGAGCAGGACTTTTTGTCCGGTGACAGGTGGCTTAAATATCCGGTGAGTGCCAGTTCGCGTCGTCTTTTACCGGAGGCAGATAGGAAAGACGCTGCATATTCTGATTCCACAGATTGTCAGGGATGCGGTAGCGATCTTCCTTGTGCGGATCGATAGCCGTCACAATCTGATCTTCCTGACCAGCCCTGATAAGGCCAATAAGGTCCGGGTTCATGATGACTGTTTTGCCCAGAGCAATAAATTCAGCCCAGCCCGTCAGACAGGCTTCAAGGATCTGGTCGGCAGTAAAAAGATTACCCACGCCAATCAGCGGTAGTTTTCCGTTAATGCGCTCGTGCAAAAGCTGCATGCGGGTCATGGAGGTATCGGCCCCACGGCGTGCGTTCTTATAGAAGTCCCACAGCGAAACGTGCAGATACTGCAGTGGCTTCTGTACAAGAGCATCAATCAACGCAAAAGTATCCTTCATGGTCAGGCCATGCTCACCCGGCTCTTCCGGTGAGAAGCGGTAACCAACGATAAACTTCTCACTGGCGTATTTTTTCTTCACATCGGTCACGGCATCCACAATAGCCAGCGGGAAACGCAGTCGCTGTTCAATGGTTCCACCCCATTCATCGGTGCGGCGGTTGCTTTCTCCTGACACAAACTGCTGGATCAGATAATTGTTGGCTCCGTGGATCTCAACGCCATCAAACCCGGCCTGGATAGCCAGATGCGCTGCATTGGCAAAGGCTGCAATCAGATCGCGAATTTCCGCGTTGGTCAGAGCCCGGGCTCCCGATTTCTCATCTGCCGAGGGCGCCACCACATCCTGACCATTCAACAGTTCAGGAATGCTCAGATGACCACCGTGGTGGATCTGCAGAATGGCTGTTGCCCCCTGTTTTTTAGCAATCCGGACGACCTCACGCAGGCTGGGTAAGTCTTTCTCACCAATGGCTTCTGGCTGGCCGACAAATGCCTTACCTTCCGGCGACACCAGCGTTGCAGCTGCGATAAAAAGGCCAAAACCATCAAAGCGACTGGTCAGAAAGTTACGCTCTTCGTTACTGATGCTGCCGTCTTCATGGGAGGCAAAATGTGTCATGGGTGCAACGGTAAAACGGTTTTTAATGATGACGCCGTTATTCAGGATGTAGGGTTCAAATAAAGGGGCATACTTCGGGTTCATTCTCTTTTCCTCAGGTATTTATCGCTCCGTGACGCTTTCTTTTGTAAGCAGGCATACGGAGTAACTGCAGATTCCGAACACTGCAGTTGTGTAGCGTTCGCTAAATATGCGCATATTTATAGCGATCACTACATAAAAAGGCAAGGACATTTTTTCCTGCTCTCCGGCGAACCACGGGCTGTGTGCCTTCTCATCACTGAATTAGCTGGCGGAGTGGGGGGTAAACGTGGCCAGCTCAGACACATGACCTCAAAATCTTGTATAGTGAGCCATCAGTTTTACTTTTTTCATCAGGCAGAAATATGACATATACGACGCAAAGCACTCCCTCACGACGAGGACGACCCCGTAATTTTGACCGGGACAAGGCCCTGGTTCGCGCGCTGGGTGTTTTCTGGCGCTGCGGATACGAGCCCGCTTCCGTCGGTGAACTTTGCCGGGTGATGGATATTAATCCACCCAGCCTGTATGCGGCGTTTGGCAGTAAAGCTGAACTGTTTCTGGAAGCAGTGAATTATTACGAAAAAACATTCTGGGATGAACCGTGGGACAGGATGCGTCAGGAAGAAAACGTGTATGACGCTATCCATAACTTTTTTGAAGAAGCTGCTGTCATTCTTACGAGCCAGGAAGCCCCCTGTGGCTGCCTGGTCGTTCTGGCAGCCATTAACGTGTCACCGGATTCGAAAGATGTTTACGACGCGGTTAAGGCATTAAGAGAGGAAGGAAGGATTTACTTCAGGGAACGCCTGCAGGCGGGTAAGCAGGCAGGTCATTTGCCGTCTGATACGGATGTGGATGGGCTTGCCCTGACGTTGAATACCCTTCTGGAAGGCATGTCCATCCCCGCTCAGGATGGTATCTCACAGGCTGAACTAAAGCTTATCGCCACCCAGGCCGTTCGGCTTCTGCCGCGGTTATAACTCACACGACACGTTGATTCCCGCCCAGCCCGGTCTCCGCTTATTACTCCGGGTCTGAACCAGGTCAGAGAGGAAAAGCACAGCATGCCGGGTTCCTGTTCCGGATGGCGATAAGGTTAATGGGGTGGATCCCCCTGTTCAGCTAACCTCTGTGCCAGCCGGCGTCCTGCTTTTCCGGCACCGAACCGCAGGTATCAGGGGATCAGAATCAGTAGGTCAGTTAATCAGGGGGCAACGTGGGTGTGATAGATTTTGCTGACCACGGTCCATTTGCCATCGACTTTCAGAAGATTGAAAAAGTCGGTAAAGCAAAAACCAGAGATATCGTTTGTATCAATACGCGCGCTTGCAGCCGTACCCACAATATCGATGTTTACGATAACGCCCTGTGCCTCAGGAGAGGGGCGGAAAGCTGAGTCAATAATATCAAACAGCCCCTGGATAGGCCCGCCGGTCAGTTTGCCGTCACCATCAACGCCATAAATAGTGGCCTCCCTGCTGAACGCCGGTTTCATGATACTGCTGTCAGCCTGTTTGCCACCTTCATTGTAATGATTCAGGACCTTAACGATCTCATTGTATTCCTGTACATATACTGGTCTGGTCATGCTTAATTCCTCACATCTGAACAATGTATAAAACCGTGCCCGGCAACAGACCGAACCCGAAACCCGTCATCAGAGACCGCAGTGTTGATGGCCTGCGTCCTGGGGAAATGCGCTGACCATGCTTTCATCCGTTTTCCTGCCGACCCTTTTGCCTGTAGCCAGACCATCGGGTCACCCGTGACTATCTGGTCCATACGGTTCCTGTCCTGGCGATGAATTTATTGCGGCTCTGATGGTGATCTACTGTAAAGACACAATATGTAGCGATCACTATGTAATTATTAATTTATAGCGATCGCTAAGTAATAAGTCAACATGAAATTGAAGACATTCTGATGTTGCTGTCTTCGGGGGGAGGCGCACCGGCCACACCCCGCTGGGCGATTTAAAAGGAGGGATGCTGTATCAGGCGTTCTGCCGCATGATCCCGACAATCTCACCGACCGTCTCCGCCAGCCGTTCACCGCGCTTGTAACTCTGCAGCGCTTCGTCACCGCCCGTCACCACCGACCGTGGGCGTTCGATAAAGCTGCCCAGCGGCGCGAACTCTTCATCCAGCACCGCCACAAACGGGATCTTCACCCGCTCAACGCCAAAGGCGTCTTTAAACGGCGCATCGGCCTGCGCCCGGTTAAGAATGCCGAACTGTGCGTCGGGATAGCGCTGGGTTAAGGCCCGGATAGCGGGCAGGTTGCGCTGGCAGTCCGGGCACCACATTTCGGCGGCCACCAGCAGGGTGAAGCGGCCCTTCAGCGCGGCAATTTGTGCTTCAAGTTCCGGGCTGAGAAAATCCGCTTGCTCAGTTTTGTCCTGATCGCGGCGCAGCGCGGCGATCTCTTCCGCCGAGCCCTGGCTGACAAACTCAGCATAATCAACGCTGTATCCGAATAAGGTTTTAAAATCTGCCACGCGGTTGCTCCTGTTTTGATTGCGGATCGTCCGATCTGCCGTTCAGTGTATCATGCCCGGATAACCGCCCTTACTGCGCCAGGCTGACATTTTTTTCCTGAAGGGGATGGTGCAACGCGTCTGAGGGTAAGAGAAACCGTTGTCAGAGGAGAAGAATGTACCGCCTTATGCCCCGGCACGAACAGTCGTACCGGGGCATAAGGCGCGAGTCTGTCGACGCGGTCAGAGACCGTTTACCCGGCCAAACAGCGTCATCCTTTCCGCCGCCCGTTCCGGGTTATCCAGCAGCCCGGCGGCATCGGCCAGCCGGAACAGCTCGCAGTAGTGGCCGAGGCTGCGCGCGCTCTGCGAACCGGCCAGCATTGAGAAGTGGTCCTGATGGCCGTTCAGCCAGGCGAGAAACACGATGCCGGATTTATAGAACTGGGTCGGGCTGGTGAAGATATGACGCGCCAGCGGCACGGTCGGGGCGAAAATCCGTTCGTAAGTCTGGCGATCGCCCGCCGCCAGCGCGTGCAGCGCCGCCGCCGCCGCCGGGGCGATGGCGTCAAAAATGCCCAGCAGCGCGTGGGAGTAGCCCTGCTCATCGCCGGCGATCAGTTCGGGGTAGTTGAAGTCGTCGCCGGTGTACATTTTCACCGTCGGCGGCAGCTGGCGGCGCATCTCCACTTCACGATCCTTATCCAGCAGCGAAATCTTGATGCCGTCGACCTTCGCCGGGTTGGCGCGGATCGCCGCCAGGCACACCTCCATCGCGCTGTGGATGCTGTCGCTGCCCCAGTAGCCGCGCAGCGCCGGGTCAAACATATCCCCCAGCCAGTGCAGCACCACCGGTTCGCGTACCTGGCGCAGCAGGGTATCGTAGACCCGCAGATAGTCGTCCGGGCCGCGGGCGATCGCCGCCAGCGCCCGGCTGGCCATCAGGATAATGCGTCCGCCGCAGGCCTCAATCGCCGCGATCTGCTGCTCGTAGGCGGCGATCACGTCATCGACGGTCAGCCCGCTGAAGCGGGTCAGGTGATCGGTGCCGGCCCCGCTGGCCACCACCGCGCCGGGAAAGGCTTTCGCCTGTTCGACGCTGCGCTGAATTAACGCCAGGCTGGCCGGCCAGTCCAGGCCCATCCCGCGCTGGGCGGTGTCCATCGCTTCGGCAATGCCGAAGCCGTGGGCGAACAGATGGCGGCGATAGGCGAGGGTGGCGTCCCAGTCAATCGCCATATCGCGGCTGGGGTGCTGCATACGCCGCACGTCGGCCACCACGTGGGCGGCGGCAAACGCCTGGCGGTTAAAACGCGGCTGTGCGGGCGCGGACCAGCGCCGTTCGCCCTGAATCTGATAGTCGCTGACCCGGCCCTGCGCATCCAGTAAACGTAGGTGATTGCTCTTCATTATTGATTCCTTGTGATTAGTGTTTAGCCAGATGGCCGCGCGGTAGCGCGTCAGCGGCGGCGGTAGCGGACCCAACCGGCAGCTTGCGCACGCCGAACAGCACCACGCTGCTGCACAGGATCACTCCGGCGGCGGCCAGCCACACCGGCTGCAGCGTATAGGTCTGCGCGTAGTAGCCGGCGACGATCGGCGAGATCCCGCCGGCCGCCATGCCCATATTCATCACAAAGCCGATCGCCGACCCGCGCAGCGACGGCGGCACCAGCTCGGCGGTCACCGACAGTACGATTGGCGTGACAGGGTAACCGAGGAAGCCCAGCAGCATCACCAGCACCACCACCAGCGGTACCGACGGCGTCAGGGCCATGGCGGCCATCAGCACGCCGCTGGCGGCGGTGATCGCCATCAGGATATTGCGGCGGCGAACAAAGTCGCCTTTGTCGCAGTAGCGGCCAAGCAGGAAACCGCCCAGCGCGCCGGTCAGGCCGAGCAGGCTGGCGATGGTGCCCGCCATGCCGATCGACAGGTTTTTTACCTGCATCAGGTAGCTTGGCGCCCACAGCAGCACGATCCACCAGCCGGCCAGCAGCACAAAGTAGTAGGCGGCCATCAGCAGCACCGGCGCATGGCGGAACAGGGTGCGCAGCGGCACTTTTTCCGCCGCCTGACGGGCCAGCAGATCGGCCGGTTTACGGTCGTTTTTCACCAGCACCGCATACAGCAGCGCGACCAGTATTCCCAGACCACCGGCAACATAAAACACCACCCGCCAGCCAAACATTGGACCGAGCACTGCCCCCATCCAGGTGCCGAGAAAACCGCCGATCGGGTAGCCCATCCAGTAGAGCGACATCACCGTGGTGCGCTGCTTCTCGCTGGTGACGTTGGCCACCTCCAGCGAGGCGGCGGGCCAGAAGATGCCTTCACCGATGCCGGTCATCACCCGGTAGAAGATCAGGCTGGTCAGGCTGCCCGCCACGCCGGTAAACACCGTGGCCAGCGAGAACATCATCAGACCGAGGATCAGCACCGGCTTACCGCTGAGCTTGTCGGCGATGACCCCGGAGATAAACAGAAAGACGATAAAACCAAAGAAGAACGACGACAGCAGAATGCCGCTCTCCGCTTTGCCAAGGCCAAATTCACCGGCGATCAGGCCGATGGCCGACGACACCGTCATGCGGTCGACCGAGTACATCATGTAGCCCAGCCCGCACAGCACGGTAACCAGGATCATCTTGCGGGTATCTGTATTCATATCTTCCTCGACAAGTCTGCGGACCGACGAAAACAGCTGAGTTCAGCTCTGTCAGATACGAAAAAGGGACTGCACGCCTGCGCAAGCGGGCGCTCAGCCGTGTTCGAGATGACGGGCCTTGCAGGTACGCAACACCTCGTCCGGATCCTGCTGCCACCAGTTCAGCCGGGAAAAAATCTCCACCTCATGGAAACCCTGATAGCCTTCGGCTTCCACCTGCTGGCGCAGGCCGCGAATATCAATCACGCCGTCGCCCATCATGCCGCGATCGGACAGCATATCCTGCGTGGGGTTGAGCCAGTCGCAGATATGGAAGGCCAGCAGGCGTTTCTGCCCGGCGCGTCTGATCTCGCGGGCAAAGCCGGCATCCCACCAGGTGTGATAGACGTCGACGGCGATGCCGAGCCCGTCGTCACCCAGCCGGTCGCACAGGTCGTTGGCCTGCTGCAGGCTGTTGACGCAGGCGCGGTCGGCGGCGTACATCGGGTGCA
Source organism: Erwinia sp. E602 (assembly GCF_018141005.1). Classification (NCBI taxonomy): domain Bacteria; kingdom Pseudomonadati; phylum Pseudomonadota; class Gammaproteobacteria; order Enterobacterales; family Erwiniaceae; genus Erwinia; species Erwinia sp. E602. The sequence goes on along the minus strand of NZ_CP046581.1, from coordinate 97,140 downwards.
GCGGCTCAATCGCCAGCGGCATGCCGCGCGGCCGCGCATAGTCGAGCAGCGCGGCCAGCCCGTCCTCCACCTGCTGATGCGCGCCGTTGAGATCCTTCGATCCCTCCGGCAGCCCGCCGACCACCAGCACCAGGCAGGCGGCGTTCAGCGCCAGCGCTTCATCCACCGCGCGATGGTTATCGTCCATTTTTTGCTGGCGCTGCTCGCGGCTGCTGGCAGGAAACATCCCGCCACGGCAGTAGCCGGTGACGGTCAGATCGTGTTCGCGCAGCAGCCGCGCGGTGGGCTGTAATCCCAGCTGGCTGACCTGATCGCGCCACGGTGAGATGCCGCGGATCTCATGGCGGGCGCAGCCTTCAATAATCTGCTGCAGGTTCCACTGCTGGCGCACGGTGGCGGTATTCAGCGACAGCTGTTCGGGTTTTGGCGTTTGCATATTCCTCTCCTCAGCGCTCCAGCGACGGCACGTCAACCCAGCGGCGCTCTTTCCAGCTCTGCAGCGCCAGGTCAACCAGCTGCAGCCCCTTAGCCCCTTCCAGCAGGCCCCAGCGGTAGTCGCCTTCGCCCCAGACGTGGCGCAGGAACAGCTCCCACTGCACCTTGAAGGCGTTGTCGTAGTGCTGCGTGTCAGGCACTTCGGCCCAGTCGTCAAAGAAGTTGTGCGTCTGGCGCTGGTCCGGGTTCCACACCGGTTTGGGGGTGTTGACGCGGCTCTGGGTGACGCAGTCGGTCAGCCCGGCCACCGCAGAGCCGTTGACCCCGTCCACCTGGAAGGTCACCAGGTCATCGCGGCGCACGCGCACGCACCACGAACTGTTAATCTGCACGATCGCGCCGTTATGCAGTTCGAAGGTGGCGTAAACCGCGTCGTCGGCGGTGGCCGGGTAAGGCTGCTGCTGCTCGTCCCAGCGCTGTGGGATATGGGTGGCGCCGAGGCAGCTCAGGCTTTTGATCTCGCCAAACAGGTTGTCGATCACGTAGCGCCAGTGGCAAATCATATCGAGGATAATGCCGCCGCCGTCTTCGCTGCGGTAGTTCCACGACGGCCGCTGGGTCGGCTGCAGGTCGCCTTCGAACACCCAGTAGCCAAACTCGCCGCGCACCGACAGCACCTTACCGAAGAAGCCTGATTCGTTAAGCAGTTTCAGCTTCTGCAGCCCAGGCAGCCACAGCTTGTCCTGCACCACGCCGTGACAGACGCCTTTTTCGCGGGCGAAGTGATACAGGCTCAGCGCCTCATCCAGCCCCATCGCCACCGGCTTTTCGCTGTAGACGTGCTTGCCTTTGCTGATGGCCTTCTTCAGCAGCCCCGGACGCGCCTGGGTGGTGGCGGCATCAAAGAAAATAGTGTCCGATGGATTATCCAGCGCCTCGTCAATGCTGGTGCCCCAGCGACTGATGCCGTACTCCTGCGCCAGCGCGGCGATCTTCTCCGCGTTGCGGCCGATCAGGATCGGGTCCGGCATCAGGCGATCGCCGTTGGCCAGCAGCACGCCGCCCTGTGCACGTATCGCCACAATCGAACGGATCAGATGCTGGTTCTTACCCATACGTCCGGTAACGCCGTGCATAATGATGCCAACGGGAATCTGAGCCATTACTTTCACCTCGCGATATGTTTAGTGTGCCGGGGCCGCTGTGACCGGCCGCGGAATTTCAGAGAATCAACAGGGACAACCGGGCTGAAAGGGCAGATACTGATTTCAACTAACCGGTTGATGAAATCACTATAGGTCGATAATTCACCGCCTGGGGTGATCGGATTCACATAACCAACTAGTTAGTTGAAAATTATTTTTATCCGTTTTCATCGTCAGTTCTGACGCTATACTTGCGAAAAAGTACGCGAACCCGGAGGGGGAACAGCTGTGGCTAACAGGATGGTTAAGGATAAGAACGATGTGGCAGACAAGCAGAGCCGCATCCTGCAGGCGGCGCGTGCTGAATTCGCCGAGAAGGGCTTTGACGGTGCCCGCGTGGACAGTATTGCCGAACGGGCGCAGGCCAATAAGCAGCTGATCTACTACTACTTCGTTAACAAAGACCAGCTCTTTACCCGGGTACTGGAAGAAGCCTACCGCGATAAACGCCAGCAGGAAGCGGCGCTGGATCTCGACCGTTTTCCGGCGAATGAGGCGATTCTGCAGCTGGTGGATTTCACCTGGCACTACTATCTGAAGAACCCCGAGTTTATCCGCCTGCTCAACAGCGAAAACCAGCTGAAGGCCCGCCACCTGCAGGGGCTGGACAGCCCGGTGGAGCTGAACAGAAGCTGGATCGACATCACTCAGGGGCTGCTGGAGCGCGGCTGGCGCGAAAACAACGTGCGCAGCAATATCGCTGCCATGCAGCTGAATATCACGATTTCTGCGCTGGGTTTCTTTTATCTGATTAACCAGTCCACGCTGTCGATTATCTACCAGACCGATCTGGGTGAGCAGTCCGCGCTGGATGAACATCTGCGGGTGATGAAAGAGTGTGTTGCAGCGTGGATCAGGCCGTGATGTGCGTTTGCCACAGCTGATGCTGTGGCGGCCTGGCCCCATTTCCGGGCTGTCCGCCGGTGTGGACACCCGCTGCGAAATACCCGACCCGAATACGATGCAATGCACATGCTGGCCCGGGCGTTGTGACAGTGTCACTGACTCAGGCGGTGCAGACCGCTGAGCCTCGCTGTGGGCCGTAGACTGACCAGACCGTCTCCGGCGGTCTTCTGACGATTAACAGGTGAAGCATGAATAACTCGTTTTCCCCACGCGCGCTGCTACAGCAGATGTTCCTGGCAGCGATTGAATCCGCTCAGCCGCAGCATACCATCCCGCAGTTTCTTCCCGCCGATCGCACTGGCCGCCTGGTGGTTCTGGGTGCGGGCAAAGCCTCTGCGGCGATGGCGCGGGCGGTAGAGGATCACTGGCAGGGCGAACTCAGCGGGCTGGTGGTCACGCGTTACGGCTACAGCGTGCCCTGCCGCGCGGTAGAGATAGTGGAGGCGGCGCATCCGGTGCCGGATGAAGCGGGTTTGCAGGCAGCTGAGCGTATGCTGGCACTGGCGCAGGGGCTGGGCGAGCAGGACACCGTGCTGTGCCTGATCTCCGGCGGAGGCTCGTCGCTGCTGCCGCTGCCGCTGGAGGGCATAGCCCTGGCGGACAAACAGCAGATCAACCGCGACCTGCTGCGCTCCGGTGCCACCATCAGCGAGATGAACCTGGTGCGCCGCCATCTCTCCGCCATCAAGGGCGGGCGGCTGGCCGCGGCCTGTTACCCGGCGAAGGTGATTACCCTGCTGATCTCCGACGTGCCGGGCGACGATCCGGCCGATATCGCCTCCGGTCCGACGGTGGGCGATGCCAGCAGCTGCGCCGATGTGCTCGCCATCCTTGAACGCTACCAAATCAGCGTACCGGCTGCCGCCCGCCGCCGGCTGGAGAGTGGGGAAGCTGAAAGCATCAAACCGGGCGATGCGCGGCTGGCGAGGAATGAGGTGCATCTGATTTCCACGCCGCAAATGGCGCTGGAGGCAGCGGCGAAAATCGCAGCGGAGCAGGGTATCACGGCACATATCCTCAGCGACCGAATTGAGGGCGAGGCGCGCGACGTGGGTAAGGTAATGGCGGCTGTCGCCCTGCAGGTGGCGAGCCACGGTCAGCCGTTCAGCAAGCCCTGCCTGCTGCTCTCCGGCGGCGAAACCACCGTCACCGTGCGCGGCAGCGGTCGCGGCGGGCGCAACGTCGAGTTTCTGCTGTCGCTGGGGCTGGCGCTGGACGGCGCAGAGCGGGTCTGGGCGCTGGCCGGCGATACCGACGGGGTGGACGGGCAGGAGGAGATTGCCGGCGCTTTTCTGGCACCGGACACGCTGCAGCGTGCCCGTGACCAGGGCATCGCACCGCGCGCGGCGCTGGACAACAACGACGGCCACGGCTTTTTCGGCGCGCTGGGGGATGCGGTGATCACCGGGCCGACGCTGACCAACGTTAATGATTTTCGCTGCGTGCTGATCCTTTAAGCCCTGTATTTTTTGAACCGCTGAAGCATAATCTGCCCGACCGTATGTGCCGGCTGCCGTGAAATTCGCGGCGGCGGCCTGTTCTCAGTGGCTTATGGCGCGTTGTTGGGGGGCCGCCTGGAAAACGGAAACAGAATAACGGGTCCTTTGCAACCGAGTCCCAGAGCGGACACCTCTAGCCCTGATTTACCTGAAAAACGTTTTTGTATTGAATGAACGCCTCTTTTATCGCAGCTTAAACATCAAGTTTGCGGCCTGTCAGCCATTCCACCATCGCCGGGTCACGGTGTGAGAAAAAGGCGCTGGTTGCGGTGTCGAGGGCAGCAATCTGCAGCATATCCTCAGAACTGAGTCTAAAATCGAGAATGTCAATGTTCTCTTCCATGCGCTCTTTCCGCACCGTTTTCGCGAGTGAAACGATGCCCCGCTGGAAGATCCAGCGCAGTACCACCTGGCCCACACTTTTGCCGTACTTCTGACCAATTGCCGCTAATACGGGATGCTGTAAGAGACCATTTTTACCTTCAGAAAACGGTGCCCAGGCTTCCGGCTGAATGCCACGGCTTTGATTCCATGGAACCGCATGCAACTGCTGGTTGAAGGGGTTAACTTCAATCTGGTTTACCGCAGGAGCCACTTTGTTGAAGGCGATAAGGTCCGCCAGTCGGTCAGGATGGAAGTTGCTGACGCCAATGGCGCGAATTTTGCCTGCCTGCTGCAGCTCTTCCATAGCACGCCAGGCCCCATGGACATCGCCGTAAGGCTGGTGAATCAGATACAGATCAACGTAATCAAGTTGCAGCCGATTCAGGGAGCGTTCGAATTGTGCTTTAGCGCCCTCATAATTTGTATCCTGCAGCCATAGCTTGGTCGTTACAAAGAGTTCGCTACGTGCGATACCGGTCTGTTTCAGTGCGTTCCCGACCTGAGTTTCATTCTGGTATGACGCTGCGGTATCGATCAGGCGGTATCCTGTATCGATAGCATCAGTCACGGCTCTTTCGCATTCGGCGGCATCCGTCATCTGGAAGACACCAAAGCCCAGAAGGGGCATTTCTATACCGTTGTTCAGTTTTACAGTTTGCATGACGTTATCCTTCAGCTGTTGTGTAGGAAGAGCATAACGCAAAGTGATTTATTCTATCAGAGGGGATAGTTCACTAGGGTTTATTAGGTGTATTCATTAATCTTTGCAGGGCTGACGGTCTGCTTTGTGCGCAAAGTAAACCGCCATATTCAACACCTTTTTCCGGCAGGATTAGGCCACTTTATTTTCATAAAGATGATGTTTGTATTGAACCTTCAATAATGAAGGCTCAATACTGGCTCTTCCTATTGCAGGTCTTTTTCCTTCATGAATTTACTCACCAAATCGGCAATCTGCACATTATTGAGGTCAGAGAACGGAAAGTGGGTGTTCCCTCTGATTCCCACTTCAGGCAGATGAGTCACAGTGACGTCTCCGCCATGCTTGTTCACCACGTCACGCCACTCCCGTGCCATTGCCAGACGTACGCGCCAGCTGTCCTGTGCAGGCATGGCGACAGGTTTATCCGGGATGTTATCGCCGTAAATGATCAGAATCGGGATTTTGGTCAGTGCCATAAACTGCTCCATTGGCACAGGCTCGCCCTTCAGCGTATCGAACGCGCTTGGCATAGGGGCAGGAAGTTCTTTTTCCGGGAAGACAAAGCTGCTGCCAGGCTCAAAGGCGACAATGGCTTTGACCTTGTCGTTTTTCATCGCCGTGTACCAGCCTGGTCCGCCACCCTGAGAGTGGGTGAAGAGGATCGCCGGGCCGGATTTATCCACTACGGCGGACATTGCATCAGAGATAACATTGATATCAAACGGCCCGGTATTCGGGGTCATCTGACGGAAATACTGGTTCAGCGCTTCTTTGTCGTGAGAGAACTGAACACCTTTAAAATACTCTGGCCACACGCCAACGCGGAACTGGTTGAACCACATCTGTTCATCCGGTTTAGGCGTAACCGTACCTTCTACAGTAGTGCGCCCGGCGCTGCCCCGGCGTGGCTGATCGACAAGATAGGTTGAGAACCCGCGACGCAGGAATATGTTCTGGAAACCTTCGCGACCATCCGGGGTGCTTTCCCAGGTACGGGAGAACTGACCTGCGCCGTGCAGCATGACGATAGGGTATTTATGCGGATTCTCCGGGATTTGGTAGAACACAGACGCATGATCGCCATGGTAGGTTTGGCCAGCAGAGTCCAGCGGCTTTTTCGCGTCAAATGTTCCTGGTGCGGTGATGATAGTGCCACCCGCAGAAAAGCTTCCCTGTTCCTGAATGACCAGCGGCTCGGCATATACCGACTGAGCCATCAGGCCACCCGCCATTACGCAGATGGCCAGCGTTTTTAAGATTGTCTTCAAGATTACATCCTCTGTTATGTTTGCTGTTCAATCATATCTGAGCTGTCAGCGTTAATTCTTGAGCACCCCTGATTGCCCTTATCTGGCAGACTCATGAATGCGGATGATTAACTACGTATCGTTTCTAACCAACTGTTTACCTTTTCTGTAGTTCTTCGCTCCTGGTCGCATTCAAGGACCAGCAGTTTTTCCCGGCGCGCAGTTGGGGCGAGTCCGGCAAGGATGTCGTCGCTGTCTCCTTTACCTTAGCCACCGTGAGTATTGTTTGCGAGCGCCTGTTGCAGTGCCTTTTCAGCTCGCGTTGCTGCATCACTTTCGCCATGTTCACGCAGAACCTGTGCCAGCTGGCGCAGCTGCGCTGCCGTCAGGCCGACACGCATGCTGGCTCGCGTATGCGATAACAGCTGGGCTTCAACCCCAGGTGTTGCCGCTAATGCGCCAACCGTTGCCAGCTCGCGGCTTTGCCAGTCGAGGTTATCGCGAGCGAAAATGTCGCCGAACAGATGCGTTTGCAGGAACTGATTAATGACCGGGGCAAAATCAAACAGAGGTCCCTGGACGGGAGCGCCTGAGATTTTCGTCTGGTTTGCGGTGCCGACACGACGAAGCTCATCCCGACAGGGATTGGGGCGATCGGTTCTTTTCCCTCAACATCCTTGATGCCACGTTGTTTACGTGCACTGGCCACCTTCATGAGTTCATTAAGTGCGTTCAGGCTACGAGGGAAGCCCGTATAGGCATAGAGCTGGACGAGAATCTCTTTGGTTTCATTTATGGTGAGCCCTGCATCAAGCCCCTGATTCAGTGCTGCATTCAGCTTATCCATCTGACTGCTGGCCATCGATGCCGCAATCAACGGGATGGCCTGCTGGCGAACCGACAGCGTATCGGAAACGGTTTGTTCGCGGTTCATTTCTGAGGTTCCTTTATTGGCGGGCGCAGCATTTGCCGAGAGACTAAAACCAAACGTCAGCAGTACCGCTGCCGTTAATGCCTTAATGAGCGTGATATTGTTCATCTGTCACTAACTCCTTCCAGTTAACGCTTTTACCATCCACAATCCCGGTTATCGCCAGATGCGTCATCGCGCTGCCGGGTGCTGCTCCGTGCCAGTGTTTGACGCCCGCCGGGCAAGAGACAACGTCACCCGCGCGGATGACCTGCACCGGCTGGCCTTCCTGTTGGGTGAGTCCAACACCAGAGGTCACAATCAGCCGCTGACCTGCCGGATGTGTATGCCAGGCGGAACGAGCGCCGGGTTCAAAGGTGACATAAGCGCCGGAAACGCTAATTTCGTTATCAGGCTTGAAGAGAGGATCAACCCTGACGCGACCGGTAAAATTCTCCGCTGACCCATACACCGCGTTCTGACTTCCGGCGAGGGCAATATGGACAACGGGATTTTGCTCCGCAGCCCAGGATGAAAAGGTGAAGAAGGGCAGTAACAGCCCGAGGTAACGTAAATGTCCGATCATGCAAAGCGTCCTTATCATTGAAGAGGCGGATTGCCTGCGATGATTTTATCGAGAGGGTAATGACGTCAGGCTGACGCCCCCCTGACAATTCTGTCAGTTATCCCGGGTCCCGGCTCAGCGCCGGATTGAGCATTACCCGCCACTTTATTCGCATGTATCGCAAAGGTGAGGCCAAATGTATTGATGCCACCTTCACTACGCGCAAAGACGTCCCCCCTGTGCATAATGGCGACGGCACGCACGATCGACAGGCCCAGCCCATGATGGGTATCACTCCTGGCTCGGGATGTGTCAACGCGATAGAACCGCTCGAAAAGCCGGTGTAAGTGCTCTGGTGCTATCGGATCGCCAGGGTTTGAAACTTCAACACAAGCCTGATGACCTTTTTCGCTTAACTGCACCGTAACCGTACTTTTGGTCGGTGAATGTCTTGCGCTATTTTCCAGTAAATTAGCCAGTGAGCGGTGGAACAGTCGTCGGTCGATGTGCGCGGTGACGTCGCCCTCCACTTCCAGAGAAAGCTGTTTTTCAGCAAAAGAGGGTTCAACGTACTCCGCTGTTTTCAGGGTTTCTTCCCGCAGGGACACCTGCGTTAGCTGGGAAGCATGTTCACCCGCGTGAGCATGAGACAGGAACAGCATGTCGTTAACGATCGATGTCATACGTTCAAGCTCCTCAAGATTTGAACCCAGTAACTCTTCCAGTTCATCCTGCGAGCGTCGGCGTGATAGCCCTAACTGTGTCTGGCCAATCAGGTTAGTCAGTGGGGTTCGAAGTTCATGCGCAACATCGGCGTTAAAGCTTTCGAGCTGTCGCCAGGCGATTTCCTGACGCGCTAACACGCCGTTAAAGGATGACGCCAGTTGCTGCAGTTCTTCGGGCAAAGCGCGAGTATTCAGGCGCTGGCCATGGTCACCCGGTGCGAGTTGCCGGGCCTGTTTACTGAGAGCCCCAACGGGACGAAGACCGATCCTTGAGACGATGTATCCCAGTAAGGCGACAATCACGATGCCCAGTGCGACAATAATCAACAGTGTACGAGTGAACGCATCGAGTGTGCCCATGTACGGCGTGGAGTCGATGGCAACCACATAGCGAAGCTCAGGCCTTTCTCCGTTCGCGGGGATGGTTTTCACTAACAGGAACAGTGAGCATGTGCCTTCCGATGCGCCGGGCACTTTATTAAAACCCTCCTGTAAAGAAGACCACTGAACACCAACCGGTGGTGTTCCCCCCATGCTGAAGCGCGGGTTATCGCTCACTATCCAGTAGCGAACGCGCTCACCTTCAGAATTGGTTAACACAGTGAATTTATTGGCCAGCAAAGACCAGCCGTCAGCCGAGGTTCGTGCGGTGATCCACGGACTCATTAATGATTCCCGGAACAACAGTTCGTTATGCATCTGCTTTTGCAAAGAGTCATGCAAGGAGCTTCTGAGCAGGATACCGATAACGGATACAATCAGCAGCGCGGATAAGGCAAACATCAGCGCCAGGTGAACGGAGATGGAACGCTCAGGCATGCTTATCCCCTTCATTTATTCGGACCGTACTTCGAGGACATAGCCCATGCCACGAACGGTATGTAGCAGTTTGATATCGAACGGGGCATCCACTTTGGCTCGAAGTCGTTTAATGGCGACTTCAACCACGTTGGCATCGCTGTCAAAATTCATGTCCCATATCTGCTCAGCAATCATCATCTTTGACAGGATCTCCCCCTGATGTCGGGCCAGAAGGCTCAGCAGGGAAAACTCTTTCGCGGTCAGCTCCAGTCGCGTTCCGGTGCGAAATACCCGGCGAGCCAGTAAATCGAGATGCAGATCGTGAATTTGCAGCTGGGTGATATCTGCGCCATCCGTAGCGCGGCGACGCACCAGTGCCTGAATACGTGCCACCAGTTCAATAAGCGAAAAGGGCTTGGGCAGATAATCATCTGCGCCAAGACGAAGACCTTTAACGCGCTCATCGACCGAACCCCGTGCCGAGAGCATCAGCACCGGCGTCTGTTTGGCTGCTCGCACACCCTCAAGTACCCGGTAGCCATCCATCCCCGGCAACATCACATCAAGGATTATCGCGTCGTAGTCGAACTCCAGCGCGTAATGAAGACCTTCAGCGCCATCTGCTGAGACGTCTACCGTAAACCCGGATTCACTCAACGCTCGGTTGAGATAGGTTGACGTTTTTTCTTCATCTTCAACTAATAACAGGCGCATAACGGGACTTCCTTACGTGGGGGATCAGCGAGGCGGCGGCAATACCCGCCCCGGCGGCTAGCAGCTTGCGTCGCTCTGGCATTGTTGGGTCATTCTGGCTTTTCATTGATCGCTCATTCTCAGAAAATTGAACATGGATCCTGTTAAACGAGACCATTCTGCCTCCTGATTGCCAACATAAAGCTGACAGTTACCTGACAGCGTTGTCAGAAACACTAACCGTCCCGGCCCCTTTCCTGACAAAAATGTTATTTCCCTGTCACGATGCTGACAGCCCTCTCTCCCTAATCTGAGCCTGCAAATTTGATTCCGCGAGCCTGCATAACCAGTCTGACACTCATCGGGAGAGACCATGAAATTCACGCTTATCAGTGCAATGCTACTCACGGCAATGGCCGGAGTGACCTCAGTCAATGCGGCTGATTATAAAAAAAATCCATTCACACTGGCCTATGACGATGCCATCACCAGGAACGTCAACGGCAAGGTCAACATTCATCCGGTGAAATACGATCTGCATGGCATCCAGATCGCCGCGAATGTCTATACCCCTGCTAACTACGATCCAGCTAAAAAATACCCTGCCGTGGTGGTCGCACATCCTAATGGTGGCGTAAAAGAACAGGTCGCCGGGTTGTATGCGCAGCGACTTGCCGAACATGGGTACATCACGATTACCGCCGATGCAGCTTATCAGGGGGCTAGCGGTGGTATGCCTCGCAGCGTGGATAAACCGGCTAACCGTATTGAGGATGTTCACGGCATGGCTGACTATATCAGCCAGTATCCTGGTGTAGATACCGCCCGCCTCGGCCTGCTGGGTATTTGCGGAGGTGGCGGGTATTCACTTGTTGCCGCCGGGACGGACAAACGGTTCAAATCGATTGCAACCATCAGTATGTTTAATTCAGGCCTTGTACGCCGCAATGGTATGCAGAATTCACAGCTGGATACTGTCCAGCAGCGTCTTCAGCAGGCTTCTGACGCACGTGCTCAGGAAGCCGCCGGAGGAGAAGTGCTTTACTCCGGCGATGCCAACATGACTGATGAACAGATTGCTAAATTACCTTTTGCCTTGTATCGGCAGGGCTACGAGTACTACTGGAAAACCCACGCCCATCCGAACTCTACGTTCAAATACACCACCAGCAGTCTGCTGGATTTGATGAGTTTTGACGTAACGGACCATATCAATCTCATCAATAAACCGCTGCTGATGATTGCCGGTACAAAAGCCGATACGCTCTATATGACTGAAGATGCGTTCGCGAAAGCCACCGGTACGAAGGACAAAGAACTCTTCCTGATTGATGGTGCTACCCATATCGAGACGTATTGGGTGCCTGAGTACGTTGACAAGGCTTTGCAAAAATTAGACGTCTTCTTTGATAAGAATATTTAATCCGCATCTGTCGATACCCCGATGGGTATCGACTTATCCAGAATTTATCGTTCAGATTAACGGAGTCGGGATGAAAGATAATTACGCCTGATTAATAGCCGCTATGAATGGAATTCATAAAATCATTCGGGCAGGGGATAGTTGTTTTTTACCCGAACAGTCAATGCCATCAAGGCGCTGGCTGCCGTAAACACCGCAATTATCCAGGCCATCGTCCATGGTGTGCCATCACTGAACAGGGCGAGAAGAAGTGAGGAGATGATGCCACTACCATATTGTAACGCGCCCATTAGCGCTGACGCTGAGCCTGCAACTTCAGGAACGGCGTCAAGTGCGCAAGCCGTGGATGTCGCAGCGATGATGCCATTCATAGAGAAGAACACCAACACGGCACCGACAATCACGGTAATTCCACCGACTCCCAGGCCGGTCGTGACCGCCAGCACTATTGCCGCAACAGTGGCGATGAATGCGGCATTCCTGAGCAACGCTTCCAGTGGATAGCGGTGAACCAGGCGTCTGTTGACCATGCTCACTGCCATTAATCCCACAATGTTTACTGCAAACAGCCAACCGTAGTGCTGCGGATCTACGCCGAAGTACGTGATGTACACAAACGGAGAGCCCGTGATAAAGGCGTAGGCTGCAACGTAATAGAACGTCAGGCATAGCGTAAAACGCATGTATCTGGCGTTGGTTAGCAAGGCATAGTAGTTGTGAAAGGCTCTGGTTACGGAGGTTTGCGAGCGTTTTTCAGGAGGTAATGTCTCCGGTAACCAGAATAAAGACATCAGCATTAATGTTCCGATAATCGCCAGCAGCCAGAAAATGGCATGCCACGAGGTGACTTTAATCATCTGCCCGCCGATCAGAGGCCCGGCAATCGGCGCGATGGCCATGATTATCATCAGTGTCGAAAGCATTTGTGCTGCACGAGTGCGGCTAAACAGGTCACGGATAATTGCTCGTGCCAGCATCGGCCCGGTACAGGCACCTAACGCCTGAAAAACACGCCAGAAGATAATTTGCACGATATCTGTTGATAATGCGCAGCCCACCGAGCCAATGATGAACAGACCTGAACCGATAAACAGTGGCAGTCGACGCCCGTAACGATCGCTAACCGGTCCCCAAATCAGTTGCGCAATGCAAAAGCCGATAAGGAACCCAGCGATCGTCAGCTCAGCATCACCCTGTAAATCTTTCGCCATGACGGGCATAGCCGGAAGATAAATGTCGGTTGATAAAGAGGTAACAGCCATCAGGGCGCTGAGAATGAGTAGAAACGAGAGACCGGTTTTTTTAGCTGTAGCTGACGGTGTTTGTGCCTGTTGATTAAGCATGGGGATCCGTTGGACATAAAGAGATAAGGGACATGTTAACGGGTTTGTTCATGCGGATAATCACAGGCGGGAGGATAGGGACTATGAATGACATTCATTAATATTGTGAATGGCGATGGTAGTGAAAGAAGGTTTTGAACAGGCACCAGGCCGGCGTGAACTTTCCCCGCCTGCATTACAAAAGGTGAGCTTACCGGTTTTCTCCACCGTCCAGGTTGAATTCGCGCTTTAGCCTCATTCCCCGCCGTGAGCCCAACTGGTTACCGTTGGGGATTAGAAATTATTTTTAATCTGTCCCTCGCTATTCTCCTGTTTCGCATAAAGATTGCCGGCTTTGTTATTTTACCTGCCCCTCATTCCCTTACAGACTGGCCGCATTCAACGAACGTCCCCGCCGTTACGGCAAAAGCGCCCGCCACTTACCGGTGGCGCGTTTATGCCTGCGCAACGGTGAATCAACGAAGGGTTGGCTTGTGATGGAAAGCGGTCATAGTAAAAAACGCATTGCCGTGATCGGCCTTGGCGCGATGGGGTGCGCCGCACTGCTGGCGCTGGCCCGTCAGGGTCACCAGGCTGAAGGCTTCGAACAGTTTCGGGTGGGCAACGATGTCGGGGCGTCCGGCGGCCGCACGCGTCAGCATCGCCTGATTTACGGCGAAGGCAGCGCTTATACGTCGCTGCTGCTGCGGGCGCAGGCGCTGTGGCAGCAGCTGGAACGTGAGCAGCAGACGCAGCTGTTCTGGCCGGGCGGTTTTCTGACCGTCGGTACGCCGGACAGCCCGTGGTTTCAGGCGGTGGAGCGTTCCGCCCTGCAGCAGCAGTTACCCGTTGAACGGCTGAGCCGCGAGCAGCTGCGACAGCGCTATCCGCGGCTGAATATCGACGCCGACGAGCAGGGGCTATTTGACCCGGCCGGCGGCATCCTGCTCACGCACGAGCTGCTGCTGGCCAGCGTGGCGCAGGCCATTACGCTGGGCGCACGCGTCCATGAAGCGGCCAGCGTCACGGCGATTCACGCCGCGCCGCAGGGCCCGCTGTTAACCATCAACGGCGAGGAGCGCCAGTTTGATGAGGTGGTGGTGGCGGCCGGTGCATGGAGTAAAACCCTGCTGCCCGGCCTGCCCGTGGCGTCGCGCCGGCTGGGCAAAAGTTTTCACCTCGGCCGTGAAAGCGGCTTCGATACCACCCGCTTTCCGCCAACCATGCGCGTCACCGCCGGAAGGCCGATGTGGAACACCCAGCCGATGCCGGACGGCAAAACCTTTAAGTTCTTTGTCGGCGACGCGGAGATTGATGAGCAAAAGGATCCGCAGATCGTTGCCACCGAGGCCAGCAGCGCGCTGACCGGCACGCTGTACCAGCGTCTGGACCGGCAGATGGGCGAGGCGGTTAACGGCGCGCACCCGGCGATTATCGGCGGCGGCACCTGGCCGGAAGCCTACACCTTCGACCAGGCCCCGCTGCTGGGAGAGCTGCGCGCCCACCCGCACGTCTGGGTTGCCGCCGGGCTCTCCGGCCACGGCTTCAAGCTGGCCCCGGCGCTGGGCGAACTGCTGGCGCAGGCGATCGACCACCGCGTCGATCTCGACCGGCAGTGGGCCATTTTTTCTCCCGCACGACGTTTTGCCGAACCTACGGCCTCTTACTCACGTTAACACCAGGATCGTCCATGAACAAAACGCTTACCGGCCTGTTACTGGCCTCTTTCAGCACCCTGGCCGCCGCGGCCGACGCGCCTTCACCGCTGGCGGGTAAGACCCTGCACGGCATTATGCAGAACGACTATGAACCGATCGCCTTTGTTGACGAGCAGGGGCATAACAGCGGCTATTTTTATGAGCTGGTGGCCGCGGCCGCCAGAAAACTCAACGCCACGCTGGAGGTGAAAAACGGCACCTTTGACACCTTTATCCCCGGCTTACAGAGCCAGCGTTTTGACGTCGCGCTGGGCACCGACGCCACGGTGCCGCGTCAGCAGGTGGTGGATGTTGTGCCGCTGATAGCCGCCGGCTACTCGTTTATCACCCGCGCCAGCGGGCCGGTGACGCTGGCAGACAGCCTGGATGCGCTGTGCGGCCACTCGGTGGCGGCGCTGGCCGGGCAGTCCACCATTGACGCGCTGAACGCCCAGGCCAGCCGCTGCCAGCAGCAGGGAAAACCGGCGCTGCGCGTGGCGATTTTCCCTTCACGCTCCGCCGCATGGCTGGCGGTGAAGAGCGGTCAGGCCGAGCTGACGCCGGTGTATACCGGCGAAGCGGGCTGGATCACTAAAAAAGATCCGGACTGGCGCGTCACCGGGCCGGTGTTTGACAGCGGTCAGTCCGGCTTTGCGGTCAGCAAAACCAGCGGCCACGCGCAGGCGTGGGCCGGCGCGATTAACGCGCTGATCGCCGACGGCACCTATCTGCAGATCCTCAGCAGGTACGGCGTGCAGTCCGTGGCGCTGAAAGAAGCGCAGGTAAATCCGGCACGCTGATCCGCAGGGAGACGACGTCAGCGCGCGCCGTCTCCCTTTTTTATTCTCTTCGCGTGCGGATAACGCCGTAATACCGGGTGACTGATGAGTGAAACAGAGCTGAGCGGGCCGACGGACGGGGCGGGGCGGGTCAGCGGGCAGCAGCGCAGCGTGCCGTTGTCCGTGACCGACGCGATCGGTGACATTGAACGGCGGCAGGGCATACGTCCGCAGAGCCAGCGTAAGCGGATCCTTTCTGCGCTGCTACTGCTGCTGTTTATGCTGTGGTTTGTGCGCGCGTCGGCCGCCAATCCGGCGTTTGACTGGCCGCTGGTCGGGCAGTATCTCTTCAACCCGCGGATCCTGCAGGGGCTGTGGACCACGCTGTGGCTGACGCTGCTGGTGACGCTGCTCAGCGTGGTACTGGGCCTGGGGATTGCGGTGATGCGGCTGTCCGAAAACCCGGTGCTCTCCTCACTCGCCTGGGGCTACATCTGGCTGTTTCGCGCCACGCCGATGCTGGTGCAGCTGCTTTTCTGGTTCAATATTGGTTATCTGGTGCCGACGCTGACGCTGGGCTGGCCGGGGCTGACGCCGTCAGTGACGCTGCCCACCAACGAATTAATTAACGCGCTGGGTGCCGCGATCCTCGGTCTGACGCTGCACGGTATGGCCTACGCCGCTGAATTTATCCGCGGCGGCCTGCTGGCGGTGCCGCAGGGGCAGCGCGAGGCGGCCACCATGCTCGGGCTGCGCCGGCGGCAAATCTTCCTGAAAATTACCCTGCCGCAGTCGCTGCGCAGCATTATTCCGGCGCTGGGTAACTTCCTGATCGACAACCTGAAAGGCACCTCGATGATCAGCGTGGTGGCGGTTACCGAACTGCTCTACTCGGCGCAGTTAATCTACAACAGCAACTACAAGGTTATTCCCCTGCTGCTGGTCGCCACCTTCTGGTACGTGGTGGTGACCTCGCTGCTGTCAGTTTTACAGTCGTGGAGCGAAAGCTACTACGGCCGCAGTTATCACCGTCGCTGAGATTAAGGGTAAATCATGTCCGGAGACTTTAACGATCCTGAGCCGCTGGCGAAACCGCCGGTGGTCAGCGCCCGCCGCCTGCACAAGCGCTACGGCGAGAACGTGGTGCTGGAACATATTGACCTCGACGTGGCTCAGGGGGAAGTGCTGTGCCTGATCGGCCCCTCCGGGTCGGGGAAAAGTACCCTGTTACGCCTGATGGCGACGCTGGAGCAGGCGGACGGCGGGCTGGTATTTTTTGGTCACCAGCCGCTGGGGGTGCAGCAGAAAGGTGACCGGTTGTTTCGTGCCGGAGAGAATATTACCCGGCAGCAGCGCGATCGTATCGGTTTTGTCTTTCAGCAGTTTAACCTGTTCCCCCATTTAACGGTGGTGGACAACATCAGTCTGGCGCCGCGCCTGCAGGGGCGACGTCCTCGCGAAGCAAAAGAGCAGGCGCTGGCGCTGCTGGCGCGCGTCGGCCTGGAACACAAGGCCGATGCCTGGCCCGGCAGCCTCTCCGGCGGCCAGCAGCAGCGCGTCGCCATAGCCCGCGCGCTGGCGCGGGAGCCGGAGTTGATCCTGTTCGACGAACCGACCAGCGCCCTCGATCCTGAGCTGGTCAACGAGGTGCTGGCGGTAATGACCGATCTGGCGGCGAGCGGCATCACCATGGTGATTGCCACCCATGAGATGCAGTTCGCCCGCCAGGTGGCCAGCCACGTTGCCTTCCTCGACAAAGGCCATATCGTCGAGTACGGCCCGCCTGAGCAGGTGCTGGATCGTCCGACCCAGCCGCGCACCCGCGCGTTCTTACAGCAGATTACCGCGCTGACGCCGGAGGGTGTGCATGGCTGAAGCGCAAGAAATGTGGATGCTGCCGTTCGCCGTGCTGCTGCTGGTACAGCTTCCGCCACGTGACTCTGCCGCTGATTAAACCGGGAATGCTGGCCGGCGCGGTGTTTGCCGGGGTCACGTCGTTTGGCGAGGTCTCGGTAAGCCTGTTCCTGAGCGCGCCGGAGACTATCACCATCCCGATCCGGGTATTCAACTACGTGGACCAGACCTTTGATCCGACGGTGAACGCTATCTCGGTGATCTTTATTCTGCTGGCGGTGCTGATCCTGCTGGTCATCGAGCGGACCCTGGGGCTGGTTAAACTCCTCTGACGGTTTCAAACCGCCAACGTTAACGACCGCCGTCGCGAATAAGGGTTAATCAGGCTAATGATTCGCTGATGAGAAAGGGTGCTGTTTCTGTAACCATCTTCTACTCTCTAAGCTGATACGGAACCTGAATCACAGAGGGACACAGAATGATGAACAGAGGAAAACGTTCGTTTTTTTCCACCATTACGGCGGTGATGCTCTCCGCCGGCATCACCGTTTCCACCGCCGAAGCCTGCACCCGACTGGTCTATCTGGGTGCCAGTCAGCAGGTGATCACCGCCCGATCGATGGACTGGAAGGTGGATGTGAATACCAGTCTGTGGGTGTTCCCGCGCGGGATGCAGCGCAGCGGCGAAGCGGGTGCCAACTCAATCAAATGGACCTCGAAATACGGCAGCGTCATCGCCTCCGGCTATGATATTTCCACCACGGACGGCATGAATGAAGCGGGGCTGGTGGCCAACGTGCTGTGGCTGGTGGAGTCCTCTTATCCGACTTATGATGACAAAAAACCGGGCCTGACCATTGCGGCCTGGGCGCAGTACGCGCTGGATAATTACGCCACCGTGCAGGAAGCGGTCGACGCGCTGGCAAAAGAGCCGTTCAGCATCGTGACGGATAAGGTTCCGGGGGAAGACCGGCTGGCGACCCTGCATCTCTCACTGTCCGATGCCAGCGGCGACAGCGCGATAATTGAGTATATCGACGGCAAACAGGTGATCCACCACGGCCGCGACTATCAGGTGATGACCAACTCGCCGGTTTTTGAAAAGCAGCTGGCGATGGAGGAGTACTGGAAGCCGATCGGCGGCACCGTGTTCCTGCCCGGCACCAACAGCGCCGCTGATCGCTTTGCCCGCGCCACCTTCTACGTGAACGCCATTCCGAAATCGGAAGATCCGACAGAGGCGATAGCCAGCACCTTCAGCGTGATCCGCAACGTCTCGGTGCCCTACGGCATCTCAACGCCCGGTCAGCCGAATATCTCATCGACCCGCTGGCGGACGGTGGCCGACCACAAGCGTAAGCTCTACTTCTTTGAATCGGCCTTAACGCCCAACGTATTCTGGACCGATCTGAACCGACTCGACTTCTCCGCGGAGAGCGGCAAGGTGCTGAAGCTCGACCTGGGGCCGAATCAGACTAACATCTTCTCGGGCGAGGCTAATGGCCAGTATCGGGAAGCGCAGGCGTTTAAATTTCTTGGGTTGTAATGCGATGGTGTAAAGGGAATTTATTATGACCGACGGAATTCGGCTCTCGAAGGGCGATATCCGGAGTTTTTTGGATATTTTACGATGACGAATCCGGATGCGGGTAAATAAAGCGGCGGTATAATAGACGCGGCGCTTGAGGCTTCTGCCTCATGCTGTCGGCAGCAGTGCTGAACGTTGGTGAGGCAGAAAGCAGAAAAGCCCCGAAAGTTAATTTTCATTAACCCCCGAGGCCCTGCATGCAAGAGAACATTCAGGATAGCCTCTTACCCGCCGCAAGGCAAGGAGAAGAAGGCCATGAAACTGCCGCGAAGTCCCGTGATCTGGTGCATATCCGTCGTGTGTTTAACGCTGCTGATATTCACTTTTCTGACGCGAAAATCGCTGTGTGAAATTCGCTACAGAGACGAGTATCGGGAGGTGGCGGCACATCTGGCCTGCGACGCCGGTAAGTAGCAATCTGAAGGCGGGGTAACCCGCCTTTTCAGATAACTGATGGACTCGGGCACCACGAGCGCTTTTACAAAGAGCCTTTCGGGAAACCGAAGGGCTCTTTTTCTTATTAGTATGGCCAACATATTTTTCGCAGGACTTTCTCCTGGAAGAGCTATTTACAGATTTCGTTGGTAGCCGGATAGATAATTTGACTTATGGAGCAAAAAACTACAGTTACTCTTCTAAATTATTTCAGAAGGTAATAATGAGCTCGTAAGGGTCCTGTTGGGTCTAAATTGACTCATGGATGGATCCTGTGCGTAGTTTATAGGAATATTCTTATTTAAAATTAATTTAACTGAAGGTTTTCGACTTCCGTGATTTCATTTTTTTGCCCCAAATGACCGAACTTTCGTGTGACAGGGATGGTAGTCATTTAAATCGTGAAAAGGCCTGTTACTTGCGTTAATATCATTTCGAAATTTTAATATGGGATTTACTTTCGGGACGTTATCATGAATAAGAAAATTATTATCGCTCTTGTCTTCTCTGCATCGATGCTAAGTGGCTGTTCAGCCCTTGATTATAAGTCTGGAACTCAGGTTTCTGCGCAACAGATGGCACAGTTCCAAAAGGGAAAAACGACGCAGGATCAAGTAGTACAGGCGATTGGCAACCCACCTAAAAAAGCGGAAGTGAACGGCAAAGAGATCTGGACTTATAACTACACTAAAATTGCCGGCCTGCCGCTGATGCCTAACGTTAATGAAAGCGCAATTTTTGAATGGTCGAAAAAAGGCGTGCTGTTAAATGCTTATAAAAGCGGTGGTTCACAGGGTGAATCAGATAACCCGTTATTGAGTGCTGCAGGCTTGTAATAGCTGAACAGCCCGTCAGCAACGGCAGAAAAGCCCGCTCTGTGTAAAGCGGGCTGATATAGTTAACCTGTTGGCATATTTGCTTTAAGCTGAGCTGACAAGTACGAGTCCTGTAGCGATCACAATAATATATCGGTATTACTGCATCTCCATAAAGTCCACCATCGCCCCTTTGTGCGCATCAACGTTACGAATATAGCGCATTAACGTTTCCGGTTTTTTCCAGGTTCCTTCCTGCATAATCTGCGCTACCGAATAGCCTTTACCGGCCAGATCCTGGGCGGCACCGACGCGGGCGCTGTGCCCGCTCCAGCCCTGGTAACGGCCTTTGTTCGCCGGTGCCGGGGTGGCAGGGCCGGCTTCCCGCCACGCCTGGCTGAAGATGGCTTCCAGCGCGGGCAGGCTCAGCGGGCGCTCGGTAGCGATCGTCACCTTATTCGAGCGATGTACCGGGCAGAAGATAAAGGCATCCGGCTCGCCGGCCAGCCCGGATCGCGTTAGCCATTCGCTTAAGCGACGGGATGAGGCGCTGCTGAGCGCTTTAATCAGTCCGCCGGTTTGTACGATGGTTTTGGTCCAGGCCACGTCGAGAATGATTCTTCCGTCCGCCGTTCGGCTGATATCGCGCACCCGCAGGCGGGCCAGTTCGCTGACGCGCAGCAGGGTATTGTAGGCAAGATGCAGAAAGGCCAGGTTCCTGACCTGCTGCAACTGCGTCGACCCGGCCCAGCACCTGTCGATAATGTGCAGATCGGTCATCTTAAACGGCACAGCCTGGCCGGTACGCTCGCCGGATACGACGGCGCTGCGGTTAATCTTCTTTATCGTACGAAAGACCAGCGGTGACGTAGTCGGCGGCACCAGACCAGCGTTACGGTGTAACGTCGCCAGCAGCGCAGCGTGGGTGGCGACGGTGGAGGACGCACGTCCGCCGGCCTGTAGCCAGTTAAGATAGTCACGCAGGTCGGTGGAAGACATCGGGAAAAATTGCCGGCCGTTCTGCTCCGCCCAGCGCAGGCTGATGCGCATCACGCTCATCAGCTGCCGCCAGGTATTCGGCGAGAAGGCGTCCTTATCTTCAACAAAGGCTTCCAGCCGGGCACGCAGATCGTCGCCGGGCAGGGTGGTCAGAAAATGACTCTCTTTCGCTACAATATTGCTCATATTGGGCGTTATAACCTCAATGTAAAACGAGATCGCGCTACGTGAATTCTGCGAAATTAACAGGGTGGTTACCCTGCAGATTTCACGTAGCGTTGTCAGAGTGTGCGGGCCAGTTAAGCCCGCTTTCTACTGTCCGGCCGGAAAAGGCTGCTGGTAAACGCTAGCGTTACCAGGCGGCTATTGCGAAGTCAATCGGTGATCCCAGCCAGATCGTTACCGGATCCTATAGTACCTGGAATTCTGACCGCTGTCCTGACTTTATATAATGCCAATTATATAAAGTCAGAGGCTTTCAGAGCCGATCGTTATCGCCGCTGATGGGTAAGACCGTTTTACCGCTCTGTGAGTAACTGCTTCACGGGCAGCCGGCTGTCAGCGTGGAAAAATTTTTCTTTGAGCGGGTTAATTATGCGTCGAATGAGCTACGCGATCGGATCTGCGTTCAATAAGCGATCGTTACCAATTGTGATAAAGCCACAGGGGAGGTAAAACCCGCGGAACCGCTCCTGAACGAAGCCAGGGCAGGCTTTTCAAAACTGAAACTGGTTGTAAACTGTACCGACGTTGCCAGCGTAAGGGCAGGAAAAATATAGCCCTCTTCCCGTTCATAGTCAGTAGTAAAATCAGTGTGATAGCTGTTTTTTCCGTCGATTAATAACCAAACCCACCAGGTTATATTATAATTAATTCCGCTAATCTTAGTGTTATTTATGAATTCTATTCCCGGAAGTTGAATTTGTGATGAATATCGTCCATGCCATACTGCTGGCAGGGAAATTTTAAAAAATAAGTGTGAGCCTGCCGAAAAGCATGTGACCGCGCGGTATCGCTGAAATGCTGAGGCATTATGATTCGACTGGAAAATATCACCAAGACCTATCCCGGCAATGCCCGACACGCCATCAACTCACTGAATATCACCATCAATCAGGGCGAAATCTGCACCTTTGTCGGCCCCAGCGGCTGCGGCAAAACCACTACGCTGCGGATGATCAACCGCCTCGACGTTCCTGACGGTGGCGAAGTCTATATTCAGGGGGAGCCGCTTTCAACGGCGGATATTATTCAGGTACGACTTAAAATCGGCTTTGTGATGCAAAGCCCGGCGCTGTTTCCCCACCGCACGGTGGCGGAAAATATCGCCACCGTGCCGCGGCTGCTGAAATGGGACAAGCGCGCCATCAGCCGCCGTATTGACGAGCTGGTGACGCTGATGTCGCTGGATCCGCTGCTGCTGAAACGTTATCCCCATCAGCTCTCCGGCGGCCAGCAGAGCCGCGTCTCCATTGCCCGCGCGCTGGCCGCCGATCCGCCGATTCTGCTGATGGATGAACCCTTTGCGGCGATCGACCCGGTGGTGCGGGTAAAACTGCAGGAAGAGCTGCTGGCGCTGCAGGCCCGCCTGCACAAAACCATTATCCTGGTCACCCACGATATCAACGAAGCCATTCGTCTGGGCGACCGCATCGCCATCTTTCAGGAAGGCGGCATCCTCGCGCAGTTTGCTACCCCGGACCAGATCCTGTCGCACCCGGCCAGCGATTTCGTGCGCAACTTTATCGGGCCGGAGCCGGCGCTCAAGCGGCTGGGCAGGCTGCGGGTCGGCGATCTGCCGCGCCATGATGTTACGCTGATCGACGCTGACGGACGGCCGCTCCCCGCCGAGTTTCCGCTGCTGACCGCGCAGCAGGTGCTGGTGCTCGACGGCGATCGCCGTCCGCTGCGCTGGCAGGGCAGCGATGAGCCGGCGTCGCTGCGGCTGGTGCGCGATGAGCAGTCGCTGCTGCACGCCTATAACGATCTGCTCAGCGCGCCGCAGGGGGTGCTGGTGCGGGTCACCGAAGAGGGGCGCTACGCCGGGGTGCTCGACAGCGGCCTGCTGAGCGCCGCGCTGCAGCAACATCCGGGTGGCAGGCATGATTGAGTGGCAATGGATCGCCGACAACGCCGCGATGATCGGTCAGCTGTTTCTCGAACATCTGCAGATGGTGGCGCTGTCGCTGACGCTGGGCACGCTGTTGACGGCGCTGATGCTGCTGGTCTGCATTCACTGGCCGTCGCTCGCCGCGCCGCTGATATCGGTCAGCGGCGTGCTGTTTACCATTCCCTCGCTGGCGATGTTTATCCTGCTGCTGCCGTGGACCGGGCTTTCCGTCACCACGGCGGTGATCGGGCTGACGCTCTACTCCCTGTTGATCCTGATGCGTAACGTGCTGGCGGGGATGCAAAAACTGCCGGAGGATATTCTTGAGTCGGCGCGCGCGCTGGGCTACACCCGCTTTGGCCGCTTTATTGAAATCGAAATTTTTCTGATCCTGCCGTCGCTGTTTGCCGGGCTGCGGATTGCCGCAGTGACGCTGGTCGGGCTGGTGATAGTCACCGCGCTGATCGGCCAGGGCGGGCTGGGGCAGCTGATGATCGTCGGTTTTAACCAAAACTTCCTGACGCCAATTCTGCTCAGCCTGTGCCTGAGCCTGCTGCTGTCGCTGGCGCTTGACCTGCTGATCACCCGCATCGGCTATCATTTAACCGGATGGACGCGCTGATGACGGTGATTATTGATACCTGGCACTGGTTCCTGCAGGGAGCGCACTGGAGCGGCGACCTCGGCATCTTGCCACGGCTGGGGCAACACCTCTACTACGTGCTGGTCAGCCTGGCGATCGCCGCCCTGATCGCCCAGCCGCTGGGCATCCTGTTTGGCTATCTGCAGCGCGGCGCGTTTCTGGCGATCAACCTGTTCAATATCGGCCAGGCCTTCCCGTCGCTGGGCATTATTTTACTGTGCATCATGCTGTTTGGCTTTAACGACGTGCCGGTGTTTATCGCCCTCGTCGCGCTGGCCATACCACCGATGCTGACCAACACCTTTGTTGGCATCAGCCAGGCCGACCGAACCCTGCACGACGCTGCGAAAGCAATGGGCATGACCCCGCTGCAGGCACTGCTGAAGGTACGCATACCGCTGGCGATGCCGCTGATTTTTGCCGGCGTCCGTACCTCGCTGTTACAGCTGATCGCCACCGCCGTCGTCGCCGCCTATACCGGACTGGACGGCTTAGGCCGCTTTTTGATTGATGGCCTCGGCCAGCGTGATTTTCCGCAGGTGATTGCCGGTTCGCTGGTGGTCTCGCTGCTGGCCGTTGGCTGTGAGCTGCTGATGTCGTTGATAGCCCGGCGCTGGTTTGCCCTTACGCTGCCCGCCGCCCGTTAACTCCCCCGCGTAGTCGCTACGCATTATTCATAAGAGAGCATGATGATGATGAAACATTGGTGGTTCGCTAAACGTAAATTAACCCAGGCGACGCTGCTGGCGATGGGGCTGAGCGGGATGGCACTGGCTGCCCACGCTGAAACCGTCACCATCGGTGGGGCCAACTTCTCTGAGCAGACCGTTCTGGCCAATATCTATGCTGCCGCCCTGCAGCAGCAGGGGATTGAGGTCAAAACCCGGCTTAACCTCGGTAACCGCGAAATTATCATTCCGGCGCTGAAAACCGGCGAGCTGGACGTGGTGCCTGAATATGTGGGGGCATTGTTGAATTATTATCATGGCGACAGCAAGGCCACTACGCAGGAGGACGTTACGCGCGAGCTGAACGCCACCTTGCCGGCGGATCTTGCCTTACTGAACGCGGCGGAGGCAAGTTCGATTACCGCCTGGGCGGTGAGCGAAGAGACGGCGAAAAAGTATCAGCTGAAAACCCTTTCCGATCTGGCAAAAGTGGCACCGCAGCTGGTGGTCGGCGGTCCGCCAGAAGTGGCGACCCGTGCGCTGGGGCTGCCGGGACTGGAGCGGGTCTATGGCATCAAGTTTAAAGCCTTCAAATCGCTGGATATGGGCGGCCCGCTCAGCCGGCTGGCGCTCAACTCCGGAAAAATTGACGTGGCGACGGTGGTGTCGACCCAGGGCGATCTGTCGAAAGAGAAATGGGTGGTGCTGGAGGACGATAAGCATGAGCAGCCCGCGCAGAACGTGGTGCCGCTGGTGCATAAAGGCGCGGTATCGGCGAAAACGGAGCAGGTGCTGAATCAGGTGTCGGCGCGCCTGAGCACCGCCGATCTGATTGAGCTGAACAAGCAGGTCGACGTTGAGCATAAAGATCCGGCTAAGGTCGCCGGGCAGTGGGTGAAAACCAACCTGAAGGCCAATTAATTCATTCTGCGGCCGGCAGCGGCCGCCACCACTCTTAGCGAGCGATCGGTATGACGCAACCCACGGCGATTTTTAACCTGTTCTTCTTCAATCCCCAGGGGGATTACCGCTTCTCCTGGCGCCACCCGCAGGCACCCGGCCGGGAAATTTTCTCGCTTAAGTACTATGCTGGCCTGGCGCGCCGGGCCGAAGAGGCGGTGCTGGATGCTATTTTCATCGCCGATCACGTGGCGGTGTGGGATACGGTGCCCAGCGGCATTCCGCATTACGCCAACCTGCGGCTGGAGCCGATCACCCTGTTAGCGGCGCTGGCGGCGGTGACCAGCAACATCGGCCTGATGGCCACCGCCTCCACCTCCTATAACGAGCCGTACAACCTGGCGCGCTATTTCGCGTCGCTGGATTTTCTCAGCGAGGGGCGGGCCAGCTGGAACGTGGTCACCTCCTGGCTGCCGGAAGAGGCCGCCAACTACGGCCGCGAGACGCTGCCGGCGCACGGTGAGCGTTATCAGCGCGCGGCTGAGTTTATCGACGTGGTGCGCAGGCTGTGGGACTCCTGGGAAGAAGAGGCGGTACTGATCGACAAACAGAGCGGTCACTTCGCCGATCCGCAGCGGGTGCATCCGCTGGATCATCAGGGCAAATTCTTTAAGGTGCGCGGACCGCTGAACCTGCCGCGACCGCCGCAGGGGCACCCGGTAATCGTGCAGGCCGGCTCATCGGAAGCCGGCAGGCAGCTGGCCGCCAGCCAGGCGGATATTCATTTCGTATTTATGAGCGACATCGCCAAAGGGCTGGCCTACCGCGCGGACATGGACAGGCGGTTGCGGGCGCTGGGGCGGGATCCGGCACATTTCAAAATCCTCGGCGGGGTGCTGCCGGTGGTGGTGAATGGCGCGGAAGAGCTGGCGGAACGGCAGGCGCTGGTGAGATCGCTGATGAACGACCAGATGGCGCTGGATCTGCTCGGCACCTATCTGCAGATGGACCTCAGCAACACCGATCCCCACGCGCCGCTGCCGCCGCTGCCCGAGGAGGAGAATTTTGACGGTATCCGCACCGCGTTGCAGATCATCCGCGGCTATGACGCCGGATTAACGGTGCTGGAACTGGGCCGGCTGCTGTTACAGAGCTCGGACAGCTGGCTGGTGATCGGCACGGCAGAAGAGGTGGCCGATACGCTGAGCGCCGCTTTTAGCGCGGGGGCCGTGGACGGCTATAACCTGATGTTCCCGTTCCTGCCGGTGGATTTTGACAACTTTGTCACACAGGTGGCCCCGCTGCTTAAGGCGCGTGGGGTGATGAAGACGGCCTATCAGCCGGGTACGCTGCGGCAGAAGCTGGGGCTGCCGGCGGCAGTTGCGCGATCAGCGCGCTGACCGGCTGATAATCTTCACGGCCGGTGGCCGTGAAGCCGCCGACCAGCAACTCTGCGCAAACCTCGCGCCATTGTGGTTCGCTGACCAGTCGGGTCAGCGCCCGCCTTAGCTGTTGCAGCGTGGCGGCGGGGGTTGCGGAAGCGGTAATCAGCGGCAGGCCGGGCAGGGCGGCGGTGTAGCCGATGGTGGTCAGCCCCTGCAGCAGCGCCGGATGATGGCGGCTGAACAGCGCCCAGCTGACCGCGTCGATCGCCGCCAGGTCGGCCGCGTTATCCTGCAGTGCCTGCAGCGACTGATGATGGCCGCCGCTGAACAGCAGCGAGGAGAAGAAGCGGCCGTTTTGCAGCAGCGGGGCAATCTCTGCGCGAAGGGTGTGGAAGCCGGACAGCGAATCCCCGCTGTTGCACACCGCGCGCCTGCCGCGAAAATCGGCCAGCCGTTTACCGGCATCGGTTTCCCGCACCACCAGCCGGCTGCGGTAGCGGAACCCGCTACAGCCCTCAGCGTCGTAATGAAAGGTGCCGACCACCTGCACGTCAGGCAGCAACGCGCACAGCGGATAGCCGCAGGTCTGGCTGAGCAGCAGCGCCGGGTCCTGCCAGTGCGCCAGCCGATCGTCGGGCTCAGCGTAGTGCCAGGCGTCAACGCCTTCCTGCGCCAGCAGCTGACGCAGCGCCGCCACCAGCAGGCGCGTATCCGCGGGCTGTACGTCGTACATAGGTAGTGACAGCAGCTGGGTCATGGTGTTGCTCCGGTTTTGGCCACATCGCCAGTATCAGGCATTCTCATCATCCTATTGCTCGAACTTTGGATGCTTCGGCAGCGTCAGGCGCTCTCATCATCCGGTTGCTCCGGCTTCGGGCGCTTCGGCAGTGACGGGCGTTAAGTCAGGGTGCTGTTGTGGTTGTGGTTGTGGTTGCGCGCGCGTGGCGTCCGGTCGACCGTCCGGGAACCAGGGGTTGATTTCAACCTGCACCGGCCTGATCAGATGCTGGCGCATCAGCTCACCATACCCTTTAACGAAAAACCCCTGATTGCGCCGCAGCCAGGCCGCTTTACCGGCACGATACACCACCGGCAGCCCGTACCACGGAACACGCGGCAGATCGTGATGCACCAAATGGTAGTTCAGGTTGAGAAACAGCAGACGCCAGAACAGCCCGGCCTCGTTGATCACCGATCGCGCTTCCGGGGCCTCTTCCGCCCGGTGTTCGAGGAACGAACGCACCGAGGTCACCGCCAGCATCGGCCCGGTCACGCCGAACAGATACCAGACCAGTGGGAAGTCATGAGCGTGCAGCCAGCCGATCACCGGCACCAGCAGGATAAAATGCACCAGCCACATGACCATGGCGGGGCGATCCCGCTGTACCAGCGAATGCCAGATACTGGCCAGCGCCCAGAACATCGTCAGCAGCGGGGCCAGCAGGAAGCGGCCGGGAAAGGTGTTGCGCAGACGCACCAGCTGGCGCTGCACGCCGTTAAAGCGTGCCCAGCGGCGGCGGGTAAAGTAATAGCTTTCCGGATCGGTCTCCGGCACGGTGAGATCTTCATCGATATGATGGGTCAGATGCAGGTCGCGATAGGCGCCGTACGGGTACCAGATCGAGAACGGCAGCATGCCGAACAGCTGATTCAGGCGTGGAAAACGGGTGGGATGGCCGTGGATCAGCTCGTGCTGCAACGACATATACCAGGTGGTTAACCAGATTAACAGCAGCGTTGACGGCAGCAGCCCGAGGGTTTGCCACCAGGCGACCGTGGCGACCCAGCCGCCGTAAATAGTGACGATCAGCAGCCAGGTCGGCAGCTCGCTGCGCCACAGCCAGGTAGCCGACAGCCGGGCGATCAGCTCCCGCTGTTCCCGATCCAGATAGACCGACGTTCTTCCACTCATAGAGCCAACCTGCTGACGATGTGATGATGCCAATCGGCAGAAGATTACCCGCTGAAGCGCCCGGCACAAATGCCATTAACCGCTATGGTCAGAACAGGAGTGGTATTGGCGTTCACGGCCGCAGGTCGGCTAAGGTAACAGACACATTGCCAGGGCTTGCCGGACAACAGGCAGATTAACGGCTTAAGCGCCGATCGAACTGAAACTGGTTAATTTATTATAGCCATAGGGAGGTTGCTGAAACGTTTATCCGGTTACAAAGCAAGGTGAGTGGTATAGTTCGCCGCCACCCAGCGATAGCCGCTACCGTCGCGCCGCACGTGGCCCAGGCCGGGGAAGGCGATGTGTGCCGCCGCGACCCGGTAGCCCTGGGCGGCTGCCTGCTTCAGCACGCGCTCACGGGTGGCGATCGCCTGCTGCTGGCTGACGTCGAAGTGGATCGCCACGTGCGGATCGGGCATCTGTGCCGCTTTGGCATGGATAATATCGCCCCACAGCACCAGCGTCTGGCCTTCACTCTCTACCCGGTACAGCACGCTGCCGGGGGTGTGCCCAGCGGTTGATTCAGCGCGGATGCCGGCAACCACCGTCGCCGGGGCGCGGAAGGTATGCAACTGGCCGGCGGCAATCACCGGGCGCAGCGTCCGTTCGGACTCGGCAAAGGTGTGTGCCTGGCTGGCCTCAACGCGGCTGACGTTGGCCGGGTTAAGCCAGAAATCGACATCGCGCTGCTCAACAAAAATCTGTGCGTTAGGGAAGGCCGGTCTGCCACCGCGCGAGACGCCGCCGGAGTGGTCGGCGTGAATATGGGTCAGCAGCACCGCGCTGATGCTCTCTGCCGGGTAGCCCGCCGCCGCGAGGTTCTCCAGCAGGTGTCCGCCGTTATGCCCTAACAGGTCACCGGCCCCGGCATCCACCAGAATCCGCTGCTTACCGTTGTCGATAACAAACGCGTTGATCGAGGTTTCCGCCTGCGGCGTCATCGCGTCCGCCGCCATCGCCTTACGCAGCGTCTGCGGGGAGATATGCGTCAGCAGTTTGTCGAGCGGGATGGTGACCGTGCCGTCAGAGACGGCGGTAATGCGCAGTTTGCCCAGCGTCATGCGATAGTAGCCCGGTGCCTGCTGGTCCGGCGCGCTGGCCGGTTGCACGGCAAGCAGCGGTGTGGAGAAGGTCAGTGCGGCAACCAGCATCAGTCGTGTTTTCATCATAGCCTCGTTAAACAGTGTTATTACCCGATAAGCGGCAGTATCCTGAACGGCATAACATCATTCAAATTGATTAAAATAATTATGACTATCAGAGAAAATGATTTTAGCCGTATCGATATGAATCTGCTGACCGTGCTGCTGGTGCTGCACCGCGAAGGCAGCGTGTCGCGCGCGGCGGAGAAGCTGCATCTCGGCCAGCCGGCGGTGAGCGGGGCGCTGGCCCGGCTGCGGGAGATGTTTCAGGATCCGCTGTTTGTGCGCGGTGCCAGCGGCATGCTACCGACGCCGCGTGCCGAATCGCTGGTGGCCGAACTGGCTCCGCTGATGGAGCACCTGCAGCAGGTGCTGTTTCAGCAGCCCTCATTTACCCCGTCCACCGCCCGCCACGCCTTCCGGCT
This sequence comes from Erwinia sp. E602, assembly GCF_018141005.1. NCBI lineage: Bacteria > Pseudomonadati > Pseudomonadota > Gammaproteobacteria > Enterobacterales > Erwiniaceae > Erwinia > Erwinia sp. E602. The sequence goes on along the minus strand of NZ_CP046581.1, from coordinate 66,928 downwards.
GGGCATGAGCGACTGGGTCGAACGCTGGCTGATGCCCGATCTGCTGGCGGTCGTCGCCCGCGACGCGCCGGGCGTGACCCTGCAGATTACGGCCAGCGATCCGTTTCAGGATGGTGCGCTGGTGCAGCAGGATCGGGTTGACGTGGCGATCACCGTCGCGGGGGAGACCGACGCCGGATTAATCCGTGAGCAGGTGCACAGCATGGACTTCTGCACGCTCTGGCATCCGGCGCAGCTGGCGCTGTCCGCGCCGTTAACGCTGCAGGCCTATGTGGATAACGATCATCTGCTGGTCTCCTACCGTGGAGCGAGCCACAGCGCCATTGACCAGCGGCTGGCAGAGCAGGGCGCACAGCGGCGGGTGCGCTACGTGACGCCGCACTTCTCCTCACTGCCGCCGCTGCTGGCACGTATTCCGGCGCTGGCCACGGTACCGTCAGGGCTGGCCGCCGAATGGAGCGTCCGTTACGGGCTGAGCTGCAGCACCGTGCCGCTGACCACCCCGGCGATCGACCTGTCGCTGCTGTGGCACAAGCGGCGCGATAACGATCCGGCGCTGGGCTGGCTGTTATCGTTGCTGCGCGGGGTCATGCAGGCGGGCGGAGAGCATTCAGAGCACAATAGTAAGAGCAAAAAAGACGCGGTGAGTCAGGCAGAATAATGGCAACTGACCGTTTCATTCAAAAATAAACGGGTTTAAAAACTGTCTGTTCCAGAAAAAACGGCGATCGATTTCTGACAGTGCCGCTTCATCGCACACTGTATTCCAGTGATGTGCAATCTCCGTTGCCTGTTGGTCGAAAATGGCGGCAGCTTCGACGGTGGACAGCAGAAAATGATGCGCGCTGGCAAGGCAGACTCTGCGCTGACTGTAACGGTTGTTACCGTTAATCAGCATCGCCTGCGTGGCTTCATTTCCCGCCCGCCCCTGCGGGCAGATATCATAGGCTGGCGTCAGCGAGAGATTTTCGCCATCCCAGAAGGCCGCGTGGTTTCTGGCATGATCGTCAGTATTGCCACAGAGAATGTTGAAGCAGATACGTGAATAGAGCTCCCTCAATGTCTCTTTAGGCCGTACAAAACGTTGCCGAACGATCTCAGCAAAGTCCTCATAGCTGGCATAGCGCGCCATCATATCGTCCAGGCCAAATAACGTCAGCGCTGAGACCATGGCCCGACGAGACCAGCCATCTGTCGTTGCTACCCGGTCAAAACGCTCAATCAGCAACACATCCTTCCCAGCAGCCTGCGACATCTTCACCGGCGCGACATTCAGTCCGCAGAGAGCAGCCAGACGCATGGCAATAAATTCGGCTTTGACCACGCTGTAAAGGTCGTTGCTGGCTGAAAATTTTGCAATGTACTTTTTGCCCTGTTCTTCAACTAACGCTTTCGGACGCGCGCCACCAATTGAACTGCCATGAAACAGCGCCTGATCAAGTTCCTGCGTGAGTGGTATCCCGCGTTCGACACGTTCAGCCGAATGCAGCAACTCCTCCATCTGAACATTTTTGACATATCGGGGTTGGTAATCGGTTGCAGAGTGCTGGAAATCTAATGCACCGATGCGGTCAGAACCGGATTCGAGCAGATAAGTGAGTTCATCCAGTAATGCCGTATCGGTATCGGCTCCACGGACGCCCAGCCTGCGATTGATGATCACCCGGCGTCCCCATGCATCCGGCGAGCTGTCACGGATGCATGACGGCATCGTTAAGCCGGGCAGCAAAGGCAGGCTTCCCGGTTGTAACGGCAGCTCGGGCGGCCAGAGGGAGATCGAACCGGCCAGATCGTTCACGCGTTCAAGATAGCGGCGGCCATAGTTAAATACCAGATTGCGGTTACCGTCACTACTCAAACGCCCGGCAACGACCGGTTGCGTGGATCCCGGCAGCCAGACCCAGACAAAAGCCTGTTGGGGTATTTGCTCAGAAGTCATCAAACGTTTCCCTGTTCGGTTTACGTACCCTTAGCGGCAGCAGGCTCAGGCGCTCTTCGGCCTGTCGGCGATGAATGCTCAGTGTATGCCCATCCGTGCTGCTGTTAAACAGCGGGATCCCCAATAAAGCCGCAATTTCAAACACCACCCCGAGTTCACACTTTGGATCGGCTTTCTCGATACGCTGTAGCATGCTGCGTGAAATGCCGGCACGCTCTGCCAGTTCAGCCCCGGTCATTTTTCGGTTTTTTCGCTCCAGCTGAATCATGGCAGCCAGCAGACCAATCGCCTCCAGGGTGTAACGTGAATAGGTTCTTTTCATTGAGCGTGGCATTTTGACTTTCCTGTGGGTCATTAAGTTAATTAATGACGGCTTTATAGGCCATATTATTAGCACGATTGACTCTGCCTGCAATAAAATTGATTCACCTATGGGTCATTAACCCACTTAATGACCGCTATATGACTCATTCTGGTATGGTCTGCCGGCCGGCTGCTTTGCGCAGGGTGGACAGCAGTGTCAGGGTCAGCATCACGCCGACCGTCAGAAAGGTCAGCCGCATTCCGACGACGACAGGTTCCGCACCGGCCGTCGCCGGCACGGCCGGGTCGGTGGCCCAGGCAAACAGCGCGCCGAGCAGCGATGCGCCGGCGATCAGCCCGAGGTTGCGCGACAGGTTAATCAGCCCGGAGGCCGTGCCGCGCTGGTTGTCGGGTACTTTCGCCAGCACCGCGCTGTTGTTAGCCACCTGGCACAGCTGATAGCCCGGCGTCAGGATCATGATCGCCAGCAGATAGCTGGTCACGCCACCGGCCGCGCCGGTGAAGGCCAGCAGCAGGGTGCCGCCCGCCATCAGCGCCAGCCCGAGCCGTTGCGTGTAGCGGTGACCGAACCGATCGACCAGTCGCCCGGCGGGCACGCCGCAGCACATGCCGATCAGCGGCCCGGATGCCATGATTAGCCCGGCCTGGCCGTCCGTCAGCCGCAGCCCCTGGCTCAGATAAAACGGCCCGACCACCAGGGTGGTCATCATCACCGCCGCTACCAGCAGATTCAGCGCCAGGGTGTTGAACATCGCGCGGTTGAGAACCTGACGCAGGCCGGGCGGTACGCCTGATGTCGCCGGTGGTTGACCCGGCAGGGCGACCAGCAGCAGCAGCAGGGCGACGATCGCCAGCGGCAGCGGCATCCAGAACAGTCCGCGCCAGCCGGTCAGCGGCAGCAGCAGCCCGCCGAGCGCCGGGCCGAGCGCCGTTCCCAGCGCGGAGACGCTGCCCATCAGCCCCATGCTGCGGCCAGGCCGCCCGGCCGTGCTGATCTGACGCATCAGTGCCATCGACAGCGTCATCATAAAGGCGGCCCCGATGCCCTGCAGCAGCCGCGCCAGCACCAGCAGCGGCAGCTGGCTGGCAAGGCTACAGAGCAGCGATGCCGCCGCAAACAGCAGCAGCCCGGCGGCCAGCATTGGCCGCAGTCCGAAGCGATCGCCGAGCCGCCCGGCATACACCGCGGCGACGGTTAATCCCGCCAGGTAGGCTACCACCACCCTCTGTACCCCAGAGAACGGGGCGGCAAACGCCGTCCCCAGCACCGGCAGGGCGATATTGGCGATGCTGGTGCCGAGCGACGCCAGCAGCATCGCCAGCACCAGCGCGGCGGTCAGTCGCGCAGACGACAGCGGTGGGGCGGAAGGAGTGATCTGAGTCATAGTGCATTCTCTTGTTAAAGGCAGGGTGTCAGGCTAGTCTACGAATTGAAGTCGACTTGAGGTCAAGTATGAAATTACTCGATATTGCCGAGGTGGCGGCGCAGTCCGGGGTGAGCCCCTCCGCGCTGCGTTACTATGAGAAAAGCGGTCTTATTCACGCGGTGGCGCGCCACGGCCTGCGGCGGCAGTACGCGCCCGAGGTGCTGTTACAACTGCGGCTGATTGCGATGGGGCAAACGGCGGGATTTTCGCTGCAGGAGATCGGCGGCCTGTTTGGCCGCGGTGGGGTGAGCGAACTGCCGCGGGATAAGCTGCACGCCCGCGCCGACCAGCTGGACGCGCAGATCCTTGAGCTGACGGCGCTGCGCGACACCCTGCGCCACGTGGCGGACTGCGGGGCGCCCAGTCATTTTGAATGCCCAAATTTCCGACGGCTGATGGATATCTCAGCGGGCCAGGCCAGAAGTGCCCGGGCGTTTAAGCCAGGAAAACCCGGCAGAAAAACCTGACGGAAGGGCGTGGCACGCTGCGTGTCCTGACGATCAAACGGACCGCTAAGGGGCATAATCGCCGTACAGAGACTTACCAGGCAACCGGCCTGTGAGTGACGCAGTGACGACGCGCTTATTTCACGTCAAATATCACGTACAGCTTGCGCATCTGCGTTTCCATCACCCAGGTGCCTTCGGTGTTGGCCTCAAAGAAAAAGGTGTCACCGGCTTTATAAGTCAGCGTCTCTTCCCCGTCCGGGGTGAACGATCCGCTGCCGAACAGAAAGTGCATCACTTCCGCCTGCTTAACCCCACGGCGATAGCTGCCCGGCCCGCACTCGAAAATACCGGTATCAATGCCGCTGGTGCCGGGAATGGTTTTCTCCAGCCCGAACAGCTTAATTTCCGGTGAGCCGGGCAGTCCGGCGATGCTGCCCTGCGGATCCAGCGCGGGGATAGCGGCGGGTTGTTCGATTTTTTGCACTTTCATGATGGCGTGATCCTTTTTGATGGCGGCATAACGGCAGAAATGGGCGCGCGGCAAGCCCTTCAGGGGGGCTGCCCGTTAACAACCAGCTTAGCGGAGTGGCTGAATACTTTATGAAATATCCGCAGCCATGAATAACATAACTGCGGGTAAATGAGGGCGGGTTTGGCAGAAACGGTTGCGGGTGGCCTGACAAACGGGTTCACCCGTTGAGCATGCTGCACAACAATACCTGACCGCATAGCAAGTCTGAAGTTATTCAACGCGATGGCATCATTGACCCCGAAGCAGGATGCCAGTTTAAACAGGCGGCTAATAGAATCAGGTGATTGCCGCTAATCCTCCGGGGTTGCAATGTTTAACGCCTGGCGAAAGCCAGCAAGTCAGGGTTAATTATTTCAGGGTTGGTCGAGCACATACCATGCGGCAGACCGGGATAGGTTTTCAGGGTGCCCTGTTTCAACAGTTTGACTGACTTATGTGCGGAGTCATCAATCGGCACTATCTGGTCATCTTCACCATGCATAACTAATACCGGAACGGTGATGGCTTTCAGGTCCTCAGTAAAATCAGTTTCTGAGAACGCGGCAATACAGTCATACTGCGCTTTAGCGCCGCCAGCCATTCCCTGTCGCCACCAGTTGTTTATCAATCCCTGGCTGACTTTCGCGCCAGGGCGGTTAAAGCCATAAAATGGGCCTGCCGGCACGTCGATATAGAACTGCGCACGGTTTGCTACCAGAGCAGAACGGAAACCGTCAAATACCGTTAAGGGTAAACCCTGCGGGTTGGCGGCTGTTTTCAGCATGACAGGGGGGACAGCACCGATCAAAACCGCTTTTGCCACCCGGCCTTTTTCAGCATGTGCGACATAACGCGCCACTTCGCCGCCGCCGGTAGAGTGGCCGATATGAATGGCGTTCTTCAGATTCAGCGTCCTGGCAAGTTCGGCCACGTCTGCTGCGTAGGTGGTCATATCATTACCTGCATCGGTTTGGTCGGAACGTCCGTGACCACGGCGGTCGTGGGCGATTACGCGAAAACCTTCAGATAAGAAGAACAACATCTGGTTATCCCAGTCATCAGCGCTTAACGGCCAGCCATGGTGGAAGACGACAGGTTGTGCACTCTTCGGGCCCCAGTCTTTGTAGAAAATTCGGGTGCCGTCTTTGGTAGTAATGATGCCGTTGCTCATAGGGATATCTCCTGAAGGTGATGATAAAAATGTTATGCCCTGGGCGAGGGATGAGTGTGAGAGCCCAATACCTGCCGACAGCGTGCTGCCGAGGATCAAAAGGTTACGCCTTGAAATTTTTAACTTTTCAATTTCTGCGCCTGACATATGCGCTCCTTTACAGTTTTCAGGCCATCGCGGTGATGACTTGTTGAACATGATTGTCAGGCATTACGTAAGGCGTTACACTTGTCATATATGACATTATAAGCGTTGAAAATGACAAATCTCAGTTCTGTTAAAAGCACGGTTATAGCTGAAATTGGTGTGTTGATTTACCGGGACTGCCAACTCGCCGCAGTGTACGGCCTGACCGATATGTTCAGGATCGCCGCTGACTGGGCTATGAGCATTTCCGGAGAGGAGCGTAAACGGGCGATACGGGTTTCGCACTGGCAGGTTACTGAAGGCGCTAATACCGTGGAATGTGTCTGGGACAGCCATCCGGATGAACCCCATCGTATGAGCTATCTGATTGCGCCGCCAAGCCTGGTGATGCCAGCACTGATGACTTCAATGAAGGTGCCCGCTGACTGGATGAATACACTCTATAACAAGGGTGTCACGCTGTGTTCGGTTTGTGCCGGTGCATTTGTTCTGGCCGAAACCGGGTTGATTAACCACCGTCGCGCAACAACGCACTGGGCTTTTGCGCAGGCGTTATCCGATCGTTTCCCAGCGATTGACGTGGTAGCGGAAAAAATGGTCATCGACGATGGCGATATAATTACCGCAGGCGGGATCCTGGCCTGGATAGATTTGGGGCTGACGTTGATCGAGAAAATATCAGGAACGGGCACAATGCTTGCCACCGCCCGATTTTTGCTGGTCGATCCCCCAAGGCGTGAACAAAGTCCCTACAGCGTTTTTATCCCTGATTTCGAACATGGTGACAGCAAGATTTTACTTATCCAGCATCATCTGCATGCCCACTATTCCGAGCAGCACAGTATTGAAAAGATGGCAGAACGGGTGTCACTGTCACCACGCACCTTTCTCCGCCATTTCCAGAAAGCTACGGGATTAAGGCCGACGGATTACCTGCAACAGGTGCGGATAATGAAAGCGCGAGACGCGCTGGAGCTTACAGGGCAGGCTGTCGATGTGATTGCCTGGGAAGTGGGATATACCGACGCTTCTGCCTTCCGCAAGGTCTTCCGCAAAATCATGGGTGTGACGCCCAGCCAGCATCGACAACGCTTTAACCATGAATAACGTGAAGACGCACTGTTATTTTCCACTTCCCCAGCGGTCTCTGAGGTAGTTAACCGCGCTCTGCGTCTGCGGCTGGTTCAGGTAGTTCTCGCGGAACAGGATGGTGCCGTCGATCTGCGGCAGTGATTCGTTCATATCCAGCTGTTTTTTCAGCTCTGGTACGCCGTTGCCGATCGTCCAGTCCGGCTCGATCTTCGAGGCTTCGCCGACCTTGTACAGCGCTACGCCGATATAGAGGCGGGTACGGGTCGGTTTCACCACCTCAGCCCACCAGCTGGCCAGCACGCCGTAGCTGGCGGCCTTGCGGGAGAACGGCCAGTAAATCTGCGGGGCGATATAGTCGAGCAGCCCGCTCTGCACCCAGCGGCGGGTGTCGGCGAAGGATTCATCATAGGCGGCCGCGCCGCGCGTATCGGAGCCGGCGGCATCATGAGACAGGTTGCGCCACACCCCGGCCGGGCTGACGCCAAACTCGACACCCGGCTTCAGCTGCTTAATGGTACGCGACACCTGTTCGATCAGCTGCTGGGTATTGTGCCGACGCCAGTCCGCCTTGCTGGCAAACCCCTGACCGTAGCGGCTGAAGGTCTGACCGTCGTTGAGCATCGAACCCGGAGAGTCGGCGTAGAAGTAGTCGTCAAACTGCACGCCGTCGACGTTATAACGCGATACCACTTCCGCCACGATGCTGGTGATCCAGTCACGCGCCTCCGGAATGCCCGGGTCCAGCACGTAGCGCTCGCCGGAGATGCGGATCCAGTCGCGGTGCAGGACAAACACGCTGGCCGGCTGCTGCGACAGGGTGCGGTTAAGTTCCGCGGTCGTCGACGCTTTGGTATTCACCGATACCCGGTAGGGGTTGAACCAGGCATGTACCTTCATGCCACGCTTGTGCGCTTCATCGAGGATAAACTGCAGCGGATCGTAACCCGGATCCTCGCCGATCTGCCCGGTCAGCATATCTGACCACGGCAGGATCTCAGATGGCCACAGCGCGGTGCCGTCGGGTTTTACCTGAAAAAATACCGCGTTAATCCCCAGCCCCTTCAGCTTATCCAGCTTAGCGATGAGCGCCTGCTGCTGCAGGCGAATGCGCTGCTCAGGGCGGGCATTAACCGAGGCGATCGGCGGCCAGTCCAGCCGCGAGACGGTCGCCAGCCATACGCCGCGCAGCGGACCCTGCATCGGCGCGGGGTTGACCGGCAGCGGAGGCTTAACCATCACCGTCGGCGGCGGCGTCACCAGCGAACGCGGCGGGGTGGAGGAGCAGCTGGTTAACAGCAGCGCGGCGGCGGTCAGTGCCGCGAGCCGTTTGACTGTGATTAGCGAAGTGAGGCGGTCAGCGCTGGCGATGGTAAGCTCCGAAACTAAGCGATATCCTAAGTGAATCCCTCTTTTTACGGCAATCGGCGAGGCGAATAAAGGATTTCATTCGGGAGGATCCGTTGAATGAACAGGTTAGTACAGCAGAGCAAGAGAGTTACCGATGCCCGGAGTGGTTAGTCAAAAGAACAGGCCTTAAGAACTGCTCAAGCCTGTTTTAAGCCGAATGGTACCTTGTAAGTGAAGTTAAGTTCAGAAGGTGAGTGGATTGCTGAGCGGGCCGAAGGCCCGGGTTAGTTTAATTAAGCCATTGTGTGTTGTAACTAAAATACCCTTTAACAGATGAACTGGTATTACATAATGAATAACAACGTTAATTTTGATCCACTTCTGGCTACAGCAACGACCTGTGCCGAACGTGAAGCGGCAAGGAACGTAGCCAACTCTCTGGAAGAGTTCGGGGTACAAGCTGAGATAATGGCCGTCAAAACCGGCCCTGTGTTCACATTACTTGAGGTACTCCCCGGCCCCGGCGTCACGGCCAGACGATTTTCCGCACTAAAAAACGACCTGGCACGCAGGCTTTGCGTAGCCTCAGTTGAGGTCATCGAGCACCTCTCCGGAACGCCATATGTCGGCATCCTGATCCAAAATACTCATCGTCAGACCGTGGCGTTAAGCACCGTGTTAAACTATCTGGCTGCGGCGGATCCGGTATCGCCATTGGCCATCGTCCCTGGGGTCAGCCTCTCCGGGGAGCCGGTGGTGATTGATTTACAGGCAGTGTCTCATCTGCTGATTGGAGGCATGACCGGCTCGGGAAAATCGATTCTGTTGAATGCATTCCTGTTATGCCTTTTATCCCGTGCCGCACCGGAAACAGTTCGCTTTATTCTTATCGCTCCGCGGCCAGTGACATTTGTCGGATATGCGAAGTTACCGCATTTGCTGACTGATGTGATTGAGGACAAACAGCAAGCCTTAAATGCTTTGCGCTGGACGGGCGTTGAAATGGAACGTCGCTTCAGGCTGATGTCTGCTCTGGGCGTAAACAGCCTTTCTACATATAACGACAGGGTGGAACGCGCTGAGCGCATGGGCACGCCTTTAGCGGACCCTTTCCTGACAGGAGAGGGCACCTCAGCATCTTGTCTGCCCACTCTGACCACGCTTCCGTTTATCGTGGTGGTAGTCGACGATGTGGCCGACCTGATGCTATCGGCTGGCAATCCGCTGGAGGAAACGGTGCTTCGCCTGGCACAGCAGGCGCATGCTGCTGGTATACATCTGATTCTTTCCACCCAGCGCCCCTCAATTGATGTGCTGTCCAGCCGCATTAAAGCGGCAATTCCTTCCCGTATCGCTCTCACCACGGCTGGTAAAGCGGATTCAAGAACGATCATCCACCGCGATGGGGCTGAGATGTTAACAGGAGAGGGAGATATGCTCTTTCTTTGCCCCAACACATCTGAGGCGCTGCGGTTACAGTGTGTCAGCCCTTCTGCGCAGGACATCCATACTTTGGTGCAGTTCTGGAAAGATCGTTACCCGTTCCAGTATCTTGGTGGGATCACCTCCGACCCTGAGAGACTACCTGCCCAGGATGACGTTAATGATTTCGGGCCCGTGTACGACGAGGCCATTCGCGTGGTGAGCGTGACCCGGAAAGCGTCGATTTCTCAACTACAGCGCGCGCTACGAACTAGTTACCACCAGGCATCGCGGCTAATAGAACGGTTGGAGAGCGCTGGACTGGTGAGCGGTCCGGATCATAGCGGTATTCGCAGAGTGCTAATGCCTGAACCCCAGGAGCAGGTGATGCCTGTACCCCGGGAGCAGGAATACTGTGGACAGGATGCGAAAGCATCCGTGAGCGATTCCCCTGATGCTGTATCTGAGAAACGCGGGGCACTAAGATGGTTTACATCCTGGCTGCGTCGTTAAGCAGGATCTTTTAGCTTCATTCAGGGAGAGAATGTGGGGTGGTACAAAATGTTGCGGCCGGAGTCGAGAAGTGCTCAAAAATGCCTCTAAATAGACAAGGTGCCACCATTTTTCCTGAAACACAGGATATTAATACTGTAGATACGAAATAGGGGGTTGGTTGAAATGAACATATCTCCTTTAAATATGACATTGTACCAAAGTTGGGAAGCTATATTTTAACTTACAGCTCATACCCTAATGGAGACTTTGGTTCTTTAGAGCGCGATGAATTCTCAGGAAATAATCTTATAGGGGCTTTGGATTTCTGGTCACAAGGATGGCTGGATATCAATGTTTATGATTGCCAGCAGGACAAGGGACTTATCAACAGATACTATAAACCAGAAAATATAGTTGAACAGGAAGAAGCTCTTCGCTCTCTTTGTAAAATATTAGTCGATAATAAGTAGGGTAAATATTTTTTATGGCGATGCTAAAAAAATCCTGTGCAAGCAATTATTTTCCCTTTGTTCAGTACCGGCTTAAACAGGCATCAAGAACTGCTTAAGCTTGTTTTAAGCTGAACGGTACGTTGTAAGTGAAGGTTAACTTCAGAGGGTGAGAGTTTCGCATGGGTTTAATCACGAGATTAGAATGTTGTAACTAGTAGCGCGTCAGTATTACGCGGGGCCGATCGTCTGCACGCGGCTGGTAATTTGTGACGAAACGGTCTCCGCGCTGGACGTCTCGGTACATCGCCGTACTGGCTTCTTAACCAATGTTCTATACTGAACATAATTCCAGCAGCTGTTCAGTCCCTGATGCCTTACGCCCATCCTGAGAGAACATTTCTGAACTGATTTCGCAACTGCTCCTGCACGTTAACGTCGAATCAGAGCAACCCTATGAAAACGAGACTTATGGCGTGGTTTAAGCGCGCCCGTATTCTGCCCGAAGACAGCGAACGCGTTCCTTTCCCGGCAAACGATACGGGCGGTGAGAACGACTTACGATCGGAGCTGTTTTCGACGCCACAGCTGGAGCGTTTCGGGCAAAAGTTGGCCCGCACGCATAAGTTGTCCCCGGATAAACTACCCTATTACCTGCTTAAACGACTCAGTGACAATGAGGCGGTGATTACACAAAGCTGCTACGCACTCAACGCCGGTAAAAAAACCAGTATCATGCCCGCAGGCGAGTGGTTGCTGGACAACTACTACCTGATCGAAGAGCAGATCCGCATGGTTCGCCAGCACCTGCCGAAAAGCTTCGGTAAAGGGCTTCCTGCACTGGCCTCCCCGCATCAATGCCCCCGGATTTATGATATCGCCTCAGAGGCCATCGCTCATGGCGACGGGCGCTGGGATACCGTCAGTCTGACCAGCTATCTCACCGCCTATCAACAGCTGACGCCGCTGACGTTGGGGGAAGTCTGGGCGTTGCCGGGGATGCTGCGTCTGGCGCTGATTGAAAACCTGCGGCGGGTGAGTTGCGAAGTGGCTGAGGCACAGCAGGAACGCAACCTTGCGGATACATGGGTAACGCAAATTTTTGAATGTGCTGAGCATGCTCCCGCCGACGTAATCATGGTTATCGCCGATATGGCACGTTCTCACCCTCCGCTGAGTAGCGCTTTTGTCGCAGAGCTGTTTCGCCGCCTGCAGGGACATGGCAACGCGCTGGCGCTTCCTCTCAGCTGGGTTGAACAGCGTCTTGCAGAGCAGGGAGTGACGACTGAGGCGCTCATTCACCGTTTCAATCAGCAGCTTGCTGCCAGCCAGCTCTCCGTCAGCAACAGCATTGCCGGTTTGCGCTTGCTGAGTGAAACAAACTGGGCGGAGTTCGCCGAGAGCATCAGCGTAGTGGAGCAGACGTTGCGACGTGATCCTGCGGCTATCTACCCGCGCATGCACTTCGATACCCGGGACCATTATCGCCACGTGATCGAGACGCTGGCCAGAGAGAGTCGCTTCAGTGAACCGGAAGTCGCAAACCGCGTGCTGTCACTGTCTGGTGAAATGGCCGCAGACACTGCGCACCGACATATTGGTTATTTTCTGCTGGGAGAGGGGCGCGCGCAGCTCGAAGAATTACTGTCGGCTGAGAGGTCGGGTATCAAACGGCTGCGACAGAGTTTTAATAAATTTCCCCTACTGTCATGGCTCGGCAGCATAAGCCTTTTAACCACCGCCGTTACGGCCGCCGTATTGTATGAGACGGCGCAGCATGCGATCTCCTGGCTGCTGATACCGCTGGCGTTTCCTCTTATTGTTGCTGTCAGCCAGCTGGTGAGCGATATGCTGAGCGAAGCAACCACGCGTTTTCGCATCCCCAGCCCTCTGCCGCGGATGGACTTTTCAGACGGCATTCCTGTTGAGTATGCCACCATGGTGGCGATCCCCTGCATGCTGACAAGCCATGAAGGCCTCAGCAAGCTTCTCACTCGTCTCGAAGTGTGCTGCCTCGGTAATCAGGATGATCATCTCTGCTTCGCGCTTCTCACCGATTTTGCTGATTCATTAACCGAAAATAGCCGGGAAACCAGTGCCCTGTTAAGCCAGGCATTAGCAGAGACGCAAAAGCTTAACCGGCGCTATCCCGGCAGCCGGCCTCGCTTTTATTTACTGCACCGCCAGCCCGAATGGAACGATACACAGGGGATATGGATGGGGTATGAACGCAAGCGGGGCAAGCTGGCGCTGCTGAACAGCTGGTTACGCCAGCCGGGAGCACAGTTTTCAAGCGCTGCAGGCTTGCCCCCGCACATGTTACCCGGACAGATTAAATACGTGATCACGCTGGACAGCGATACGCTCCTGCCACGCGATACCGCGCATAAACTGGTGGCCACGATGGCGCACCCGCTGAACAAGCCAGAATACGATCCGACGCGCCAGAGAGTCATTAAAGGGTACGGGATTTTACAGCCCGGCCTGGCGGAGGAGATGCCCCGCAACGGGCAAGGACGCTACGCCGCCCTGCGCAGCAGTGTGCCGGGTAATAATCCCTACTCGATGATGTCTTCCGATATCTATCAGGACCTCTTCGGCGAGGGATCGTTCGTTGGCAAAGGTATTTATGATGTGGATATTTTTGTCCAGTCCACCGCCAACGCCTGCCCGGAAAATCTCGTTCTCAGCCACGATCTGCTGGAGGGTTGCTACGCTCGCTCCGGCCTGTTGAGCGAAGTCTTACTCTACGAACAGTATCCGAATGATTATCTCTCCGACGTCGCGCGCCGTACGCGCTGGATCCGCGGGGACTGGCAATTACTCAACTGGCTCAGGCTCCGGGTGAGAAAAGCAGACGGAACCCGGGATAAAAATCCGCTCTCCGCGCTTTCCCGCTGGAAATTATTTGATAATCTGCGACGCAGCCTGGTGGCGCCTTCCTTCCTGCTGTTGCTGTTTAGCACGCTGCTGTGGATCCCCAATCCGCAGTACTGGCTTGGCGTGCTGATGGTGATACTGCTGCTGCCTGCGGCGTTAAGCATCGTCTGGGATCTCTTGCATAAACCGCTTCGCCGTCCCTTCAGGCAGCATCTGATGCTGGTCGCAGCCGGAGCACTGAAGCGCGTTTCCCGTATCGGGCTGACCGTGGTGATAACGCCGCACGAAGCCGGTTACTCGTTATATGCGATCGGCGTTACGCTCTGGCGTCTTGGCGTAAGCCAGCGCAATCTCACCCAGTGGGTAAGCCATAGCCCGGATAACGGCCAGAACAACGTCTCTGCATTGGGCTTCTGTCGGGCTATGTGGTTGAACGTCGCCTGCGGTCTGGCGCTTACGGCTCTGACGTCTGTTTTTGCACCGCTGCTGCTGACCATCGCGATAGCCATCAGCGTCACGTGGTGCCTGACACCCCTTCTGATGAGCTGGCTGAGCCAGCCGGCTGTGCGTAAGGCCTGTTTGCCGAATCAGCAACAGAAACAGCTGCTGCGGCAGACAAGTCGGGAAATATGGGCCTTCTTTGAAACGTTTGCCACGGCGAAAGAGAACTGGCTCCCCCCTGACAATTATCAGGAAATCCCCCAGCCTGCGGTCGCGCATCGTACGTCACCCACCAACATTGGCCTCTCTCTGCTGGCTAACCTGACGGCCTGGGACTTTGGCTATCTGCACGGCGGCGGCGTGCTGCAGCGCATCATGCTGACCCTGGACACGCTGGATAAGATGGAACACTTCCGCGGTCATTTATATAACTGGTATGACACCCGTACGCTTGCGCCGCTCAGCCCGCGCTACGTCTCAAGCGTTGACAGCGGCAACATGGCCGGACATCTGCTGACGCTGCGTGAAGGGGTGTCAGGCATGCGTAATCAGCCGGTTTTGAACGGCGAAAGGATATTAGCCGGCCTGGACGATACGCTTTCCCTTCTGGAAAAACACTGGGGGCCGGGTGCGCCGGGTGCGCTGAAACTGCTGCGCAGTCAGTGCGCCAGTGCGGCGGCGCTGCCTCTGGGGCGACTGTATGACGCGCTTAAAAATATGCGCGCACAGTGCAACCATCTCACCGGCGCGTGTCGGCAGGAGGGTCACCTTGTGGTGCGCTGGACGGAGCGTCTGGAGCAACAGCTGGTCGAACTTTGCCATGAATGGTCGCATCTGCTCGGCTGGTTACCCCCGGCATACTGCGGCGAGACGCTGCCGACGCTGAGCTGGCTGGCGGGCGCGACCTGCGCAGGTGAAGGGACGCCTCCGGCATCGGTTATTACCTACGCCCGCCTGCGGCTGGATATGATCGGCGAGCTTGAACAGCGGCTGAGCGACCATGCGCGTATGGATTTTGCGTTTCTTTACAGCGAAGCGACCAGCCTGCTCAGCGTCGGATTTAACCGTGACACGAATACGGCCGACAAAAGCCACTATGACCTTCTGCCCTCTGAAATCCGTCTGACCAGCTTTGTCGCCATCGCAACGAATCAGCTACCGATGAAAAGCTGGTACGCGCTCGGAAGGCTGTTCACCACCATCGATAATGAAACCGCCCTGATGTCCTGGAGCGGCTCGATGTTCGAATATCTGATGCCGAATCTGGTGATGCCGACCTGGCACGGCAGTCTGCTTGATAAGATGAGCAAATCCGCGGTGATGCGCCAGATCCACTGGGGCAAGGAGCGCGGCGTGCCGTGGGGCGTATCTGAGTCCGGCTATCATGCCTTTGATGTTCAACACAATTATCAGTATCAGGCATTTGGCGTACCCGGCCTGGGTCTGCGTCGGGGGCTTGCCGACGATATGGTCGTCGCGCCGTACGCTACGCTGCTGGCGCTGCTGGTTTCTCCGCAGAAGGCCTGCGAAAACTTGCTCAGGCTGGAGCAGAGCGGTGCGCGCGGCGAATATGGGTTTTATGAAGCGCTGGACTATACGCCATCACGGCTTGCTACCGGGCAACTGTACGCCGTGGTGCAATCGTGGATGGCACATCATCAGGGCATGGGATTTCAGGCGCTGGCGCATCTTCTGCTGGACGCTCCGATGACCGCTCGATTTATGGCGAGCCCTGCCTTTATGTCGGCAAACCTGCTGCTCCAGGAGCGCGTACCGGATGTGGTCGATCTCTACAGTCCCCGCCGTCATTTTGAATCCCACGAGGGGAGGGTGAAACCGGTGCGCTATGAGCCGCGAGTCTTCACCCGTGCGGACAGCCCGACGCCTGAGGTACAGCTGCTATCCAACGGACACTACCACCTGATGATGACGCCGGGCGGCGGCGGATACAGCCGCTGGAACTCGATTTCCCTTACCCGCTGGCGCAGCGACACGACCCGTGATTGCTGGGGATCGTTCTGCTATATCCGCGACCCGCTTACGGATGAGGTCTGGAGCAACACCTGGCACCCCGTGGGCGGACACGCTGACGGCAACGATGAGATGATATTCACCGACGCGTGCGCGGAATTCAGGCGCACCTTCGGCACTCTGAGCATCAGAACGCAGGTTGTGGTCTCTCCGGAAGATGATATAGAGCTGCGACGGGTCACCCTTGTACACCGCGGGCGTCTGCCGCGAACGCTTGAACTGACGACGTACGCCGAAGTGGTGATGGCCCCAGAGGCCAGCGATCTGGCACACCCGGCGTTCAGCAATTTATTCATTGAAACTGAGATTGACCCGGGACGGGACGCTATTCTGTGCCACCGACGTCCGCGTTCGCCGGATGAACCGAGTCCGTACCTGTTTCACATGATGGTCGTGCATGGCGATGACGGCGCAGGCGCCTCGTTTGAAACCGATCGGGCTAAGTTTATCGGCAGGGGCAGAAGTCCTGCTGATGCCGCGGCTGCCCATGAAAACGGGCCGCTCAGCAATACGTCGGGCGCGGTGCTGGATCCCATCCTGGCAATACGCCACGCCGTGACGCTCCTGCCGGGAGTGCCGGTAACGATTGATATCATTTATGGCATCAGCGAGAGTCGTCAGCACAGCCTGGCGTTGCTGGAAAAATACCGCGATTACCCGATTGCCGAGCGCGTCTTTGAGCTGGCCTGGTCGCACAGTCTGGTGGTGTTACGGCAGATGAACGCCAGCGAAGATGACGCCACGCTGTTTAACCGTCTCGCCAGCGCGGTGCTCTATCCCGGCCCGGAATTACGCGCCGGCGGCGAGGTCATCAGCCGGAACAGGCGCGGTCAGTCCGCGCTGTGGGGCTGGGCTATTTCAGGCGATCTGCCGATTGTGCTGCTCAGCGCCGCCAGCGAGGAGAGTATGGCCTCCGTCACCACGTTAATTCAGGCGCATCGCTACTGGCGGCTGAAAGGGCTGGAGGTGGACCTTGTTATCCTCAATAACAGCCCCGGCGGCTACCAGCAGGTGTTGCAGACGCAGATTATGGATCTAATCTATGCCGGTTCAGAAGCCAGCATGCTGGATAAATCGGGCGGGATTTTTGTACGTAACGGCGAGCACCTGTCTGCCGATGATAAGCAATTGTTAATGAGTGTGGCCTGTCTGTATCTCGACGATCGTGCCGGTGGTCTTAACGAACAGCTTAACCAGCGGATCCACTTGTCGAAAAAAACGCTCAGGCCTTTTGTGCCGGGCAGCGCGGCAGGGAGTAATCAGCACACGGACTGGACGCCAGATACCGACAGGCTGCGACATTTCAACGGTCATGGCGGGTTTTCTGAAGATGGTCGGGAGTATCAGATTCTCCTGAAGGAAAACCAGCCGACGCCTGCTCCCTGGTCCAATGTGCTGGCAAACGACTGTTTTGGAAGCGTGATATCTGAAGCAGGACAGGCCTACAGCTGGTGCGAGAACGCTCATGAATACCGCCTGACGCCCTGGGAAAACGATCCGGTAAGCGACCGCAGCGGTGAAGCTTTTTATATTCGTGATGAAGAAAGCGGCGAGTGCTGGTCGCCCACTGCGTTACCCGTGCGCGGGCGCGGCGATTATCTGACCCGCCATGGCTTTGGCTACAGCGTATTCGCCCACCGCGAGAGCGGGATAGACAGTGAGCTGACGGTACTGGTCGCCGAACATGCCCCGCTTAAGCTGGCGATCCTGACGCTCAGTAATAATTCGGGCCGTGCGCGGCAGCTATCGGTCACAGGATACGTGGAGTGGACGCTTGGTGAATCGCGCACGCGTTCAGCCCCCCACATTGTGACGCATGCGGTAAGCGTGCCGGGTGGTAGCAGCGTGATGGCCAGTAATTTTTACGGCGCTAGCGGCGAAGGGCGCACCGCATTTTTTGCCGTCAACGACCCAAATGGTTCCTTTACGGCCGACCGCCGCGAGTTTATTGGCCGCAACGGCTCTCTGCAAAACCCAGCCGCCATGAAGCTACGCAGGCTGTCAGGTAACGTGGGTGCCGGTCTCGATCCGTGCGGCGCAATCCAGTCTGTCACTACCCTGATTGATGGCGATCAGAAGACCTTTATTTTTATACTTGGCAGCGGGGAAAATCCTGCCCAGGCGCAGACGGTGCTCGCCCGCTATCTGGATGAGGACAACGCTCGCCAGGAGCTTAACGCCGTTCACCGATACTGGCACCGCATGCTGGATACCATCGTGGTCAACACCCCGGACAGCACCGTTAACTTACTGGTTAACGGCTGGCTGCTGTATCAGACGATGGCCTGTCGTCTGATGGCACGCAGTGGTTATTACCAGTCCGGCGGCGCGTTTGGTTTTCGCGATCAGCTTCAGGATACGCTGGCGCTGAGCCACTGCGCACCGGAACGACTGCGCGACCAGATTGTGCTGTGCGCCTCCAGGCAGTTTATTGAGGGCGATGTGCAGCACTGGTGGCATCCTCCGCACGGCAACGGCGTACGTACGCGTTGTTCTGATGATTATCTCTGGCTGCCGCTCGCGGTCTGTCACTACGTCGAAACGTCCGGGAATACCGGGATACTGGAGCAATGCATCCCCTGGCTGGAAGGGCGCCAGCTCCAGCCCGGCGAAGAGTCCGTTTACGATACGCCACTCATCAGCCACACCAGAGAGACGCTCTGGCTGCACTGCGTTAAGGCGATTAAGCACGGGCTACGGTTTGGCCAGCATGGTTTGCCGCTTATGGGTGCGGGCGACTGGAATGACGGGATGAACCGGGTCGGCATCGACGGTAAAGGGGAGAGTGTCTGGCTCGGATTCTTCCTGTACGACATTTTACAGCGTTTCGCGGTGCTCGCTGAGCGGCGCCAGGATGAACATGTTGCGTCGCTGTGCCGTCTGGAGGCGGTGCGCCTGCAGAAAAATCTCAATGCCGCCGCCTGGGATGGCGAGTGGTTCCGGCGTGGCTATTTTGACGATGGCACGCCTCTGGGATCCAAAGACTCGCAGGACTGCCGGATTGATGCCATCGCGCAAAGCTGGTCCGTTCTCTCCGGGGCGGCCGATCCTGAACGCGCCGTTAAGGCGATGCAGGCGCTGGACAAGCACCTGGTCGATACCGATGTCGGGCTAATTAAGCTGCTTTCCCCTCCATTTGACGGTCATGGACCGAATCCCGGTTACATACAGGGTTATCTGCCGGGCGTGCGGGAAAACGGCGGGCAGTATACCCATGGAGCCATCTGGGCCGTGATGGCCTTTGCCCGAATGGGGAATGCAGAGCGCGCGTGGCAACTCTGGTCTGCGATCAACCCGATACACCACACGCTGGATGCCAAGGGCGTGGAAAGATATAAAGCGGAGCCCTATGTCATGAGTGCTGATGTATACAGCGTCGCGCCGCATACCGGTCGGGCAGGGTGGAGCTGGTATACCGGGTCCGCAGGCTGGGCGTACCGTCTGCTGACAGAAGAGCTGTTGGGGATAAGACGTTACGGTAATTCCCTTACCGTTCACTCTCTGTTGCCGGACAGCTGGCCGTCATTTAGCATGACTTATCAGCATGGCAGCAGTCAGTATCACATTACTGTTTCACGTGGCGAGGTAACCTATCAGGTTACTCTGGATGGCATCCCCCTGGCGGATGACAGAATCCCGCTGATGGACGATGGAAAAACTCATACGATTGAAATCATTCAGAACTGACGCAGGCGTGTAATGCGCATTAACATCTGCCGTTAATGCGCTGATTGTCCCTGAGAACATCAATTGCGGTTTTCATCGCGACTTTATCATCCCTTCTTTTTTGTTTGCCTTGCATCACCTGCAAGTACTCAAGCAACGTTCGGGTATTGATAGGCCTTCCCTGTTTTCCTACGGCGAGTACGGCTTCACCAAGGATTATTTTAACCGGAGGCAACTGTGCCGGATACCAGTCAAGGGTGTCTTCTGATTTCATCATAAATTTCTCACGGAAGGGTATCATATCATAAATCATGCACCTGCATTGAAATCATATGGAAGCGAAATTGATTATAAATCAACATAATATGTCAGATCATTATGCTTTAATTTAACATAATTAGTATTATGTGCACCGATTAATTTATTGATTATGTTAAATTACTGGACCAAAAAAGAATCATCTAGCAAGCGACAGACAAAACATCAGCCCTTGCTTCTTACTATTTGTCACCATAGTGATAACGGGCTGCATAGATGATGACTTCCCCGTTCTGGATTGAGTAGACCAGTCGGTGGCTCTGATCGATACGACGAGAATAGAGCGCCGGATCTTTGTGATGCCGTAACCGTTCAGGTTTTCCGATACCTGCTAACGGATCAGCCTCGATGCTGTGAAGTAGCTGGCGGATACGCTCAAATTTCTTTTTGTCGGTATCACGCCAGTAGTTGATATCATCAGCGCCATTCTTCGTGAACTTAATATTCCACTTCGACAAATTCGCCACGCTCCGCCTGTTTCATGGACTCGTTGATATGCGCTGCGTTCGTCGGGTTGCTGAACAGATAAACCGTTTCTATCAGCGCCTCATACTCTTCCGCATCCATTATCACAACATCGGGTGCATCACGGCGTATGACGCGCACGGGCTCTGCGTCATCGGTGACACGCTGCATTGTATCGGCGAAATTTTTGCGGGCATCAGTAAAATTGATTGCATGCATGTTGTTAGCTCCCATCAGTTAATGACCCCAGCATAGTACATGTACGTAAACAAGTACAACTAATGCATGCATAACCTCTCGACCACGCATCAGATGCGCAGCCAAAGCTCTCCCCCATCACAAATACTCTCACGCAATCGGTTGCCGCGAGCGATAACCGGCTTCTGATACGTAGGTTCGCAACAAAAATGTGACGGGAATCACCGCCTTCATGTTGCATCCTTGTTAGCATTCGAAGCAACAAAACTTACGAACGAAGGTTTTTTGATGTTCGTTCGGAAAATTATGCAGCTTAATCCGGAGGAGTTACCATGAACGTTTTTACATCGACCACACTGCCAGAAGACCACAAGGCCAGTATCCGCCTGATGAAACAACAGCTTCGTCAGCAAATCGGAGACGTTGAAGGGGTGTTCCAGAAAGTAAAAACCAGGATTATTCAGGAGATTGCAGCGGCAAAAGCCGATGAAGCAATATATGGCACGGCATGGCCGGAGGTCAGCTGGGCTGATATCGCTGAAAAGAGAGTGAGCCCGGAAGCCGTTGAGCATATCAGACGCCGTGGCTGCCTTGTGGTTCGCCAGAACTTTGAACGGAGTAAGGCCCTGGCCTGGGATCGCTCCATGCTTGAGTATCTTGAGCGCAATGATTTCGATGCGCAGTACAAAGGCCCTGGCGACGCATTCTTTGGCAGTCTTGAGGCTTCCCGCCCGGAGATATACCCCATTTACTGGTCACATGCGCAAATGGAGGCGCGTCAAAGCAGCGCGATGGCGCTGACGCAGTCTTTTCTGAATCGTCTCTGGAAATTTGAATCTGCGGGCATCAGCTGGTTCGATCCGGATGTGAACATCATTTATCCGGACCGTATCCGTCGCCGCCTGCCGGGGACCACATCGAAGGGGCTTGGCGCGCATACCGACTCAGGCGCGCTGGAGCGCTGGTTACTCCCGGCTTATCAGAAGGTCTTCCGTAAAATCTTCACCGGTCAGTTCGACGATTACGATCCATGGGATGCGGCATACCGTTCAGAAGTGAATGAGTATGACGTTGATAATACGACTAAATGCTCAGCATTCAGGACCTTCCAGGGGTGGACGGCGCTGTCGGATATGGCGACCGGCCAGGGCCTGTTGCACGTCGTCCCTGTGCCGGTGGCGATGGCGTATGTTCTTCTGCGCCCCTTACTGAAGGATGTTCCGGAAGATGAACTCTGCGGCGTTGGGCCGGGTAAAGTTCTGCCCATTTCAGCGCAGTGGCATCCTGACCTGGTCGAAGGGCTGTGTTCAATTCCTGCATTACAGGCCGGGGACTCGGTCTGGTGGCATTGCGATATCATTCATTCCGTTGCGCCGGTCGAGGATCAGCAGGGCTGGGGCAATGTGATGTATATTCCTGCAGCACCGCTGTGTGAGAAAAACCTGGCTTATGCACGAAGCGTTGCCGATGCTCTGGACAAAGGAGCGTCGCCGGCAGACTTCCCCCGCGAGAATTACGAACAGGACTGGCAGTCGCGTTTCACCACGGCTGATTTAAACGCCATCGGCAAAAGAAGCCTGGGGCTTAGCTGATCGCGATCGCAGAGTTGCCCTGTTCAATAACCATCAGGGCAACTGCTTGTTATCTATGAATCTGCTAGACTCGACGTACTTATCCCTGCAAGCCTGAAATGAAATGAACAACAGACACGAACAGATAATACGGTTAGTCAATGAAAGAGGCAGCGTCAGCGTCAGCGAACTGTCTCAGCTAACCGGCGTTTCTGAAGTCACCATTCGTCAGGACCTGAACACGCTTGAAAAAAGTAACTTCCTGAAACGTATTCATGGTTCGGCGGTTACGCCAGACAGTGATGACGTCAGTTCGCGCCTGCGGACAAGATACAGCGTGAAACAGTCAATCGCTGAGTTTGCCGCTTCTCAAATTGTTGATGGCGAATCCGTGTTCATTGAGGGAGGCAGCACCAATGCCCTGCTGGCCAGAACGCTGGCAACCCGATCAAACTTAACCATCATTACGGTAAGCCATTACATTGCTCACCTGTTAAGGGATTCCCAGTGTGAAGTGATCATTATCGGTGGCCAGTTACAGAAGAGCAGTGAATCCGTTGTCGGTCCGTTAGCACGCTATTGCATCCAGCAGTTACACTTCCACAAGGCCTTTATCGGCGTCGACGGCTGGCATCCGCAAACAGGGTTTACCGGACGAAATATGTTACGGTGCGATGTTGTTAATGCGGTGATGGGAAAAGTCACCCACACGGTGGCATTAACTGACTCCTCCAAGTTTGGCCTGGTGCATCCCTACCCTGTTTCAATTGAGCATACTTTCAACCAGGTGATCACTGATGATGCCATCCCTGATGATGCCAGGAAGCTGTTAATTAAACAAAATATCCGGTTAGATCTGGTTGCTGAGAGCCACCAGCCCGGGTGATATCCATCGCCAGCCCGGCCGGACAGGTCCGGGCCGACGGCTCACACCATCGCTGTTTTACGGCGCCACTGTATGAGTGCGGCCGCGATTGATTCAACCTCTTTGAAGTCTTTTGAGGCGCTGGCTCTTAGCGCCATTTCAGGAAGAGCCGGCTGCCCACCGGTTTCTTGCGGCCCCCCTACCACGGATGACGTTTCTACGCGATCTGAGTGCTATTGCGCTGCACAATCT
Organism: Erwinia sp. E602; assembly: GCF_018141005.1. Taxonomy (NCBI): domain Bacteria; kingdom Pseudomonadati; phylum Pseudomonadota; class Gammaproteobacteria; order Enterobacterales; family Erwiniaceae; genus Erwinia; species Erwinia sp. E602. The sequence goes on along the minus strand of NZ_CP046581.1, from coordinate 43,468 downwards.
TGCCGCAGCCTGTAACATCGACCTGCCCCAGTGTGCTAAGGGCTCCCGAGGGAGCAAGCGTGTCGCTGTTCACATTATTCTTTACTGGATAACGTTATTTATAGTGCTATTAAAGGCGCTTTTAAAAGCACCTTTTAAAGACCTAAAAAAAGCACTATCATCAGTACTGCTATTTACGTCTGATACGCTGCCCGGAGGATGCATGATCACCGAAAACATTCTGAGTAGAAAAACCGCGTCCATCACCGAGTTCAAAAAGAACCCGACGGCCGCTATGAACGAGTCGCACGGCGAACCCGTTGCCGTGCTCAACCACAACAAACCCGCGTTTTACTGCGTGCCGCCGGCGATGTTTGAGCTGATGTTCGAGCACGTGAGCGATGCGCTGCTGCTGCAAAAAGCGCTGGACAGAGCCGGAGACGACGAGCTCGACGTAAGCTGGGACGACCTCTGATGTCCGATACCTTCAAGGCCACACTGAAGTTTAAGGCGCTGGCCAAAAAAGAGTGGGACTCTCTGAACCCGTCTATCCGGGAGAAGTTTGCCAAAGTGCTGAAGAAGCGCGCGGCGTCATATGAAGCGCTGACGATGCCGGCCAACCGGCTTTCTCTCCAGCATAACTGCTACAAAATCAAACTGAGAAACGACGGCTTCCGGCTGGCGTATACCGTCACCTCTGATGACGCGGGAAATGTCAGGGTTACGGTTACCGTGGTTGCCGTCGACAGACGCGACGAAATTTACGAAGACCTGAACAGGCGGCTGGCCGGAAAATAACCGTTCAAAGCAGATCGGCCAGCATACACGCCGCCGTTCTGCCACAGGTCACCGCTTCCCCGGCCACTCGATATCTGAGCCAGATCCCCGGGGTCACCAGCGGCAAACCCGGCACGCCCCATGTGACTAACGCACTACGCCTCCCTGATACTCACCCACCAACGTAAAAGCCCGCAGTTCACGACTTCACGCTGGCAATAAACGTTTTACGTGCGGTTTTCGACCCAAGCCGTTCCGCTTCATCCAGCAGCTTCAGCGCCTTATCGACATCGCCCGCCTTCAGCGCTTTTCTGATCGCTTCGTTAAAGTAGCTTTCGGAATCGTCGAGCATCGGCGCATCCGGTTTGACCGGGGCTGGTGCTGGTGCCGCCGCAGGCACGCTGCTGCCCACCACCACCGGTGCTGCTGTCGGGGCCGGGGCCGGGAAGAACTGACCAATCATCACGTTGCCGGTTTTCTGTTCGGCGGTCACCTTCAGGCTCAGCGTGCCGGTCGGCGTATGGCGCGCCACCGGATCGGGAATATCCGGCACGGCGTTACCCACGCCCGCCGCATAAGCTTTCGCCGGGTTAACCATCTGCGTGCTGCCGGCCAGATCCTGACGCGTGGTGTAGACCAGCAGGAAAATCTGCTTCTGTCCCAGCGCCGGCGTCAGCTTGAGGGTGCCTTCCAGCCGGTCGCTGGAGACGATCCCCGGCTGCTGATACGGGAAATAGCCTGAAGGGTAAAAGGCCGCCGGGCGCATCTGTTCATCCAGCACTAACACATTCGGCGCATACAGCGTTTTGCCGGCGGCAATGCTGGTCAGGGTGATCTCCAGCGATCCCCGGTCGGCAGGCAGGGCAAAGGCCGCCACCGCGCCCTGGATATCCCCCTGATTAATTTCAGCGCTGGCGGTTCCCAGCGTGACGTCCTGCGTCACCGGCGGTACCAGCGGCGTCCATGACAGGTTGCGCAGGGTCTGACTGGCGATCGCCGGTGCGGTATTCACATCATTCTGCGCGGCAGCCACCAGGGCAGGCGACGCCGCCATCAGGCTCAGCGACAGACACAGCGACAGCAGATTTTTTCTCATCGTGGTTTCCTTTTGCTCACAATAAAGGCTGGCGGATATCCACCGATAATCCACCAGCCAGCACGTCTCAGCTCATGTAAAACGTTACCACCACACTTCCATCTGCGCGCCGAAGGTGACTTCATCGTCATTGCCGCGGCTGAAGGTACGGGCGCTGGTGTCGTTCATCGCTAACCCGTTGCCGGCACCGCTATCGGTGTTGTAGCCCCACTTCTCGTCCCAGTTGGCATAGGTGGCAAACACGCGGATAGCCGGGCGTGACCAGATGCTGCTGCCCGCCTGCCACTGCTGGGCGAGGGTTACTTTGTACTGACCGTTGCGGTCACCGGTGCGCTGGGACTTGACGTTGTCGTAGCCCACCTCCAGCAGGGTGCTCATGATCGGCGTCCATTTGTACATCGGGCGCATACCCACGGTGTACCAGGTGGTGCCGTTGTTGTTGTCACGGTCAACGTCCTGGTACATCCCGACGTACATCAGGCTCCAGGTGTCGTTGAAGTCCATCGCACCGTGGTCCAGCACGCGCACCATGCTGCCGTTGTTGTTGATCGCCGCGCCGTTAGAGTGGCCGTTCGCCGCGCCCTGCCCCGGATCGGTCATCGCGTCGGCGGCATACTGCACCACAAACTTGTTAAAGCCGTTCCAGATGCTCTGCGTGTGCTCCGCCGTCAGCAACCAGCCGTCTTTGGTGGCATCGTCAGCCAGCGAGTAGCCGTCGCGCGCGTTGGCCCGGCCGTAATCGACGCCCAGCTCCAGCACGCCGCCCGGGTTGGTGTTCAGCCCGGCCAGGCGCACGTCGAACACGTCGTTAGAGGTGGCAACTTCATTACGCTGGTCGGCGATATAGCCGAACGAACCGCCGCTCTCGGTGTTGCGCGTCGCGGCCAGCGACAGCTTACCAAAGCCGAGGTCGATATCTTCCAGACCGGCGCCCGGGCCCGAGATATCCCAGTAGTAGAAGTCGATCATATGCACGTCATGGCGCTGATAGAAGCGCTTACCGGCCCAGATGGTGGAGCCCGGCAGCCAGTCGATCAGGTTTTTCCCCTTTACGTTGGCTTCGCGGAAGGCCGGGTCGGTTGACTCCCAGTCGTTCTGCTGTGAGACGGAGTAGGCCACGTTGGTATCGAAGTAGAAGCTCTTATCCCCCTCTTTCCACACTTCCTGGCCCAGCTTTAACTCGGCATAGGTCTCACACTCGTTGCCCAGACGGTATTTGCTGTCGGCGCCGGTGGCCTTGAAGCACTGCTGCTCGCCGCCGCTGCCGGACCAGCCAATCCCGGAACGGGCATAGCCGGTGAAATCAACCGCCAGGGCGGGCGTCGAGAGGATACCCGCAGCCACTGCCAGCGACAGGGAAGCTTTACGCATTGTTGTCATCTTTTTCTCCTGTAGGGGGATCGCGTGCTTTCAGACGCCGGGTTCGGGATGCAGCCGGCGACATGCCGTTCCGTCTTCGCGGAACAGATGGCAGCGGTGTGGCGGCAAACCGATGGCGAATGTTGCACCTTCTTCTACCAGCACCACGTCATTCTGGCGGTAGACCAGGTTCTGACGGATGGCCGGAATTTGGATATGAATCTGGGTTTCGTTGCCCAGCTGCTCAACCACCTGGACCTCACCGGACAGCGTCACCTCAGCGACGTCGCCAGGCAGCAGATGTTCAGGGCGCACGCCCAGCGACAGGTTGCTGCCGACGATGACGCCGCTGCCTTCGACCGGCAGCCAGACCCGCTGGCCGCTGGGCAGCTCAACCTGCACGCGCTGCGGTTCCGCACCGGTGACTTTGACCGGCAGGAAATTCATCTTTGGCGAGCCGATAAACCCGGCCACAAAGCGGTTTGCCGGGTAGTGGTACAGCTCAAGCGGTTTGCCGACCTGGGCGATATGCCCGGCGTCCAGCACCACGATTTTGTCGGCCAGCGTCATCGCTTCGATCTGGTCGTGGGTCACGTAGATCATGGTGCGCTTCAGGCGCTTATGCAGACGCGAGATCTCGATGCGCATCTGCACGCGCAGCGCGGCATCCAGATTGGAGAGCGGTTCATCCAGCAGGAAAACCGTCGGTTCCGCCACCAGCGTGCGGCCAATCGCCACGCGCTGGCGCTGCCCACCCGACAGGGCTTTCGGGCGGCGTTCCAGCAGGTGCGCCAGCTGCAGCACCTCAGAGACCTGATTCACCCGCCGGTCGATATCGGCCTTCTTCGTCCCGGCCAGCTTCAGGCCGAACGACATGTTCTCGGCCACCGACAGGTGGGGATACAACGCATAGGACTGGAAGACCATGCCGATACCGCGCCCGGCGGGCGGTACCTCGTTCATACGCCGGTCGCCAATTTTCAACTCACCGGAGGTAATGTCCTCCAGGCCGGCAATCATGCGCAGCAGCGTGGACTTACCGCAGCCGGAGGGGCCGACAAACACCACGAACTCGCCTTCTTTAATCTCCAGGTTGATGTCGCTGGAGATCACCGTTTTATCAAAGGCCTTGTACACGCCGTTAAGGGAAACGCTCGCCATGCTGAACTCCTGTACCTGACGCCTGCGGGAAAACTCGATGCAACGAAGAGTGAGGGATTAGCGGATAAGCGTAATCATCCGTAACAAAGTTTTTCACGGCGGAGGCGCAGGGAGGAACGGCGAGACAGGCAGCCGGAAAAAAGTTCCGGCCGGGCGGCAAATTCGTGATCGGGGTTGCAAAAAATGAAAGGGATTGCTGCGCGGTAAGCCACATAACGCCAGAGAGTGTCGGTGGGATCACACTCTGCGCGGTGGGGGCGTAGAGGGGGGGATGATGAAGCCGCGCCGGGTTGAATCCACACTGGCGCGGTACCCTGTCATTGCGTCTGTGACATCAGCATTACCGACTCCTAACAGAGAATAAAAGGACTGGATTATGACTCTCAGCATTAAGGCCCCTTACATTAAACAAATCGTTAAACATGCCCTGGCCGTGTCCGCGCTGGCATCGATGGTGTTGTCCTCTTCCGCCTTTGCCAGAATTGAAGAAGGCAAGCTGGTTGTCTGGATCAACGGTGACAAAGGCTATAACGGCCTGGCGGAAGTCGGTAAGCGGTTTGAAAAAGAGACCGGCATCAAAGTCACGGTTGAACACCCGGACAAGCTGGAAGAGAAGTATCCGCAGGTGGCGGCCACCGGCGGCGGCCCTGACATTATTTTCTGGGCGCATGACCGTTTCGGCGGTTACGCCGAGTCCGGCCTGCTGGCGGAAATCAGCCCGGATCAGGCGTTTAAAGACAAACTGTTCCCGTTCACCTGGGACGCCGTCACCTTTAACGGCAAGCTGATCGGCTACCCGGTGGCGGTGGAAGCGCTGTCGCTGATTTACAACAAAGACCTGATCAAAGAGGCGCCGAAAACCTGGGAAGAGATCCCGGCGCTGGACACCTCACTGCGCGCCCGAGGCAAAAGCGCCATCATGTGGAACCTGCAGGAACCCTACTTCACCTGGCCCCTCATCGCCGCCGACGGCGGATATGCCTGGAGGTATGAAAACGGCAAATACAACATCAAAGACACCGGGGTGAATAACGACGGCTCCCGCGCCGGCCTGCAGTTCATTATCGATCTGGTGAAGAACAAACACATTAACGCCGACACCGACTACTCGATCGCCGAAGCGGCCTTTAACAAGGGCCAGACCGCGATGACCATCGACGGGCCGTGGGCGTGGTCAAACCTCGATAAGAGCAAAATCAACTACGGCGTGGCGCTGCTGCCCTCCTTCCACGGCAAACCCTCTAAGCCGTTCGTTGGCGTGCTGACCGCCGGCATTAACGCCGCCAGCCCGAACAAGGAGCTGGCCAAAGAGTTCCTGGAAAACTACCTGATCACCGACGAGGGCCTGGGCTCGGTCAACAAAGACAAACCGCTGGGGGCGGTGGCGCTGAAATCGTACCAGCAAACGCTGGAGAAGGATCCGCGCATCGCCGCCACCATGGCCAACTCGAAAAACGGTGAAATCATGCCGAACATCCCGCAGATGAGCGCGTTCTGGTATGCCGAACGCAGCGCCATCATCAACGCGGTCAACGGCCGTCAGACCGTATCGCAGGCGCTGCAGGACGCTGAGTCACGCATTACCAGATAAATCACCTCACCAGCTGATGCCGTTGAAGTCATGAAACAGAGGGTGCGGAGCCTGCGGGCTCCCCACCCTGCCTACAAGGAAGCCCCTATGCCAGTAGCCCAAACCGGTCTGACCGCTGAAAAAAAACGGCCGTTGAGTCATGCGCTGAAATGGCCGGCCATCGGCCTGCTCGCCTGCTTAACCGGTTATCTAATCGTGCTGATGTATGCGCAGGGTGAATACCTGTTTGCCGTCCTGGCCCTGATCCTCTCCGGCAGCGGCCTCTGTATTTACGCCAACCGCCGCGCCTGTGCGTGGCGCTATGTCTATCCCGGCCTGGCCGGAATGGCGCTGTTTGTGCTGTTCCCGCTGGTCTGCACCATCGCCATCGCCTTTACCAACTACAGCAGCACCAATCAGCTGACGTTTGAGCGGGCGCAGTCGGTGCTGATGGGCCGTGAATTTCAGGGCGGCAAAGCGCTGAACTTTGCCCTCTATCCCGCCGGCGATCGCTGGCAGCTGGCGCTGAGCTCATCGGACGGCGCTGAGGTGCTGGTCTCACCGCCCTTTGCCTTTGATGCCGCCGCCGTGCAGGCGCTGACGCTGACGCCGCAGGCGCTTCCCGCCGGCGAGAAGGCCGGGCTGCGGGTGGTGACCCGGAACCGTCAGGCGCTCGGCAGGCTGATGGCCCGGCTGCCGGATGGCGCCACGCTGCGGATGAGTTCGCTGCGCCAGTTCTCCGGCACGCAGCCGTTGTACCACCTGAATAAAGAGAACCAGCAGCTGACCGACGCGCGGTCCGGCGTGGTCTACCGGCCGAATATGCACAGCGGCTTTTATCAGGCGGTAGACGCCGGCGGGGAGTGGCAGGCGGAGAAACTCAGCCCCGGCTTTACCGTCGGCATCGGCTGGGGCAACTTCCTGCGCGTGCTGCACGATGAGGGCATTCAGAAGCCGTTCCTGTCGATCTTTGTCTGGACGGTGGTGTTCGCGTTGCTGACCGTGGTGCTGACCGTCGCCGTCGGCATGGTGCTGGCCTGCGTGGTGCAGTGGGAAGCGCTGAGAGGCAAAGCGGCGTACCGCATCCTGCTGATCCTGCCCTACGCCGTACCGGCGTTTATCTCCATCCTGATTTTCAAGGGGCTGTTTAACCAGAGCTTCGGCGAGATCAACCTGATGCTTAACGCGCTGTTTGGCATCAAACCGGCGTGGTTCAGCGATCCCTGGACCGCCAGATGCATGATTATCATCGTCAATACCTGGCTGGGGTATCCCTACATGATGATCCTGTGTATGGGCCTGCTGAAGGCGATCCCGGATGACCTCTACGAAGCCTCGGCGATGGACGGCGCTACCCCGATGCAGAACTTCTTCCGCATCACGCTGCCGCTGCTGATTAAACCGCTGACGCCGCTGATGATCGCCAGCTTTGCGTTTAACTTTAACAACTTCGTGCTGATCCAGCTGCTGACCAACGGCGGGCCGGACATGATCGGCACCACCACGCCGGCCGGGCATACCGACCTGCTGGTCAGCTACACCTACCGTATCGCCTTTGAGGGCGGCGGCGGGCAGGACTTCGGTCTGGCCGCGGCGATCGCCACGCTGATCTTCCTGCTGGTCGGCGCGCTGGCTGTCATCAATCTGAAAGCCTCACGTATGAAATTCGATTAAGGAGCAACACCCATGCCGATGGTCAAACCAAGGTCGCAAAAAGCCAGGCTGCTGGTAACGCATCTGTTACTGCTGTGCTTTCTGGCGCTGATCCTGTTCCCGCTGCTGATGGTGTTCACCATCTCACTGCGGCCGGGCAACTTTGCCACCGGGAGCCTGATCCCGGATCAGGTCTCGTGGGATCACTGGAAGCTGGCGCTGGGCATCAGCGTGACCAGCGCCGACGGCAGCCTGACCCCGCCGCCGTTCCCGGTGCTGCTGTGGCTGTGGAACTCGATCAAAATCGCCGGCATCACGGCGGTGGGCATCGTGGCGCTCTCCACCACCTGCGCCTATGCCTTTGCCCGTATGAAATTCCGTGGCAAAAGTTCACTGCTGAAGGGCATGCTGATCTTCCAGATGTTTCCGGCGGTGCTGTCGCTGGTGGCGCTCTACGCCCTGTTTGACCGGCTTGGCATTTACGTGCCGTTCCTCGGGCTGAACACCCACGGCGGGGTGATTTTCGCCTATATGGGCGGCATTGCGCTGCACGTGTGGACCATCAAGGGCTATTTCGAAACCATCGACGGTTCGCTGGAGGAGGCCGCGGCGCTGGACGGCGCCTCGCCGTGGCAGGCGTTCCGCCTGGTGCTGCTGCCGCTGTCGGTGCCGATCCTGGCGGTGGTGTTTATCCTGTCATTTATCGCCGCGATCACCGAGGTGCCGGTGGCCTCCCTGCTGCTGCGCGACGTCAACAGCTACACGCTGGCGGTGGGGATGCAGCAGTACCTTAACCCGCAGAACTACCTGTGGGGGGACTTCGCCGCCGCCGCGATCCTCTCCGCCATACCGATCACCGCGGTGTTCCTGATTGCCCAGCGCTGGCTGGTCGGTGGCCTGACGGCCGGCGGGGTAAAAGGCTAGTTTACCGCACGCTTTTTTGCGCGTTATCCCGGCAACGGGTGTAGTACTTTTCCTGTGTCCTCTGGGCGGCTGAATAAGCCGCCCTTTTTTTTGCTGATACTCCCTGAATTCACTCAACAAAAAAGGGTTTCCACCGGCGGGAGAAACCCTGTTCTTACTGCGTTAGCCTCAGCTGAGCGACCCGCTGCGCCGCCGCTTATCGAGGTCCTTAATCAGCTTATTGATCCGATCGTCGGCGAACATCTGCTCCAGCGTGTGGCTGAGCTTACGTCGCCAGTTGGGATACTCATCGCTGGTGCCCGGAACGTTCACCGGCGCGGCCATATCCAGCCAGTCTTCCGGCTGCAGGCCCAGCAGCGCGCAGGCGCTGTCGGCAACATAGCGCTGCAGTCCGCGGTTAATCACCGGGGTCATCGCCATCAGTTCAGCGTGGCTGCCGGTTCGTTTCGGGATACAGCCGTAGTGATGCAGCCCGTCAAGCAGCCCCTGACGCGCGCGCGCACGGTCCAGGTACAGCCCCTGCAGCACGCTGTCATCGCGGTACAGCCCGAGCGTTTTCCCCAGCGCCAGGTCGTCCGCCTGCCAGTAGCCGCGCAGCGTCGGCAGATCGTGGGTGGTGACGGTCGCCATCGCCTGCACCGGATAGGACTGCGGCGCGCGGAAGTGATGCTCCTCGTCGCGCTCGAAGTAGAGCACCTTGTAGGAGTAGACGCCGCCTTCCCGCAGCCTGCTGACGATCTCCACCGGCACCGTCCCGAGGTCTTCGCCAATCACCATGCAGCGATGGCGCTGGCTCTCCAGCGCGAGGATCGCCAGCAGGTCGTCCACCGGATAGTGTACGTACGCGCCCTTATCCGCCGTCTCGCCCGCCGGGATCCACCACAGGCGCAGCAGCGCCATCACGTGATCGATGCGCAGCGCACCGCAGCGGGTCATACTGGCGCGCAGCAGGTCGATAAACGGCTGATAGCCGCGCTGTACCAGCACCTGCGGATCCAGCGGCGGCAGATCCCAGTTCTGCCCCTGCGGACCGAGGATATCGGGCGGTGCGCCCACCGAGGCTTTCAGGCAGTAGAGTTCGCCGTCGCTCCAGGTCTCCGCGCCGTCGCGGACCACGCCCACCGCCAGATCGCGGTACAGCCCCAGCGACATCGCCAGCTGCTGGCTGGTGTGATAACAGTTCGCCAGCTGCGTCTCCGCCAGCCACTGTAACCAGAGATAAAACTCCACCTCCTGCCTGTGCTGCTCGCAGAAGGCCCTCACCGCCGGGCCGCGCGCGTCCTGCCATTCTTCGGGCCAGCCGGCCCAGCCGCCGGTCGCGCCGCTGCGCTGCGCCAGGTGCGCGTGCAGCGCGTCAAAGGTGGCCTGCAACCGGAGGCTCTCGCCCCCCTGGCGGGTAAAGTTCGCCAGCGCCTTGACCTGCGCATCCTGCGGCTTACGCATGAGGAAATGCGCCCAGGCCAGCCGCAGCCCCTCCAGTTTCAGCGGCATTACGCTGGCGTAATCCACCTCATCGCTGGCCCGTACGGCCTGCAGACGCTGCCGGGTCTCGGGCAGCTGCCACCAGCGCTGTGCCGCCTCACTCTGGCGGAAATCCTCCAGCGCGCCGACGTCGATATAAATCACGTTCAGCCAGCGGCGTGACGACGGGCTGTAGGGGCTGGCCGCCGCCGGGTTGGCCGGGTAGAGCGCATGGATCGGGTTCAGCCCGACAAAATCCCCGCCGCGTGCGGCAATCTGCCGCAGCAGCAGGGTCAGATCGCCAAAATCACCGATGCCCCAGTTGCTCTCCGAGCGCAGCGTATAGAGCTGCACGCAGGCGCCCCACAGCTTTTTGCCGGCCAGCAGCGCGTCCGGTTCATAGCAGCGTTTCGGGGCGATAATCACCCGGCACGTCCATGATTCCGCCGCCTGAGTCAGCGTCAGCTGGTGGTAACCGGGCGGGATTTTCCCCGCCAGCACCAGCGTCATCCTGCCGCTGATGCGGCCACGCTGCGTGGCGCCGCTCTCCGGCTGCAGCGTCCACAGGTACTCCCCGTCTCCCTCGACCGGCAGCGCCAGGCGTTGCCCGGCGACAAAGACTTTGACCGCCGGCACCGGCGTGGCCAGCGGGCGACGATCCGCCCGCCAGCCCATCGCCGTCAGCAGCTCGCGTTGGGTTTCCGGCGCGGTGGCCTGCTGCTGGCCGTGGGCGTTAATAAACCCGGGGGCAATCCCCGCGGCCCTCGCCGCCTGCTCCAGCGTAATATTCTCCATGCGGACTCCTTAGCGTTTCGCCTGCCAGATGCGCTGCTGATAATCGCGGATCGACCGATCCGAACTGAACATGCCGACGCGGGCGGTGTTAAGAATGGTTTTGCGCGTCCACGCATCGCGATCGCGGTACAGCGCATCGACCTGCTGCTGCGCGGCGCAGTAGCTGGCAAAGTCAGCCAGCACCAGATAGGGGTCGCCGCCGCCGAGCAGGCTGTCGAGCATCAGGCTGAACGCCTGTTTATCGCCGTTGCTGAAGAAGCCGTTTTCCAGCTCCTGCAGGATGCGGTCCAGATGCTTATCTTTTTCACGGACCTGTAACGGGTCGTACCCGCCCGCCTGCAGCGCTTTCACCTCATCGACGGTGTTGCCGAAAATAAAGATGTTCTCTTCACCCACCTGTCCGGCGATCTCCACGTTGGCCCCGTCAAGGGTGCCGACGGTCAGCGCGCCGTTCAGCGCCAGCTTCATATTGCCGGTGCCGGAGGCCTCTTTACCGGCGGTGGAGATCTGCTCGGAGACGTCTGCCGCCGGGATCATCAGCTCGGCCACCGACACGCGGTAGTCCGGGATAAACACCACTTTCAGGCGGTCGCGCACCAGCGGGTCGTTATTCACCTTCTCCGCCACCTGGTTGATGGCGAAGATGATGTTTTTCGCCAGGTAATAGCCCGGCGCCGCCTTAGCCGCAAACAGGAACACGCGCGGCACCATGTCCATCTCCGGGTTATCGCGCAGCTGACGGTAGAGCGACAGAATGTGCAGCAGGTTGAGGTGCTGACGCTTGTACTCGTGCAGGCGTTTGATCTGCACGTCGAAGATCGCCTCCGGGTTCAGCGTCAGTCCGGTGACCTGCTTAACGTAAGCGGCCAGCGCGACTTTGTTGTCACGCTTGATCTGCTGATAGCGCTGGCAGAACGCCGCGTCGTCCAGCGATTGCTCCAGCCCCTGCAGCGCGTCGAGGTCGGTCACCCATTCGGTTTTCAGCTGCCGATCGATCAGCGCGGAGAGCGCCGGGTTGCACTGCTTTAACCAGCGGCGCGGGGTGACGCCGTTGGTGACGTTGTGGAATTTCGTCGGCCACAGCTGGTGATACTCCGGGAACAGGTCGTTGACCACCAGCTCGGAGTGCAGCGCCGCCACGCCGTTAACGGCATAGCCGCTGACCACGCACAGGTTGGCCATGCGCAACTGGCGATGCTGATGCACCGACAGTTTCTCCCACACCGCTTTGTCGCCCGGCCAGCGCTGTTCCACCACTTTTTTAAAGCGGGCGTTGATGGCTTTAATCAGCGAGAAGTGGCGCGGCAGCAGGCTGCGCAACAGCTTCTCATCCCAGCACTCCAGCGCTTCCGGCATCAGCGTATGGTTGGTGTAGGCAAAGGTTCTCTGCACGATATCCCAGGCCGCGTCCCACGCCAGCCGGTGCTCGTCAAGCAGGATGCGCAGCAGCTCCGGGATGGCAATGGTCGGGTGGGTATCGTTCAGCTGGATCACCTCATACTCGGGCAGATCCTCAATGCTGCGCCCGAGCAGGTGATGGCGGCGCAGAATATCGGCGACCGAACAGGCGCACTGGAAATACTGCTGCATCAGGCGCAGGCGTTTACCGGCGTCGTGGTGGTCGTTCGGATAAAGCACTTTCGTCAGCTTCGCGGCGTCGATGCCCTGCTGTTCCGCCCTGAGGAACGCGCCGTCGTTAAACAGCGTCAGGTCGAACGGCTGCACGTCGCTGGCCTGCCACAGGCGCAGCGGCTGGGTGACGCCGTTCTGATAGCCGACCACCGGCAGATCCCAGGCCTCGCCGCGCAGCGTATAAGCCGGCTGCCAGCGCTCGGTGCCCTGCGCATCTTTCACCAGCCTGCCGCCGAAGGCGACATCCACCGACAGCGCGCTGTTGTGGCTGAACCACGGATAGCTTTCGCGTTGCCAGTTGTCCGGGGCTTCCTGCTGCTGCCCCTGCTGAAACGACTGGCGGAACAGGCCGTACTGATAATTTAAGCCGTAGCCGGTGGCGGGCTGGCCGACGGTGGCCATCGAATCGAGGAAACAGGCCGCCAGACGCCCCAGCCCGCCGTTGCCCAGCGCCGGATCGGTCTCCTGCTCCAGCACGTCGGCCAGCACCACGCCCTGCTCCTGCAGCGCCTGGCTGACCTCATCATACCAGCCGAGGTTAATCAGGTTGTTGGCGGTCAGCCGGCCGATCAGAAACTCCATCGAAATATAGTTCACATGGCGCTGCGGCTGCTGCGTTGCCGCGGGTTCAGGCTGCGCGTTCAGCTGCTCTGACAGCGCCGCGCTGGTCGCCTGCCACCACTGGTGCGGCGTCATCTGCTCTGCCCGGCGTAAACCAAAGCCCTGCCACCGGCGTTTTAGCGCGGCGGTAAACTGCGTTTTATCAAAAGTCACCTGCATCACATGCCTCTTTATTCGCGGATCTGTAGGAAAATGGAGTGTTATTACGCGCTATGCTGCCGCCTTCAGCGCGGGGCGGCATCCTCCCGCCGGCAATCAGGCAGGGAGGAGAAACGGGGCGTAGCCGGAGGAGGCGGCCGGTGAGGAGGATGGGGGGTAAAATCAGCCTTAAAAAATGTGATGCAGAGCAAGTTAACGACATGTAACTCCTCAACATTGTTGCATTCAGGGTTTCAAAGGAGGACTTTAGAAAAAGTGATTAATTACGCGCTGCGAAATAAAGATTACGCCTCCTGATCACCTTCAACAGAATCGAAAAAAATGCTGATCCCATCAAAACTGAGCCGCCCGGTGCGGCAGCAAAATACCGTGGTTCGTGACCGACTGTTGGCCAGGCTCTCGGCGGCACCGAACTATCGCCTGACCCTGGTCGCCGGCCCGGCGGGCTATGGAAAGACCACCCTGGTGGCCCACTGGGCCGCGGGTAAGAGCGATCTTGGCTGGTATTCTCTTGATGAAAGCGACAACCTGCCCGAGCGTTTCGCCAGTTATCTGATCGCCGCCATTCAGCAGGCCTGCGGCGGCCACTGCGGCAAAAGTGAGGCGCTCAGCCAGAAACATCAGTATGCCAGCCTGCCGGCGCTGTTCGCCCAGCTGTTTGTCGAGCTGTCGGACTGGCACCGCCCGCTGCTGCTGGTGATTGATGATTATCATCTGATTACCAGTGAGGCGATCCACGCCGGGATGCGCTTCTTCCTGCGGCATCAGCCGGAGAACCTGTCGCTGGTAGTGCTGTCCCGCACCCTGCCGCCGCTGGGCATCGCCAACCTGCGCGTGCGCGAGCAGCTGCTGGAGCTGAACGCCGCGCAGCTGGCGTTCACCCACCCGGAAACGCAGCAGTTTTTCGACAACCGCCTGAACGACCCGATCGATCCGGCCGACAGCAGCCGCCTGTGCGATGAGGTTGCCGGCTGGGCTACCGCCCTGCAGCTGATTGCCCTGTCTGCCCGCCAGTCCAGTACGCCGTCACGCCAGTCCACCCGGCAGTCGGCGCGTAAGCTGGCGGGGCTGAACGCCAGCCACCTGTCCGACTATCTGGTGGAGGAGGTGCTGGACCGCGTTGATGCGCCGACGCGGGATTTTCTGCTGCGCTGCTCGCTGCTGCGCTCGATGAATGATGCCCTGATCGTGCGCCTGACCGGCGACAGCAACGGCCAGCAGCGGCTGGAGGAGCTGGAGCGCCAGGGCCTGTTTATTCACCGTATGGATGACACCGGCGAGTGGTTTAACTTCCATCCGCTGTTTGCCACCTTCCTGCGCCAGCGCTGCCAGTGGGAGCTGACGGCGGAGCTGCCCGCCATCCACCGCGCCGCCGCAGAAGGCTGGCTGGCGCAGGGATTCCCGGCGGAGGCGATCCACCACGCCCTCGCCGCGGATGATATCGCGATGCTGCGCGATATTATGCTGCAGCACGCCTGGTCGCTGTTCAATCATAGCGAGCTGGCGCTGCTGGAAGAGTGCCTGGCCGCGCTGCCGTACGACTGCCTGATCCGCAACCCGAAGCTGGTGCTGCTGCAGGCGTGGCTGGCCCAGAGCCAGCACCGCTACGCCGAGGTCAACACGCTGCTGGCCCAGGCGGAATGCGAGATGCAAAAACAGGACCGGGTAATGGATCAGGACCTGAACGCCGAGTTCAACGCGCTGCGCGCCCAGGTCGCCATCAACGACGGGCGCCAGGACGAAGCGGAGCAGCTGGCCGCCGAGGCGCTGCGTTTTCTCTCCTTTGAGAGTTTTTACAGCCGCATTGTCGCCACCTCGGTGACCGGCGAAATCCAGCACTGCAAAGGGGACCTCGCCCGCGCGCTGCCGCTGATGCAGCAGACCGAGCAGATCGCCCGCCGCCACGAGGCCTACCACTACGCGCTGTGGGCGCTGATCCAGCAGAGCGAGATCCTGATCGCCCAGGGCTTTTTGCAGGCCGCCTTTGAGATGCAGGAGCGCGCCTTCGAACTGGTGCGCGAGCAGCACCTGGAGCAGCTGCCGATGCACGAATTTTTACTGCGCCTGCGCTCGCAGCTGCTGTGGTCATGGTCGCGGCTGGACGACGCCGAAGACGCCGCGCGCCAGGGGCTGGAGGTGCTGACCAACTTTCAGCCGCAGCAGCAGCTGCAGTGCCTGGCGATGCTGGCGAAATGTTCGCTGGCGCGCGGCCAGCTGGACAATGCCCACCATCATTTACAGCGCTGTGAGGCGCTGCTGAAAACCGGCCAGTATCATATCGACTGGCTGACCAACACCGACAAGCCGCGGGTGATCTACTGGCAGATGACCGGCGATAAGGCGGCCGCCGGGCAGTGGCTGCAGCAGGCGCGTAAGCCCGATATGGCCGATAACCACTTCCAGCAGGGGCAGTGGCGCAATATCGCCCGCGTGCAGATTTTGCTGGAGAAGTTTGCCGAAGCCGAAGCGGTGCTGGATGAGCTTAACCACAACGCCCGCCAGCTGCGCCTGACCAGTGACCTGAACCGTAACCTGCTGCTGAGCAACCTGCTTTACTGGCACACCGGCCGTAAAGCGCAGGCGCAGCAGGCGCTGATCGAAGCGCTGGGGCTGGCGAACCGCACCGGGTTTATCAGCCACTTTGTGATTGAGGGGGAGATGATGGCCCTGCAGCTGCGTCAGCTGCTCCAGCTTAACCTGCTGCCCGACCTTGAGCAGCGGCGGGCGCAGCAGATCCTGCGCGAAATTAACCAGCATCATCGCCATAAGTTCGCGCACTTCGACGAAGGGTTCGTCAATAAGCTGTTAACCCACCCGCAGGTGCCGGAGCTGATCCGCACCAGCCCGCTCACCCAGCGCGAATGGCAGGTGCTGGGGCTGATCTACTCCGGCTACAGCAACGACCAGATCGCCGGGGAACTGGACGTGGCCTCGACCACCATCAAGACGCATATCCGCAACCTGTATCAGAAGCTGGGGGTGGCCCATCGCCAGGACGCGGTGCAGCAGGCGCAGCATCTGCTGCAGGTGATGGGCTACGGGGCTTAATGGCCGTGCACGGTCAGCCCCACCAGCCGGATCACCACCGGGCGCACCACCAGGATGCAAACGAAGGCCGCAGGCATGGCAATCTGATAGGCATTCATCACATTTGTCATGTAATCCGTGCCCAGACCGAACTCAGCCCAGGTGATCACCAGGCTCATCAGAAACGCCATGATCGTTGCCATATACAGCGCAAAGATATAGGGTGAGGCGTGCTTTGGCAGGCGGATGCGGGCGGGATTTTTAGCGACGGCGTCGGTCATGGTGTCATCCTGTTAACGATTGATAATAAACGGCGGTGAATAAAACAGCCGCTAAATTATCAGGCCGTTCAGGGCGGCGGTAGCCGGGCGAAGCTTTAATCATTATTAAGCAAAACTATCGAATATGACGTTGAGGCGGCGATGGATCTGTTAGGGCTGA
The DNA here is from genome assembly GCF_018141005.1 of Erwinia sp. E602. Classification (NCBI taxonomy): domain Bacteria; kingdom Pseudomonadati; phylum Pseudomonadota; class Gammaproteobacteria; order Enterobacterales; family Erwiniaceae; genus Erwinia; species Erwinia sp. E602. The sequence goes on along the minus strand of NZ_CP046581.1, from coordinate 26,813 downwards.
TTGGCACCTTTATTCGCGTGGTGGAGAACGGCAGCATCGCCGCGGCGGCGCGTGCGAAGGGGATGAGCCCGGCGGCGGTCAGCCAGAGCCTCTCCCGCCTTGAGGCACATCTGGGCGTGCGCCTGCTGTCACGCACCACCCGCAGCATGATCTTAACCGAAAGTGGTCAGCGTTATTTCGAGAAAGTCCGCCACATTCCCCATGATATCGATCTCGCCTCTGAGGCTGCTGCGCGGGAAAGCAAACCGCAGGGCCCGCTGTGCATCGCCACCACCGCCGCGTTCGGCCGTCACGTTCTCGCGCCGCTGATGCCGGCCTTTAAAGCGGCTTACCCAGGTATTGTTACCGAACTGATTAGCACCGATCGCAACGTCGACCACCGGCTGGAGGGCGTCGACGTCAGCATTCGTATTGAGGCACAGCTCAGCGACCAGCTGATTGCGCGAAAAATTGTCTCATTACCCTTTATCTTCTGCGCGGCCCCGGCGTATCTGGCGCGCGCGGGCATCCCACAACATCCCGATGAGCTGAGCCGCCACGCCTGCCTGGTATTCCGCTATCCGACCGACGGCCGTTTTCTGCCCTGGACCTTTATGGTCAACGGCCAGCCGGTCAGCGCCAGGCTCAACCCGGCATTTATCAGCGATGATATTGATATCATCGCCAGAATAGCCGTGAACGGCGGCGGCGTTGCGCGACTGGCGAGCTTTGTTGCCCGGCCGCTGATTGAGCAGGGTCTGCTGGTCCCGTTGCTGCAATCGGACCCAACCGACGGGATTGATATGGCGTCGTTACCGATGGATATTTATGCCTGCGTTAACGAGCGGTCGGCGCTGAATTCAAAGGTCAGAGCCTTTATTCAGTTTCTGGAGGAGTCGATCTGACGGGCCGTATCACGGTACAGACCCGCTTCGTCGGCGCTGCTGAACCAGAAAACCTGGCCGACTTTTGCTTATCCGTCAGTCAGCAGATAGATCAGTGAAAATTTATCGGTGAAGTCGATCTGTTCGATCTCTGCCAGCAGTTTATCATCAGCGTATTTGTCATGCTTAGTGATGCTGTGATAGCTGTAAACGATAGTAATCACCTCCTCTTCGCTGAATTCGGGGTTAAGTTCAACGGAAGCGGCAATCAGCCATTTTAACAGGAGCCATTCCGACACCAGCAGCAGAAGATGGGTTAAGGGTTCCCTGCCCTTTTTCGACGGGAAGCGATCCTCATAGAGTCGATACTGAATATAATTACTGAGCAGATGGGGGCGAGCCTGTAGCCACGGCAGCGCCTTCTCCCGCCAGATAGTATTCAGCTGCCGTGCTGGCGTCATCACCTCGGTGGATTGCGTAACACCCTGGGTTAAATCAGTCAGGTTCTGATAATAGCGCTGTAAACGTTGTCCGCCGCGCCCTTCATTTTTGGTGCTCAGATAGCTTTGCAAACGTAACAGCAGCGCGGACTGCAGCTGATGATCGGGGTGCAGCTCGGCCATTTCTTTTTTTACCGTGCCGTTTTGCAGCGCCGTCTGGATATCCTCGAAAAAACGCAGCATTTTTTCCTGCAGGTCAGCGTCCCCGGCTAGCTTATCGCGATAAAGCAGCAGCATGGTGATGCCGTAAAACCCCTCTTCGATGTCTGACCCGCAACCGACCATAATATGCGTACACATCAGACCGATCAGCCGGTCCTCCTGGCTGATATCCGGTGCATCCAGCGGCTCGGGGCTTTGCCTGACCCTTTCGCCGAAGAGCATCGCCCCCGGTGTGGTTAACAGCAGCCTGGCGGCTTCCGGACAGGACAGGGTCAGGTTACTGCGGATCTCATATTTAAAGCTGCCATACAGCCGCGGATAGATCGCGCAGGTGCCGCTCAGCGCTTTTTCGCCCAGAGACTTATGGACTTTACACAGGCGGTCTTCATCGAGGAAAGAGCAGTTTCCGTTGCTTTGTAATTTAATCTTCCCCCAGCTGCCCTCATTTATTTCCGTCGTGATGACATTTTCCTGCGCTATGTGACGTATTTCAATCTCATCACTCTGCAGGTAGCGGTTCACCGTCGGCTTATCAAGCTCGATATCCCAGCCTTTACAGCAATGATCGGGACAGGCGCTGCCCACACAGTGAAACTGGGTGAAAAATGCCGGCTCAACAATGACGATATCATGCATAAATTAAGGACTCTTCAGGGAAAGAAAAATGGCTCATGCTAAGATAACAAGCCATTGAGTCATCAATTGTCTTAAAAGGCAGCCAAATCAGCGCCTGTTTTGCTGATGACGCTGAAGAAGATGTCCCCCGGCTGCTCATCTTCAGATGACGGCATTAACGCCCTTTTACTGCTGTCGCGGCGTAAACGTCAAGTTTACGGCCGAGCTCAGTTTTACAGAGGAGGCGAGCTCGTGATGATTGTAAAGTTCTTCGGTTAATATCCTGAATGCTTCTGCGCGATTTGCATATTTCCTGCGGAACTGAGTCGGCGTGATGGCAAAATAGGACTTGAAGGTGCGGGTGAAATTTTGCTGACATGAGAAGCCATTCTCAACGGCGATTTCAAGCATCCCTTTATTCGTAAAAGCAATCAGATGTGCAGCTCTTGCAATACGTCTGAGCCGGATATAAGCAGCAAGATTAATACCGGTTCCCTGACGAAACAACCGCTGAAAGTGCCAGTGGCCGTAACCGCTGCGTTCTGTTACCGTTCTGACTCTTATCGACTCATCAGAAAGATTTTTATCAATCCAGGGAAGAATACCCTCAATCACAGCATCAGTGATTTTATTTCGTGCTGATTTCATCTTCTCTTCCGGCTAAATGCGTTTTCATTTCAATCTCAACAGGACTACGCTGGTCAGCAGGCGTGCGCATCAACAGGTTCGGGTGAGGCTGACAGGTTTCTCTTATACGGCCATTATGGCTCAGTTTAATCGACGTGTATGTTATACAAAGGGATAGTATACAAAGAGATCATTGCATATTTTCCTGTGCCTGATGCAGCTCGCCGAGGCGTGATAACGAACAGGCCGGCTAAACATCAACCGTAATAATTACAGACTTTTAAAGGTTAAAACTGACTGATGAAAATCTATGCTGAACCATCGCAAAGCGGCTGTAAATAAATGACGCACGGCACATCAGGAATAATCCCGTCGTTGCAATCCCGGTGCCCTGTGAAGTTTATATTTTAAAACCCATCGCATCAGGTTATATTGACGTTCATGAAGAAAGCGTTGAGAGTCAGAAAGCGTCTCTATGGATAAAAAAATTTATATCGTTGACGACGATCAGTCTGTCATCAACTCACTGGATAACCTCCTCAGTTCCGCAGGTTATGCCGTTTCAAGCTTCACCTCGCCAGCCGAATTCCTTAGCCAGACGGATTACAGTACACCCTGCTGCCTGATTGTAGACCTCAACATGCCGGGGTCAGACGGTTTTGACGTCAGCCATCACCTGACCGAACGCGGTTACTCCATACCCACCATTTTTCTGACCGGCTTTGGCACCATCCCGATCACGGTCAGGGCGATGAAGGCGGGGGCATTTGAATTCTTAACCAAACCCGTGATGCCCGATGATTTACTGAATGTCGTCGCGGATGCGCTAAAACTTTCTGAAAAAAGCGTCGCCCTTTCTGAGGAAAAACGTCGGGTGAAAACGCGCTACGGTTCACTCACGCCGCGCGAGAAGGAACTTATGCTGCTGGTTATCCGGGGATTGCTCAATAAGCAGATAGCCGCCGAAATGGGGATCAGTGAAATCACCGCGAAAGTGCATAAGCGCAGGGTAATGGAAAAAATGGGTGTCCGCTCAGCGCCCGAGCTGGTCAGAATAGCGGAAAAGCTAGGGCTGCCTGATGATGATGCGGCCGCCTGTAGTGGAATTTACTGAGCCCCCTTCCACCGTCAGTGAATGCTCCCGCCACCCCGTGCGGGAGCTCCTCTCACTCCATTTTTCCCTCAACCGGGAGGGTGAACCAGAACAAACTTCCTCCCTCAGGGCGATTTTCGGCGTGCAAAACGCCACCATGACGTTTGATGATCTCTTTGCTGATGGTCAGCCCCATGCCCATACCTTCCGCTTTGGTGGTGTAAAACGACTCGAAAATCTTTTCCGGCATCTCTCCGGGCAGCCCGCTACCGTTATCAGCCACGTCGATACGAATCACATCCCGGACCGGATGCGATGAAGCGATACGTAAATGTCGTACGCCGGCGTTTTCCGCCATCGCTTCAATGGCATTAATGACCAGGTTAAGCAAAACCTGCTGTATCTGGACGTTTTCACAAAAAATAGCGTCATTTTCCGCCGACAGGTCCAGCTCCAGCGAGATGAGTTTGCGTTCCAGCTCCAGGCGGGACAGGCTTAATATATCCCGCGTAATCAGGTGCATTCTTGCCGAAGCAAACTCAACGACCTGTTTACGGGTAAGCGCCTCAAGCCCGCGGATGATATTGCCGGCGCGTCGGCCTTCACTGATGATCTCATCAAGGCTGTTGCAGGCATTCTCCAGATTAGCGGGATCGCGTTTCAGCCAGCGCTGGCTGGCACCGGCATTAGCCACGATAGACATCAGCGGCTGGTTAATTTCATGGGCGATTGAAGAGGTAAGCTGGCCAACGGTCGATGCACGCGCCACGCGAGCCAGCTCCACCTGAGCGATCCTGACAGCGTTCTCTGATTCACGCTGTGCCGTGATATCCGTCAGCGTGCCAAAGTATTCAGCCACCTCTGGCCAGTTATCATTTGGCTCACCAATGCCTTTAATATAACGACATTCGCCATTATCGCGGATAATACGGAACTCAGCCTGCATGACGGTCCCCTTCATCACGCTGGTTTCAATTAACTCCCGCAGGCAAAGAATATCATCCGGGTGAACACGACGCTGGAATTCAGCCATCGAGGTGGTGGTCTGTTCATCCGGAAGGCCCATAATCCGTTTATATTCATCAGAGATGTATTGCACGTCGGGTTCCACATGCCAGTGCCAGGAGCCGGTATGACTGATTTTTTCCCCCAGCATCAGCGACGTCTGGCTGGACAGCAGTTTCTTTTCGATTTTACGGCGCTGATTGTTCTCCTCGACCAGTTCGGCATACAGTCGGGCCGTCTCCAGTGAGACCGCCGCCTGTGCGCCCAGCATGGAAACAATCCGCGAGTGTTCGGCGGTAAACATATCGGGCATCAGCCGATTTTCCAGGTAAAGTACCCCAACCATCTGAGCCTGCCGGTACATCGGCACGCACATCACCGCTGCCCCCGAGGCGACCAGATAATTATCCTGACTGAACGGGCTGAACACCTCAGGTTTGCCGGTGCGGATCTCCTGCCCGGTGCGGATCACCGCAGAGAGGACCGACAACGGCAGATCGGTCGCGACCGGTAATTCGCGGACAATTCTGACCTTTATGCCGTCAACGGTGGTGGTGGCTCTTGCCTGGATTTCAGGAATATTATCGTCGGTCAGCCTGATTAACATGCAGTGCTGGGCACCGGCGCGTTCCACCAGCATGATCATCAGGATGTGTATCAGCCGATCCAGGTTGATCTCTTCGGTCAGGGCGCGCATCACGGTTACCATGCTCTGCAGGTCGCCGATCGCGGCGCTGGGTTCAAAGGACAGGGTGCTGAGCGCAGTCTGAGAGGCGTGGCAGGCGAGTGCCGGATACCGTGTTTCCAGCTGCTTAACTTTGGCCCCTGCCCCCCAACGGTCCCATGCGGCTATTGCCCCCCTGATGTAAGCATCACCGGCGAACGACATGCCCCTGGCGTAGGCCAGACCTGCGGCCAGCTCGCAGGCCAGTCCGTTGATATGATGAAACTGCCCTTCACGTGACAACGCAATGGCTTTTTCAAACTGCTCTGATGCCCCGGTCGTTTCCCCTTCAAGACGCAGCAGCTCCGCGCGAAGCAGGGCTTCCTTATCTGAAAACGTTTTCGTGTTCTCATTTGACCAGGTCACAATCCTGTCGAAATGGTGCCCGAGCCGCTGCCGCAAATCCTCGGTCATGGCCCCGGTTTCTAAGGGAATGGTCAGGGACAACGCGCTGTAGAGGTGATAATCGAGCATATGTACATGCCCGGGGATGTGTTCGACAAAGGGTAACGCGTCTTTAAACAACTGCTCTGCCACTTCATATTCATGTGCAAAGAAGTGGGCCATCGCTTTGTACAGTCGCGACCAGAACCGCATCAGGAGTATCGGCTCAACGGCGTTTTCGGGTTTCACCACCTCCAGCACCGGCGTCAGGAAATTATCGCCGCTGAACGTATGGCCCCGTGGCTTACGCAGGAACAGGACGAAGTCCAGCTGCATGCCGAGAATAACTTCAACGTCGCGATACTGCGCCTTTTGCACAAACAGCAATGCCCGCGAGACTGACGTGTGTACCCCGTCAAGATGGTCTCCCCGGGCCAGCATATTCATAATGATATGCCGCAGCGCCAGGCAGGCAGAGGTCCGGTCGCCGGTTTCAACCCCAACGTCAAAGGCAGCCCTGGCCCGCTCAATCGCGTAGGTTAGCGGCATTGTCCACACGCTGACCTGGTCAAGCGGTAGCAGCGTACGCGCTTTAAAGCTCACAAAGTCATGCTTGTAAACCAGTTCACGCGCCAGCAGGGTGCTGGCAAAACCACGGCTGTACTCATCATACCGATCGCCACAGACCACCCCGTACCATGAGAGCGCGAGCGTGGATGCGCCACTCAGTCCACGGGCCATGGTCAGGTGCAGCAGCCTGCACAGCAGCATGAATTGCAGTCGTGGATTGGTAAAGGCGGCGAACGTGCTGGCGCTGGCCATCAGATTCATGATGGCTACGGTATTTTTACATTCCACCAGCGGAAGTGAACGGAACCGGGTATACGGATTTTTACCCACATCCTCCTTCAAAACCAGCCTTGCTGCATCGCACTCTTCCGGGCCAGGATGACGGTTCAGTTGCACACCAAACACCGCAAGCCACTCCAGCGCGGTTTCCAGCGCACGTTCACTGTCCGACTGCCGCATGTGGATTTCAGCGATCAGACAGGCAGCCTCCGCTTTCGTTGTCATCTCGCCGGATGAAAAGTGAAGCCGGGTACTTAACGTCAGTGCGGCAGCAAGATTGCCGTTAAGAAATTCGCACTCGGCCTCTTCAAGAAGGAACTCCCCGGTATCGCTCTTTCCCACGTCGTGGAGAAGAGAACGGGCCATTTTCAGGTAGCGCAGCGCTGAAACGTAGTCACCGGTGGTTTTTGCACGCCGGGTCGCTTTCAGTATCAGCTGGCAGCATCCCTCAATATCCTGAGCCAGCAATGAACGATCTTTAATGGCAACCAGATGATGCGCGGCGCTGAAAAGCAGCACATTGGTCACATCGAGGCTGGATTTACGCCTGTAAATAAGCGCGGCGGCGTAATGAAAAGCATCTTTCTCTTTATCTGTTAACAGGTCGAGTGCCGCCTCATGCATGCTCTCATGCATAAAAGCGTAACCCTGATCGCTTAACGCGATCAGTCTTGCCTTCACGGCGGGTAACAGCATCCGCTCAATGTCAGCCACGGGCAGGGTGGTAATGGTGCTAATCACCTCGAGCTGGCCCGCGTTTCCCGCTAACGCCAGCTTGCCCAGTAGCTGACGCGTCGGCACCGGTATTAATGAGAGATGCAGTAAAACACTGGCGGCAACGTTGGCCGTAAAATGGCTGTTTTTAAGCGCCTGCAGATCGCAGGCCCAGCGGCGCGGCGCGGTGTGGCTAATCAGCCCATCACGCAGGGCCTGACGGAAAAATTCATGGGTTGCCAGCGGATTGCCGGCGGTTTTCTCGTGAATAACCTGCGCAAGTTCCAGGGTGGCCGACGCAGTGGTGTGAAATATTCCGGCCAGCCAGCCGGCAATATGCGTCTCAGAAAGCGGGGCCGGCGTGATATCGGTAATGCGCATGGCACAGGCGCGAATACGCTGCAGATTGCCGATGATGGTAGGGCAAGGCAATGAGAGGCTATCGCGATGTGCCATAACCAGCAGCAGCGGGATATCTTCACTGGAACTGAGCAGATTCTGCAGCAGGTGAAGCGTGGCCTGATCGGTCCAGTGCATATCATCGATAAAAATAACCAGAGGCCGCCCGGGCGCGGTGAACGCCTTAACCAGGTTACCGGCAACCAGCATCAGCCGTTTCTTTGCATCAAGCGTGTGCGCATGGGACTGAACCGTCACCTTTTTGTTAAGCAGTATGCCCAACTCCGGTACCAGATTGACCGCCAGCCCGGCGTGTTCGCCAAGCAGGCGGGTAATGTGCGCCTTCCACTGCGTCATTTCTGCATGGGGAAGGCCCAGCACGTGGAGTACCAGCACTTTGAAGGCGGCGGTAAACACCGTATACGGCATCACCGGCGAATGCTTATCGGCCTTCACCACGGTGAGCAGCGCTTTGTTATTACGCAGTCGTCTGAGGGACGATGCGATAAGTGATGACTTGCCCGATCCCTGAGCGCCACTGACAACCACCAGGCTGTGCTTGCCGCTGCGGCTTACCTCATCAAAAGCCGCCAGTATCTCCGCTGCCTGTGGATGGTCGGTACAGAGCGTATTCAGTGAAAAATGGCTGTTCGGCGGGTCCTGCAGCCCCGGCGTAAAGGGCTCAATAAGCCCGTCCGGCATTAACGTGGACGCGCATTGCCTCAGATCGGCCAGCACCGCCTCGGCCGTCTGATAGCGGTTTTCCGGAGATTTTGCCAGCAGTTTCAGAATGATGGCCGAGAGAACCACCGGAATCTCTTTGCGCAACGCATGCGGCGGCAGGGCCTCTGAGGCAATGTGGTGATGCACCCACTCCGCGTGCCCGCCGTCAATATTGCCGTAGGGCAACCTGCCGGTCAGTAACTCGTACAGCACAATGCCCAGACTGTAGAGATCGCTGACGCGGCTGACCGGATGTGCTGAACGGGAGGTATGCTCCGGAGACATGTAGGCCAGCGTACCGCCGGCGACCTGCAACGGTGGCTTCTGCAGTAAATCGTCATTAACAGATGACAGCCCGAAGCCGCCCAGCAGCACCGTGCGATCGTCCGTATAAAAAAAGTTGGCAGGCTTGATATCACCGTGTACCAGCCCCTGCTGATGCATCATGCTCAGCGTGCCGCAAAGCGTTGCGGCACGGGTGAGAAAATCAGTGATATCTCCGGGGGGCATGCACAAAATATCTGCCAGAGTGCGATAGTTAAACGGCGGGTAGATCAGCGCATATCGCCCTTGATAATGGGTGTGTTGCCGCGGTTTTAGCGCCCAGCTCTCCGATAATCTGCCGCGAAGCGCATATTCGTTTTTCAGCCGCTGGGTGATCTGGGAGAGCAGTTCATCATTGCCTGCGGTGGCAAGAATAAAGGATTCACCGCTAATGGCATGACGACACAGAAACCAGTCAATCGTGTCATCCTGCACCAGCCGGCTAAAGGTAGTGTCCTCTGATAACAGGATTTCATCATGTTCTGTTTCGACAGACGGCCGCACAGGGAGGCTCACTGACGTGCAGCCTGGCAGGAAAACGCATGGAGGATATGTTCAAACAAGGTGTCAATCTCTATGGGCTTAGGCAAAAACGCAATCGCGCCAAGCGCGATCGCATACCTGTGCATACTCTCATCTCCATTGCCGGAAATGATAATACCCGGCGGGTTTTTCAGCCGCCGGGTAAGATTGATGAAAAGCTCAAAACCATTCATGCCTTTCAACTGCACATCAATGATAAAAAGCGCGGCATTCGCCATCGCTGCTTCATCAGAAAGAAGAGATTCTGCCGAATCAAACGCCTCTGACAGAAAACCTTCTGACTGAAGCAGGTTGGTCAGACCACTGCGGACAGAACGTTCATCATCGACGACGATAATGCGCTGCGACAGCTGCATGCTGTTTTCCTTAGTTAAAACTCAGGCCCGGATCGGGCGCTTCCCTGGGAGGATTTGTCCTCTGAGGACGAAGAATTATCCCCGATTTTATGGTGATACTCATGGCGAAACCAGTGAAGACTGACCGGCTGGCGTTGAATCAGTCGTCTGGCTAACGGGATAATGTGCTCGCCAGTCTGCATGCCCAGCAGCCCCACCAGTGCAACGATCGGAGGGGCCGGGGAATTTACGTCAAGGATGGCATAGATCAGGCCCGCCAGTACGCCAACGATCAGTGAAACAGAATAGGTTTTCAACATGTTTATCCCGCCTGCTTAGCCAGTAAGGGTAACGATGCCGGCCGGTGATCGGCGGTGATCGGGTGTTGCTCGCTGGTGGTCACCCTGGCTGATGGGGAAGTGTGAAGCAGTTTCCCTCCCAGGGTGCTGCCGATAACCATTCCCAGCAGTCCGATCAGTGCCACCGCTGGCGGAGCCGGAGACTGAACCCTGAGCAGCGCATAGATGATGCCGATCAGCGTGCCTGCGCCCAGAGAGAGTAATAAAGGACTCACAGGCCCTCCTTTATCTGAAAAAGCGGGCCGGCTCCGCAAAGAGCCAGCCCGTTGAACGGTTTAACGCACCGGTGCCGGAACCGGAGCCAGGGTACGGTGTTCGCTCTTCTGACGTGAAGGCGCCTTGTGTACCATGGTGTAGGCGTAATCCACGCCGATACCGTAAGCACCTGAGTGCTCTTTCGCAATGTCCATCACCGCGTTGTACGTCTCTTTGTGGGCCCAGTCACGCTGCCACTCCAGCATCACCTGCTGCCAGGTGACAGGAATAACGCCAGCCTGAATCATGCGCTGCATCGCATAGTCGTGCGCTTCTTTGGTGGTGCCGCCTGAAGCATCAGCCACCATGTAAATTTCGTAATCACCTTCCAGCATTGCGCACAGTGCGAACGTGTTGTTGCACACTTCAGTCCACAGACCAGAAACAACAATTTTCTTCTTGCCGTTCGCCGCCAGTGCGTCACGTACCTTCTGGTCATCCCATGAGTTCATTGAGGTGCGCTCAAGGATGTCCTGCCCCGGGAACACGTCCAGCAGCTCCGGGAAGGTATTACCGGAAAAACTTTCGGTCTCAACGGTAGTCAGTACGGTCGGAATATTGAAGACTTTGGCCGCTTTAGCCAGCGCCACCACGTTATTTTTCAGCACCTGGCGATCGATTGACTGCACACCAAACGCCATCTGTGGCTGCTGATCGATAAAGATAATCTGGCAGTTCTGCGGCGTCAGTACTTCAAGCTTGCGATTGGTCATTGCATTACCCATTGAGGTTAGAGTGGCTAAGTTGATTAAAAAAAGTGAATGGCATCAATTTGCAGCAGCCGCCGTTAGCGGGTAGCGCATTCCTGCTCGCTGCTATCCGTAGGGGTGGGTCACTGTTGCTGCGCAGTGTAGGAGCCTTTTATTTTTCAAACTATTATCTATAGGTATAACTATACGAAGGTATACCTATCCTTTTGTATAACTAGACCTGCTACCGGCCTCCTGATCATAATCCCGTCATCCCACTATCCTGCTTTTACAGCAGAGCATTTCACTGGCTGCGGTCGTAATGAGCGCATCAGACCATTCAATTCTGGAGATCATATGGTTACCCTTGGTAAAGCCGACGTCATACTCACTAATGGACGATTTCACACTGTCGATCGCGAAAACCCGGTGGCCGATGCCGTGGCCATTCGCGACGGTAAATTTCAGGCCGTGGGCAGCCTGGCGGAAGTTATGCAGTACCATTGTGAGGGAACCAACGTCCTCGATCTTAAGGGCCATACCGTCGTACCGGGCCTGAATGACTCACACCTGCACTTAATCCGTGGCGGTCTGAACTACAACCTGGAGCTGCGCTGGGAAGGCGTTCCCTCCGTCGCGGATGCGCTACGCATGCTGAAAAATCAGGCGCTGCGCACCCCTTCGCCACAGTGGGTGCGCGTGGTGGGCGGCTGGAACGAATTCCAGTTTGCCGAGCGGCGTATGCCCACGCTGGATGAGATCAACGAAGCGGCGCCGGACACGCCGGTGTTCGTACTGCACCTGTATGACCGCGCGCTGCTTAACCGTGCCGCACTGAAAGTGGTGGGCTATACCAGAGATACGCCTAACCCGCCGGGCGGTGAGATCCAGCGCGACGGCAACGGCAACCCGACCGGCATGCTGATCGCCCGTCCCAACGCCATGATCCTGTACGCCACGCTGGCGAAAGGACCGAAACTGCCGCTGGAGCAACAGGTGAACTCTACCCGCCAGTTCATGCGCGAGTTAAACCGTCTGGGCATCACCAGCGCCATTGATGCCGGCGGCGGCTTCCAGAACTACCCGGAAGATTATCAGGTGATTGCCGAGCTGCATGAGAAGAAGCAGTTGACGATCCGTATCGCCTACAACCTGTTTACCCAGCGTCCGGGGCACGAGCTGGAAGATTTTGAAAAATGGACCGACCTGCTCACTCCGGGCCAGGGCACCGACTACTTCCGCCACAACGGCGCGGGGGAAATGCTGGTCTTCTCGGCGGCCGATTTCGAAGACTTCCTGGAACCGCGTCCCGACCTGGCACCGGGCATGGAAGATGAACTTGAGCGCGTCGTCCGCCACCTGGTTGAACACCGTTGGCCTTTCCGCCTGCACGCCACCTACGACGAATCAATCAGCCGTATGCTCGACGTGTTTGAAAAGGTTAACCGCGACATTCCGTTTAACGGCCTGCACTGGTTCTTCGATCACGCTGAAACCGTTACCCAGCGCAATATCGATCGCATCAAGGAGTTAGGCGGCGGCATCGCGGTCCAGCACCGTATGGCCTTCCAGGGCGAATACTTCGCCGAGCGCTACGGCATCGAAGCAACCCGCCACACGCCGCCGGTGGCCCGCATGCTGGAGACCGGCGTGCCGGTCGGGCTGGGGACTGACGCCACCCGCGTGGCCAGCTACAACCCGTGGACCGCGCTCTACTGGCTGGTGTCCGGCCGCACCGTAGGCGGGATGCAGATGTATGACGTCAACGCCCGTCTGGATCGCGATACGGCGCTGATGCTGTGGACGCAAGGCAGCGCCTGGTTCTCCAGCGAACAGGGTAAGAAAGGACAGATTAAAGCCGGTCAGCTGGCGGACGTCGTGGTACTGAGCAAGGATTACTTCAGCGTGCCGGAAGAAGAAATTAAGGGTATTGAATCGGTGCTGACCCTGGTGGACGGGAACATCGTCTACGCTGCGGGTTCTTTCACCTCTGAAGCGCCGCCGTCAATTCCTGTGCTGCCAGAATGGTCGCCGGTGGTGAAGGTGCCGGGCCACTACCGCAGCGCCCCCCCTTCTGCGAACACCCGCGTTGGTCTGCAGCAGATGCCTCACCAGTGCAGCGGTCCGTGCGGCGTGCACAGCCACTCACATGACGTGGCTCGCGGCGCCAACCTGCCGGTATCCGAAGATAACGCCTTCTGGGGCGCGCTCGGCTGCAGCTGTTTTGCATTCTGACGTTAAAACGCGTCTGTTCTCTCAGCAGCCCCGCAGTAATGCCGGGCTGTTCTGTCTGCGCCTGCCCGGCGAACAGACCCAGTCGGCCTGCCTGCCGGTCCTCGACGGGCCGGTGGCGCATCCGCTTTGGTAAACCCAGGAAAGTAGTTATGGCGCAAGCTAACGATATCAACAACATTACGCAGAATGAGACCCTGCCGTCCCCGGCGGCGGCATCATCTCTGGATCCTTTGCGTCAGCCGGTGTTTCGCATGCTGTGGATTGCCACGGTGGTGTCCAATATTGGCTCGTGGATGAACGACGTAGGGATCAACTGGACCATGCTGACGCTCAGCGCCGATCCCCTCAGCGTGGCGCTGGTGCAGGCAGCCAGCAGCCTGCCGATGTTCCTGTTCGCCCTGCCCTCTGGCGTGCTGGCCGATATTATCGACCGGCGTAAGTATCTGCTGTTTTCACAGCTGTGGGTGTTCATCGCCGCCGCCGGGCTGACCCTGTTGTCCTTTACCGGGCACGTCACGCCGCTGGTACTGCTGATTGCGGCCTTCCTGATGAGCGCCGGTGCGGCAATGAGTTCACCGCCGTTTCAGGCCATTGTGTCGGACCTGGTGAAAAAGGAGGAGTTAGGACCCGCGATTGCGCTTAACTCGCTGGGTATCAATATCAGCCGCGCCATCGGTCCGGCACTCGGCGGGCTGATCCTGTCGTTCGCCGGGCCATGGATGGTGTTTCTGCTTAACGCCCTCTCTGTCGTTGGCGTCGCCTGGGTGCTGTACCGCTGGAAAGAGTCGCCCGGTATTCAGCGCCTGCCGCCGGAGCACTTTTTTCCCGCCGTGCGCGCCGGTCTGCGCTACGTACACGCCGCACCGGTGCTGCGCAACGTACTGGTTCGTACCGTGGCATTCTTCGTGTTCGGCAGCGCCGGCTGGGCGCTTCTACCGCTGGTTGCACGCCGCGAACTGGGGATGGGGCCAGGCGGCTACGGCATTCTGCTGGCGTTTATCGGCGTCGGGGCGATTTGTGGCGCGGTGCTCCTGCCCCGGCTGCGCAAACGCTTTAACGCCGACCAGCTGATGGTGCTGGCCAGCCTGATGTTTGCCGCGACCCTGCTGGCGCTGGCGTTTATACGCAATGTCTGGCTGCTCAACGTGTTTGAGTTCTTCACCGGCTTCGCATGGATTGCCGTGCTCTCAACCCTGAATCTGGGCGCGCAGCGTAGCGCCGCAAAGTGGGTCAAGGCGCGGGCGCTGGCGGTTTACCTCACCGTGTTCTTTGGCTCAATGACCGTGGGTAGCGCCATCTGGGGGCAGCTCGCGTCCAGTTACGGCATTCCGCTATCGCTGTGTGTGGCAACGCTGGGGATGGTGCTGGGCTGCTTTACCGTATTGCGCTGGCGTCTGGATAAAGATCCTGACCTCAATCTGGACCTCAGTGATAGCAACGAGCCGGTTCCGGTACTGGATGTGCACCACGATCGCGGGCCGGTGCGGGTAAGCTACGAGTACCTGCTGCAACAGCAGGATGCGCCGGCATTTATGGTCTGTATGCAGGACTTAAGGCGCGTACGACGTCGCGGCGGCGCCATCAACTGGGCGGTGTACGAGGATATTCTGCAACCCGGCATTTTCGTTGAAACATTTGAGGTGGGCTCGTGGATGGAGCATCTGCGCCAGCTTGAACGCTACACGATGAACGATCAACGGATACAGAACCGGGTAACCGCATTTCATCAGGCAGAACAGATGCCCGTGGCACGCTATCTGATTGCACCTGAGTAAGGCATGATTTTTGGGTAAATTACCCAGGCCTGATACTCTGCAGGACCGGCTCACCGGCCGGTCCTTTTTCTTGCTGACCCCGTCAGAGCGTGGTGCAGCTGGCGAATCTTTCCAGCGCGGGGCCGTCAAGCCGGTAGCGAACCCACTCGTTAAGGGGCAGCGCATCAATACTCTGATAAAACTCGTTGGCCGGTTTATCCCACTCCAGTACGTTCCATTCAATGCGGCTGCACTGCCGGCTTACCGCCAGTTGGGCGATATACTGCAGCAGCGTTTTTCCAGCCCCCCTCCCCCGGTAGTCGGGCGTAAAGTAGAGCTCTTCCACGCTCAGGCGATGGCGGCCTGACCAGCTGGCCTGACTCATTGAGATTATCGCGTATCCATTGACAGTCCCGTCTATTTCACAGATATAGGCTTCAGCAGGCGATCCCGGAGAGAATAAAAACGTCCTGATTTCTTCAATGGCGGGTATGGCCTCCAGCGGTGCCTCTCTGTAGACGGATAAGCCATTGATCATGTTATAGATGGCATCCGTATCTGCCTCGCTGGCCTGCCTGATCATCACGTCCATACACTGTCTCTTATCATCACCATTTGAAGGCTGAAAGGATAATGGGTATCTTTCAATGAATTAAGTGCATTAATATCAAGTAAGGATGAATTCTATGCATCATGTGCTGAGGCGTATCGATCTTAACCTGTTGCCTGTTTTTGATGCGGTGTTCCGGCACCGATCGGTCCGGCTTGCGGCGGTTGAACTCTCAATGAGCACTTCAGCACTCAGCCATGCCTTAGCGCGCCTGCGTGACTTTCTGAAGGACCCTCTGTTCTATCGTGAGGGGCACCGAATGTGCCCCAGCGTTTACGCTCAACAGCTTGCTCCCCACATCGCCAGGTCACTGTCTGCCCTTAATCAGCATCTCAGCCCGGTGCAGCCGTTCGATCCCCTGAACAGCAGTGAAACGTTTCGTGTTGCGGTAACGGACTACACCGCCTTCTGTATTTTTCCGCAGCTGATGCGTACGATTGAAAACACTGCGCCCGGCATTAATTTTGAACTGTTTCATTTACCTCACAACCCGGCCCTGAATCAGTTACTGGCAGGAGAAGTGGACCTGGCGCTGAGTTTTAGCGAGCCGGACGACGTTAAACATCAGGATTTGGACGAGGTTCAACTCTTCAGTGATGAATTTGTGGTGATCGGTAACGTTAATCGTCAAAGCATGACGCTGGAAGATTATCTGTCTGCAGGACATCTGGTGGTGACGCCGTGGAATGAAAGACAGGGATTGCTGGATACGCACCTCGCAAAGCTGGGTCTGCAACGTCGGATTACGCTTAAAACCCCTTCAATGCTGAGTTCACCCTATATTATCGCCGAAAGTGAACTGCTTATGGCAATCCCGTCATTCGTTGCGGGAAAGCTGGAAAAACTGGCTAATTTTAAGACGTTTAAATTGCCGTTCTTTGCACCTCATTTCACCGTAAAAATATTCTCACATGAACGCAGTGGTAAAAAAAAATCTACCGACTGGTTAAAAAAATTAATTTTAAACCAGTCGGGCATCGGCAGCGATCCGGCTATGACGCCATACAAGCTGTAAAAATCCCCACCCGGTCAGAGTCAGACAAACCTCTGACGACAGCGGCAGCGAACTGTTCGTCAGCGGCGGTGCCGCAAGAATTTAAGCGTCCGGCATCCGGAACTGCGATGCCCGACGACAGAGACTTTAATTATTTTCAGTCATATTACCTCATGGCCTTATTGAGTCAGGCATTTCACAACGCGTGCAACGCAGGAGCATCCTCAGCAAGGTCACAACGGCAGATGCAGCCGTAGCGCTGATTTATCGATCGGTCAACTTTTCCTTAGCAATTTATTTTTTTACCTGAAAAACCCTGACAGGATCGCCAATTAGCTGGCTACGGTTAGCACCGATCTCTTTGATGTTTTTATAGTAAATCACGCCTTATTAAACAATGACACCGGCATCTCTCCCTGACAGGATTCATCTCACACCAGAAATAAAAGCAGGAAAAACAGAAGCGCGCAGAATATTCTTATTTATGAACTACGCTTAATTTGAATTAACACGTAACCATGTAAATTAAGGATAGTTTATGGACATTCAGAGAGATTCAGTTGTGGTCAGACGTATATCATGGGGCAGCGTGATCGCCGGCGTGGTCACCGCTATTGCGCTGTCCCTGCTCTTCACCACCCTCGGCACCAGCCTCGGTCTGTCAATGCTGCAGCCTAAAGCCGACGATGTGGTGAACGGTGCGGATAAAGCCGTGCTGGCGTGGTCGGTGATTTCGGTGGTGATCAGCCTTGCCTGCGGCGGGTTTATCGCCGGCCGTCTTGCCGGCACTGACGGCACCGTTCACGGATTCCTCAGCTGGGCAACCTCGCTGATCGTCGCTTCGGTACTGGGCTTTATGGCGGTCGGCGGGGCGCTGAATATGGCAGGCTCCGCGGTAGGCTCTGTCGCTTCAGCCACCGGCAGCGCGGTCAGCGGCATTGGCAGCGTGGCGGCCAAAGCCGCAGGCGGCACCGCAGATATGGCGAAAAACCTGTCGGATCGCCTTGGCTTCGACACTAAGCTGACCGCGGCAAACGCGGATGACAATATCACCGAGGCGTTACGCAAGTCCGGCGTCCCCGAGCTGCAGCCGGACTATCTCCAGTCCCAGCTGCAGGCGGCGGGCAATGACGTGGCTTCAGCCGTTAAGGATCTGGCGGTCAGCCCGGACAGCAGCGATGCCATTTTTGATAAACTGGGTCAGAAGCTGAAAGCACGGGTCGATACGGTCAGCCAGTCCGTCAGCCGTGATGATGTTAAAAATGCGCTGGCGCAGAACACCAGCATGACCCCTGAAGAGGCGGATAAAGCGGTTGATAACTTTATCAAAACCCGCGATACCACCGTCACTCAGGCGAAACAGCGTCTGGACGAACTGCAGGGCCGCCTGAACGAGGCGAAAGTGCAGTACGCCGAACTCAAAAAAGAAGCGATTGAGAAAGCGGATCAGGCGGCCAGCGCCGGTGCCAGACTGGCGCTGTGGTCGTTCATTGCGCTGCTGATCGGTGCGGTCGTCAGCGCCTTTGCCGGCCTGTGGGGGGTGAACACCCATCCTGAGTATCGTCGCATCAGGGCATAAATATCACCCGCCTGAAATGACCCACGATGCTTACCCGCCCTGAGATCCCTCTCAGGGCGTTTTTTCTCTCACCGCACTTACCGTCACTCTCCGTTCATCAGCTTACGGCCTTGCGCCTGACGCCGTTGCGCCCGTAACAGTATGGAAAGCCTGCCGTTAAAGATGACACCGTCCCTGGCCTCAGCCATTATGAGTGAGGCCAGCGGATCTTTTACCGGCTGGATCGGACGTCGCCGTTATCGGGCGCAGTGACCCACAGTAAGGGAGGTTTATGAGCAATCTTGATTACCACGTCAGCTACGCTTCGCACCGCGTGCCGGTGATGGGACGTAACGCCGTTGCCACTTCGCAGCCGCTGGCGGCGCAGGCGGGCATCCGTATGCTGCAACAGGGTGGCAACGCGGTGGATGCGGCCATCGCCAGCGCCATGGCGCTGACGGTGCTGGAGCCGACCGGTAACGGCATCGGCAGCGACGCCTTCGCCATCGTCTGGGACGGTAAGCAGCTGCATGGCCTGAATGCCTCCGGGCGTGCCCCCGCTGAGTGGAACCTTGCACGTTTTGCCGGTCTGAAAACGATGCCGCAAACCGGATGGGAAGCGGTGACCGTACCGGGTGCGGTGTCGGCGTGGGTGGCGCTGGCGGAGCGTTTCGCCAGCCTGCCGCTGACCACGCTGGCGCAACCGGCCATCGACTACGCGCGTAACGGCTTTCCGGTGTCGCCGCTGATCGCCCGGCTGTGGCAGGCCGGTTACAACAAACTGCAGCAGCAGCCGGGCTTTGCCGAGTGCTTCGCGCCCGGGGGCCGCCCGCCGCGTGCCGGTGAGCTGTACCGCAACCCGGCCCAGGCCGCCACGCTGCAGAAAATTGCCGAAACGCGCGGCGAGGCGTTTTACCGCGGTGAGCTGGCGCAGAAGATGGTGGCCAGCGCGCAACGGCACGGCGCGGCGCTGAGCCTTGATGACCTGAGCAACCACCGTGCGGACTGGGTGCGGCTGCTGTCGCGGCCGTTCGCCGGCGGAAAGGTACACGAGCTGCCGCCGAACGGTCAGGGCATCGCCACGCTGATTGCCATCGGCATTCTAGAGCAGTGGGATATTGGCCGCTATCCGCCTGATTCCGCACCCTGCCTGCACCTCTGCTTTGAGGCGATGAAGCTGGCGCTGCTCGATCTGGAACGCTACGTCGCTGACGACGATCGTCTGGAGTTCCCGGCGGAGCACCTGTTAAGCGACGAGTATCTGCAGCAGCGGGCGGCGCTGATCGATCCCGATCGTGCCGGGGATTTTACCTATGGCTCGCCGCAGCAGAGCGGCACCGTCTATCTCACCGCCGCCGACGCCAGCGGCATGATGGTCTCGTTTATCCAGTCCAACTATATGGGCTTCGGTTCCGGGGTGGTGGTGCCCGGCACCGGCATCAGCCTGCAGAATCGCGGCAACGGCTTCTCGCTCGACCCGCAGCACCCGAACGTGGTGGCGGGCGGTAAACGGCCGTTCACCACCATTATTCCTGGGTTTGCGCTGGACGCGGCCGGGCAGCCGCTGATGTCGTTTGGCGTAATGGGCGGCACCATGCAGGCGCAGGGCCATCTGCAGCTGGCGCTGCGCGTGATGCTGCATAAGCAGAACCCGCAGGCGGCGATCGATGCCCCGCGCTGGCGCGTGGTGCAGGGGCGCGAGGTGATGGTCGAATCCGGCATTGACCGCAACGTGCTGGCAACGCTGCGTGAGATGGGGCATCTGATTAGCGTAGAAGATCCGCTGTCGGGTCATAACTTTGGCGGCGCGCAGGCGATAGTTCGCGATCCGCAGGGCTTCTATGTTGCAGGTTCCGAAAGCCGGAAAGATGGTCAGGCGCTGGTCTGCTGATAACCTGAGCACCGATGCCGCAGGCGGCTAAGAGAACGGGTTTACCGTTACTCTCAGGTCGCCGGCGGGATATTCTGGCGGCGCAAAGGGTCTCAATGACCCTTTAACCATCTGGCTTTATATACAGACAGAATGACAGCGCACCCTCTTAAATATCCCCCACCAATTTTGTCATTTTAAGTTTTTTTTCAAATTTTTTTGCATGAATAATTACCTGCCAGCAGGGGGCGATTTAATGCATTTATATGCAATTTATATTCATTTTAATGAATAATATTGTTAAAACCCTGAATTTTTCAGGGAGTTATCGGTTAGCACGCTGTGCATAAGACGTTTTGTTTTGTCGCTAACTTTGTTAATGTGCGGCACCATTATGGGGCATGGCAGTAAGAAAAACGCTATTCTGGCGAATTTTCCACCCGCTCCCGGTTCGTAACAGAGAAACACGCTTCGCAGAGAAAACACAGTACGGCTATTTAATGTGACTCACTGGCAATGCCAATAAACGCTGCTTTTTAATCCATGCTTCCGGGCAGGTCTTATCACACCTGTCACTTAAAAGACGGAAAAAGGTAAAAAGTCGGATGGCATTAAGAGATTCATTGCCATTAAAAAAGACAATCGCGTCATGGCGAAATAGTTAATTCCCTGCCGGGGATCGCTTTGCCCGTTGGTTAATAACGCAAGCCTATGTTTCGGTACCAACAGGCTATTCCCACGTCCTTATCGCGGGATTAATTGCCATTAAGCATACGGATAACGGAAATATCATTTTCGAACCATTAAAACCATTAGCTGCACAGGGATAACGCCTGTTTTTACCCAGGTATATTGATTTGACAGGTGCCGGCACAGGATGTCACCCGGCCGCCTGTCGTCTACCAGAGAGACGTTCTGCAATGAAACTGACAAGAAGAAAATTTTTACTCGGTGGCGCGGCGCTGGCCGTGGCCGGTGGCGCTATTCTTACGCCGATGCTGACCCGCGAAGGCCGCCTGCTGCCGGGCATGCCGCGTTCCGGCTTTGTGCCGGGCCTGAGCGAACCGCTGCCGAAACAGTCTGACGTGGTGGTGATCGGCGGCGGCATCCTCGGCATCATGACCGCCATCAACCTGGTTGAGCGTGGCCTGTCCGTGGTGGTGCTGGAGAAAGGCAACATCGCCGGCGAACAGTCGAGCCGCTTCTACGGCCAGGTAATGACCTACAAAATGCCGGATGAAACCTTCCAGCTGCACCACCTTGCCAAACAGCGCTGGCGCGAGATGAATGCCCGAATCGGCACGGATACCACCTACCGTACCCAGGGCCGCGTTGAGGTCCCGCTGGATGACGAAGATCTCGAGCATGTAAAAGCCTGGATCGAGCGTAAACGTCAGGAAGCCGGCAGCGATATTCCGTTCAGAACCCGCATTATCCAGGGCGATGAACTGAGCCAGCGCCTGCGCGGCGCGAAGTCCGAATGGAAGATTGCCGGTTTTGAAGAGGACTCCGGTAGCCTGGACGCCGAAGTGGCGGCGTTTGTGATGGCCGAGCATGCTAAAAAGATCGGCGTTAAGATCTTCACCAACTGTGCGGCGCGCGGCATTGAAACCCAGGGCGGCGCGATTTCCGACGTGGTGACCGAGAAAGGCGCGATCCGTACCTCGCAGGTGGTGGTGGCAGGCGGGGCATGGTCACGCCTGTTTATGCAGAACCTGAACGTAAGCGTCCCTACCCTGCCGGCCTACCAGTCACAGCAGCTGATCAGCGGCGCGCCGGGTGCGCCGGGCGGCAACGTGGCGCTGCCGGGTAACATCTACTTCCGCGAACAGGCCGACGGCACCTATGCCACCTCGCCGCGCGTGATCGTGGCACCGGTGGTGCAGGAATCCCTGATGTACGGCTATAAGTATCTGCCGCTGCTGGCGCTGCCGGACTTCCCGGTGCATATCGCGCTGAACAAACAGCTGGTCGACACGCTGATGCAGCCAAAGCACTGGAAGAACAGTGAAGAATCGCCGTTCGAGAAAAACCGCGATATGGTCGCCGCACCGGACCTGCCTGAGCTGAACAGCTCGCTGGAAAAACTGCGCGCCGAGTTCCCGGCGTTTAAAGCGTCGAAACTGATCGACCAGTGGAGCGGCGCGATGTCCATCGCACCGGATGAAAACCCGATTATCTCCGAGGTGAAGGAGTATCCGGGGATGGTGATCAACACCGCCACCGGCTGGGGCATGACCGAAAGCCCGGTCTCAGCAGAAATCGCCGCCGACCTGCTGCTGGGCAAAAAGCCGGTTCTCGATCCAAAGGCGTTCAGCCTGTATCGTTTCTGACGCCGTCCGGACCTGCCAGCGCGCCAGTACCCAGGGGTACTGGCGCTACGCTTACTTTGCCCAGTCTTCCAGTGCCAGACCCGTTACCCGTTCAAACTCTCGCACGTTGTTGGTCACCAGAACGGCCCCTGCGGAGATGGCATGGCCTGCAATGCCGGTGTCATTTGGCCCGATCGGCGTGCCCGCGGCAAAGAGCGCAGTCTTAACCTCTGTGGTGGCGTCTACCGCAGCCCGGTCCCACGGCAGAATGGCATCAAGACGGCTGCAGAATGCCTCAACCAGCTTTGCATGGCGCGGTGAAGCCTTTTTACCGATTGCACCGAAACGCATCTCCGCATACGTAATCGCAGAGACAACGATGCGATGGTTGCGCAGTACAGCCTGTTCAAGACGGCGAATCACCGTTTCCGGCTGCTCACGCATGATAAAGGAGCAGATATTGGTATCCAGCATGAAGGTTTTAGTCATAGTTCAAAACGCCCCTCATCACTGACAACATCATCGCGATCGGCCATAAAGTCCTTATCAGCTTTCTCCTCTTGCAGATACGATCCCCACGTCGGTCGTACGGGACGCAGGATAAGGGTATCGCCATCCCGTAGGATCTCAAGTTCGCTGACGCCGTCAAAGTCCAGGTCACGTGGCAGGCGGATAGCACGGTTGTTACCGTTTTTAAACACGGATACGGTTCGCATAGTTGTCCCTCACAGGTTGAACAGATCCGGGGAAAGTTCCCGGTCAGATCATTATAGGCGTACGGGCAGAACATGTATATGCCTGGCATATGCATACTATACTCTTGCATTCACCCCAGGACCTTCCCGTTATTCTCCCTGACGACCACCTGCCCCTACTGTCATTACACTCCATGGCCGATGGTCAGGACCGGGTTTAAGGTCTTTTACGCGCTGAGCCAGGTGAAGTACACCACGGCGCTGCCGAACCGGCACCTGCGCGGATAGCCTGAGCAACGCCGCGCAGGTTGTTAAAGAATCTCATATTTATGGATGTACAAGGTTAAATATTCTGGGTTGACAAGATCATTTAAAAAAAACCCAGTAATATAACTCTAATTTTTGAATAGCAAAGAGTTTAATAATCGAACCGGCCGTTAAAAACCGGTCGCACCGGTAAAGTTAATCCTATTGATGCCGATAATAGTGGTGTCCGTCTTTTTTTAAAAAATCACGCTAACACGGCAGCTGAAAGGATGAATTTTTATTATGAAAAACACAATGAGCGTGAAAAAAATGCTGACGCTGGCCTTCGCCACCGTCATCCTGTGCGGCGTCTGCGTTTCACTTTTCGCCGGCTATAAACTTTACAACGCTTCGGAGCAGCAGAAGCTGACTACGGCGCGATTCAATGACTTAGAGGTATTAAGAGGCCTGCGGGACACTTTCTCGCAACAGCTTAACGAAGTACAGGGGCTGCTGGCGCGTAATGATGATAGCGCGGCCCGTACATCAGAGACTTTTATTACTTTGCAGCAGAAGAATGACGCGGTAACGGATATGTTTCGCGGCCTGGTCAACGGGGCGAAGTCGATTCCCGGCATTAACCTGCAGGAGGTCGAAGAAGCCTCTTTGCGGTTAGCCGTTATAGAACAGAC
Organism: Erwinia sp. E602; assembly: GCF_018141005.1. Classification (NCBI taxonomy): domain Bacteria; kingdom Pseudomonadati; phylum Pseudomonadota; class Gammaproteobacteria; order Enterobacterales; family Erwiniaceae; genus Erwinia; species Erwinia sp. E602. Next base: position 2,684 of record NZ_CP046581.1, on the reverse strand, counting down.
GCGCGCCGCCTGGCGCGAGAAGGCCGCAGCGCTGTTTACTTATCCGCTGGCCGACGACGCAGCGCGACGCGCGTGGTTTATTAACCAGCTGCTGCCTGCCGCGGATAGCTATGGCAAGGCGATCGGTGAAATGGTTGATTACCAGCAGAGGGTCACCAACGCGACGCTGGATTCATCCTCACGCCTGCTGGCCGGCGTATTCACCACGCTGTATATCCTGACCGGGTTTTCAATCCTGCTGGGTATCCTGATGACCTGGCTGATCACCCGTCGTCTGCAGAGCCAGCTGGGTGGTGAACCGGCTGAGGCGGTGCGTCTGGCCACGGCCATCGCAGAGGGCGATCTGACCACCGAAACGGCGATCGGGCCGGGGGACAGCAGCAGCCTGATGGCGTCGCTGGCCGGTATGCAGGAGCGTCTGCGTGCCCTGGTGGCGGGCGTGAAGGATACCGCCTTTAACGTGGCCGAAGTGGCAAACGGCATCAGCAACGGCAACCACGAACTCGCTTCCCGTACGGAACAGCAGGCGTCGGCGCTGCAGCAGACCGCGGCCAGCATGGAGCAGCTCAGCGCCACGGTGCGGAACAACGCCAGCGGCGCCGAACGCGCGGCGCAGGACGCGCGTGAAGCGGCGAAAAGCGCGCGTAACGGCGGTGAGAGCGCCGGCCAGATGTCTGACGCCATGAGCGGCATTGCCAGAAGCGTGGACAAGGTCAGCGAGATTACCGGCGTGATTGAAGGCATCGCCTTCCAGACCAATATCCTGGCGCTGAACGCCGCGGTGGAAGCGGCGCGAGCGGGCGAAAGCGGGCGCGGCTTTGCCGTGGTCGCCGGTGAGGTGAGAACTCTGGCACAGCGCAGCGCGGTGGCCGCACGGGAAATCAAGGACGTGATGCGTGAGGCAACGTCGCTGGTAGCGGAAGGGTCGAAAGTCACCGACGCCACCGCCAGCAACATCCGCGGTATCGCTACCACGGTGGTTGACCTCGCCGAATCTATCGGCGAAATATCACTGGCGTCCGGTGAGCAGATGCTGGGCATCAGCCAGATACACCAGGCCGTAAACGAAATGGACAGCGTAACCCAGAAGAACGCCACGCTGGTTCACACTTCTGCGGCGGCGACTGAGAAGCTGGACGAACACGTGTCGGTGCTGACGGCGGCGGTCAGCCGCTTCAGAACCTGATAACGGCACGGAGCGTGATTTTTTATTTAACCGCAGAGGGGCCATTTGTAAATAATCGTACAGGTCCCTTGCGCTTTCAGCATACGGCTACTATTACTTAGCCCGCTGATTGTTAAATATTTAAGATGTGCCTGAATGCATATTGACCGCCCCCCTGTGGGGCGGTTTTTTTTGCGCAAAATAAAAGCCATCAGGCACTAAAATTAATTTTAAGCATGGGTGATTTAAATCATAAAAATAATGGAATTCTCCATCCTTAAAATCTTATCATTCGAGCATGCGTTATTATACACTCCCCTGCTCTGACTAATGATTATGGCCCCCCCCCTTCTTTCACCTTGACCTTATCAAAACTGAAACACCAACCACGCTTTACTTTGCATATTAAAAACAACAGGTTAATAATACGGAAAGGTGCGAACCTATCAACATATTCAGTCGATAACCGGTGCAACAGGCAGGGGTTCTGATCAGAAACCCTGAACTTAAGCCGCGTCAGAAACGCATCTCTGGTTACTCTCTGTACAATAGCCGTATTAAACGTATCGCCGCTGTTAATGAAAATAATTAAAACGCAGAGGTGTTTAACTCAATGACGCATGATTAAACACCTCGATTCTGATAACGAACCGTATCGATCGAGACACGTGGCGAGCGGAACGGGGTGACAGGGAACATCAGGCTTAACAGGCAGGCAGAACGAATCATCGGGTTATCTCCCTTAAGCAGATACAGCGTTAACGCCCGATGCGCCGACTTTATTCAGCCCTGCACAAAATTTGTATCCTGCGCTTATTTCCCCCCGTTGAGCCGCCACACCAGCGCCTGCAGCAAACCACCTCCGGTGCGCTGTTGATAAACGACGTTATGACCCATGCTTCTCTCGACAGTCTGCCTTCAGGTGATGGTATTGCCACCGTTACAAGGCCACGTCTTCAGTGACCTTTTTTACAACCCCGCGCAGCGTGATGAGCACCTGTCAGCGTTGATCCCGATAATCTGTCGGTTTACCTTACCGGGCGGCATCAGGCACCCTGTACGGACGCATGACAGCACCGAATTACTGTTTTTTTCCACTCACCTGCCTTCAGGATTTCACCGGTGACGCATACTGTTCATCGCTGACCTGCTCCATCCAGTCGACCACTTTCCCGTCCTGCGCTTCGGCAATGGCGATATGCGTCATGCTGGTTTCCGGCGCGGCCCCGTGCCAGTGCTTAACGCCTGCCGGGATCCACACCTGGTCGCCGGGGCGGATCTCGCGCAGCGGGCCGCCCCACTCCTGAACCAGGCCAGAGCCGGCGGTGACGATCAGCGTCTGGCCCAGCGGATGGGTGTGCCAGGCGGTGCGCGCCGCCGGTTCGAAGGTGACAGTCGCCCCGCCGATGCGGGCAGGTTCGGTGCCCTGGAACGGCGCGTCGATGCGCACCGTACCGGTGAAGTAGTCGGATGGGCCTTTAACAGAGGGTTTAGCACCCGCGGCGGTGATAGTAATCAT